>NZ_CAXAQF010000024.1:0-96216 GCF_963970735.1 Pseudomonas sp. RA_35y_Pfl2_P32
CAATCGCCTCGGGCACACGGGCGGCCTGGCGCTCGAACTGGTGCACCAGGTCGAAATCGGCCACCCCGTGATCGTGGGCGTTACCGGCAGCCAGTACCGCCGCCCGTTCGCTGGCGCCCAGTAACGGCAGTTGCCCGAGGCGCTGGCTGGCGTCCTCGCTGATCGCCAGTAACAGTTGATGCAGATGGCCGTCAAGGCGCTCGATGGCCGCCCCATCGAAGCGGGCGCGGTCATAGCTGTAGCAGAACGCCAACGCGTCGCCCTGGTTGACCAGCAGCATCAGCGGGTAATTGCCCTGCTCACGGCTGACCAGATTGGAAAACCGTGGGCCGTCGCCCTGGCCACTGAGCAGCGCGCTGTCGAGCGGGTAGTTCTCGAACACCAGGATCTGCTCGAACAGGCTCTGGCCGCCCTGCCCGGCCCAGCGTTGAATGTCATACAGCGCCGAGTGTTCATGCTCGCGCACCGCCAGGCCCAGTGCCTGGACCTGGTCCAGCCATTGGCCGACGGTGAGTTGCGGTTGCGGGCTGGCAACCACCGGCAGGGTATTGATGAACAGCCCCAGTTGCTGCTCGATCCCCGGCAACTCGGCCGGACGCCCGGCGACAGTGGCGCCGAAGGCCACGCACGCCTGGCCGGTGTAGCGCTGCAGCAGTAACAGCCAGGCCGCCTGCAACAGGCTGCTGAGGGTGACCTTGCGCTGCCGGGCGAATTGACGAAGCCGCTCGCTGGCCGCGCTGGACAGGTGCGAGCGATGCTCGGCGGTGCCTTGCCCAGGATTTTCCAGGGCGATGGCCGCCGCCAGCGAGGTAGGCGACTGCAGCGGCGCCAACTGCTCGCGCCAGAAGCGCTCGCTGGTGGCCGGATGGTTGCCGGCTAACCAGGCGATATAGTCACGGTAGCGCCCCACAGGGGGTGGCAGCGCTTGCCCGGCATAGCGCTGCATGACCTCGGCGAACAGCTGGGCCTGGCTCCAACCGTCGAGCAACAGGTGATGGCAGGTCCAGATCAAGTGATGCCGGCCGGTGCCGGTCTGCACCAGCAGCAGGCGCATCAAGGGTGGACACAGCAGGTCGAAGGGACGGCGTTCAGCTTCGGCGAGGGCTTCAAGATCGCCGGCCTTCACCTCGCTCCAGTCCAGTGCGACATCACGCAGGATGACCTGCAACGGCACCCCGCCCGCCGGGCTGACGAAGCCGCTGCGCAGAACGCCGTGGCTGTCCAGGGCGGCTTGCCAGGCGGCACGCAGGCGCTCGGGATCGAGGCTTTCGGCATCCATGCGCACCTGATTGATGTAGCTGCCATCGCCCGGTTGATACAGGCTGTGGAACAGCATGCCGTGCTGCATCGGCGACAGCGGGTACAGGTCTTCAACCTGGCTGAGCGGCAACTGCAGGGCATCCAGTTGCGCCTGATCCAGGGTCGCCAAAGGGAAGTCCGACGGCGTCGCACCGCCGACGCCGGGCGTCAGGCAATGGGCGACCAGCGCCAGCAGTTCGGCCTCATACAGCGCCACCAGTTCGGCCAGCCGCTGCGCGTCGAGTTGCTGGGGGCTGAAGGTCCAGGCCAACTGCAGGCGTCCGTCGTTCACCCCGCCATCGATCGACAGCCAATTGGACAACGGCGCAGCCGGGTCCAGGCTGTCGCCGCAGGATTCGCCCGCACGGCCCAGCAGGCCAGCGTCGAAGCTGGCATCGAACTGGCCCAGGTAGTTGAAGGTGATGCGTGGCACCGGACGCGCCGCCAACTGCGCCCGTACCTCAGCAGGTGCCAATTGTTGCAGCAGGCCAAAGCCCAGGCCGCTGTCCGGCACCCGACGCAGGTGCTCCTTGGTGGCCTTGAGGGATTGGCCCAGGTCAGCACACGCCTGCAGCCGCACCGGATAGGTAGCGGTGAACCAGCCGACGGTCCGACTCAGGTCCAGGTTGGCCAGGTGTTCCTCGCGGCCATGGCTTTCCAGCTCCAGCAACAGTTCGGGTTGCTCGCTCCAGCGCCACCAGGCGCGGGCCAGGGCACACAGCAGCAAGTCGTTGACCTGGGTGCGATAGGCCGCTGGGGCATCGCGCAGCAGGTGGCGGGTCTGGGTGTGATCCAGCTGCAAGGCCAGCGTCACGGCTTCGCTGACCGGGGCCGGGCCGTCGTGGCGCGCCCCCGGGAAGCTGGCCGGCACTTCGCCCAGTTGCGCCTGCCACCAAGGCAACTGCGCCAGCACCTCGCGGTGCTGCGCGCGCTGTGCCAGAAAGCCGGTCCACTCACCCAACGCATGGCTGCGCCGCGGCAATGCCGCCGTGCGATCTGCCAACAACTGCTGCAGGTCTTCGAGCAGGATGCGCCAGGACACGCCATCCACCACCAGGTGATGAATCGCCAGGAACAGGCGCTGGCCACCGTCCTGCAGGTCGATCAATACCGCCCGCAACAGGGGGCCGTGAGTAAGGTCCAGGCTGCGTTGCGCCTGGTTGACGAGCAGCGCCAGGGCGTCGGCATCCGGCGCCTGGCGATGCCAGACCTCGACTGCGCTGGGCGCCGCGTAGGCGCCCTGCCAGGTGCCCGCACTGTCCTGACGCCAGCGCAGGCTCAAGGCATCGTGATGGGCGACCAGGGCCGTGAGCGCCTGCTGCAGTTGCGCCACAGCCAGCGGCGCCTCCACCGTCAGCAGCAAGGACTGGTTCCAGTGTTGGCGCTGGGCCATGGGCGTGGCGAAAAACCGTTGCTGCAATGGCGTCAGCGCGATTGCGCCCTGCGCAGGGCGTGCAGCCCCTTCGCATGGCTGACCCAGGGCGGTGGCCACCTGCGCCAGTTGACGCAGGGTCTGATGACGGAACAGGTCACGCGGACCCACCTGCCAACCCGCCAGTCGGGCCCGGCTGGCGACCTGGATGGCGATGATGGAGTCGCCACCGAGTTCGAAAAAATTGTCCTGGGCGTCGATGTCATCGACACCCAGCAACTGGCTCCAGATCGTCGCCAGGGCCTGCTCCACTGGCCCTTGTGGCGCGTCCGAGGTACGGACTTTACGCACCGGCTCCGGCAAGGCCTTGCGGTCGAGTTTGCCGTTGGCGCTCAAGGGCATCTGCGCCAACACGATGATCTGTGCCGGCACCATGTACTCCGGCAGCGCTTCGCCCAGGCGCAGGCGCAGGGCGTCTGCCAGGCCGTCATCGGCAGCCGCGACCACATAGCCGAGCAATTGCTGGCTGCCGGCTGCCGCGTCTGAAACCACCACCACCGCTTCACTGACCGCCGGGTGTTCCAGCAGGCGCGCCTGGATCTCACCCAGTTCGATGCGCAAGCCACGGATCTTTACCTGATGGTCGATACGTCCCAGGTACTCGATCGCACCCTCCTCACGCCAGCGCGCCAGGTCACCGGTACGGTACAGCCGGCCGCCCTGGCCGAACGGATCGGCAACAAAGCGCTCGGCGGTCAGCCCGGGACGCCCCAGGTAACCACGGGCCAGGCCAACGCCACCGATGTACAGCTCGCCCGGCACGCCTTTGGCCACCGGCAGCAATTGCCCATCGAGCACGTACAGGCGCAGGTTGGCGATCGGCCGGCCAATGGGCACGCTGTACAGCCCCGGCGTGTCATCACAGGCCCAGTGGCTGACGTCGATGGCCGCCTCGGTGGGGCCATAAAGGTTGTGCAGGCCGGCGCGGCTCTGGGCCAGGAAACGCTGCTGCAGATCAAGGGGCAAGGCTTCGCCGCTGCACATCACCAGGCGCAGGCGCGGACAGTCGGCCAGGGACTCGCACGCCAGATAGGCTTGCAGCATGGACGGCACGAAGTGCAGGACGCTGATGCCCTGCCCGGCGATGATCGCCTTGAGCTCGGCCGGGGCGCGATGGGCACCGGGGGCGGCCATGACCAGGGTGGCGCCGGTCATCAGCGGCCAGAAGAACTCCCACACCGAGACGTCGAAACCAAACGGCGTCTTCTGCAGCACCCGGTCATCCTGATCCAGGGCAAAGGTGGCCTGCATCCACTGCAGGCGATTGCACAGCGCGGCGTGGCTGTTGCCCGCCCCTTTTGGCCGGCCGGTGGTGCCGGAGGTGTAGATGCTGTAGGCGAGCTGATCGGGGTGGTTGAGCAGGCTCGGGTCATCCGCCGGGTACTCGGCAAAGTGCGCGGCGTCGCGGTCCAGGCACAGCACTTCGCGTTCGCTGGCCGGCAGGCGCGCCAGCAGAGGCGCCTGGGTCAGCAGCAGTTTTGCACCGCTGTCCTCAAGCATGTAGGCGAGGCGCTGGTCAGGCTGGTCCGGTTCCAGCGGCAGGTAGGCGGCGCCGGCCTTGAGCACGGCAAGCAGGCCGACCACCATGTCCAGCGAACGCTCGGCAAACACCCCGACCAGGTGCTCCGGGCCCACACCGCGCGCGCGCAGGTAATGCGCCAGGCGGTTGGCGGCGGCATTCAGTTCGCGGTAGCTAAGCTGCCGCTCGCCGACGATCAGCGCGGTGGCCTGGGGGGTCGCGGCCGCCTGCGCCTGGATCAAGACCTGCAGGCACTGCGGCTCTGCGTAGTCGACCGCGGTCGCGTTCCAGCCTTCGAGCACCTGGTGGCGCTCATCGGCGTCGAGCAGCGCCAGGTCGCCGATCGCCCCATCGGGACGCTCGGCGCAGTCGCCCAAAAGCCGCAGGAAATGCCCACGCATGCGCTCGATGCGCGGAGCATCGAACAGGTCCGTGGCATAGGTGAAGGCGCCACTGATTACGCCATTGGCGTCTTCCTCGGTATCGAGGCTGAGGTCGAACTTGGCCATCTGCGGCGCGGCCACCTGCAACCGGGCATGCAAGCCGGGCATGCCGGAGAGTTCGGCAGTGCTGCGCTGCTCGTGATTGAACATCACCTGGAACAGCGGGTTGCGGCTCAGGCTGCGCTCCACGCCCAGGGCGTCCACCAGTTCCTCGAACGGCAGGTCCTGGCAGTCCTGGGCAGCAATGACCGTCTGCCGGACCCCATCGAGCACGGCGCGAAACGCCAGGCGCGGTTGCAACTCGCTGCGCAACACCTGGGTGTTGACGAAAAAGCCGATCAACCCCTGGACTTCCTGGCGCTGACGGTTGGCCACCGGCACGCCCACCAGCAGTTCCTGTTGCCCGGTATAGCGGTGCAGCAGGACCTTGAAGGCCGCCAGCAACAGCATGAACACACTGCTACCGCTGGCGGCGGCCAGCGATTTGAGGCGCGCGGCCAGTGCCGGCTCCAGCTCAAAGCCCAGGCTCGCGCCGCGACAGCTCATCTGCGCGGGTCGTGGATGATCGGCCGGCAGTTCGAGGATCGGCGGACGCTCGCCCAGGGTCTGGCGCCAATAGGCCAGTTGACGCTCGCCCTCGCCGGCTTCCAGCCAATTGCGCTGCCACAGCCCGTAGTCGGCATATTGCACGGGCAAATCCGGCCATTGCGGGGCCTGTCCCTGCAGGTAGGCGGCGTAGCCCTGTGCGAGTTCGCCGAGCAGGATCTGCATCGACCAACCATCGGAAATGATGTGGTGCAACGCCAGCAGCAAGGCCTGACGCTGCTCGCCCAGGCGCACCAGGGTGAACTGCAGCAGCGGCCCTTGATAGAGGTCAAACGCTTGCGCGCCAGCGTCTTGCAAGGCCGTGGCCAGGGCTGCATCCGGGTCGGCCATGGCACGCAGATCGAGGACTGGCAAGGTCACCGCGGATGGCGCCTGGATCACTTGCGACAGCTCGCCGTCGACCTCGGCAAAGCGGGTGCGCAGAATTTCATGGCGCTCGACCACGTGGTCGAGCGCCGCCTGCAAGGCCGCCTCGTCCAGATCACCTTGCAGGTGCAGCACGCCCGCCTGGTTATAGGCGGCCGACTGCCGGTCCAGTTGCCAAAGGGTCCACAGGCGGCGCTGGGCATAAGAGGCGACGACCGCTGCCGGACTGTCCGGGCGTGGAGGAATCGGCAGACTTTCAAGGCTCATGCCCTGGGCCTTGAGCTTCTCACCCAACTGGCGGCGTGCGGCCGGGTCGAGTTCGGCGAAGCGCCGGGCCAGTGCGAGCAAACGATCGGCGACAGTCATGGTGCCTCCACTTCGGCAAACAGATTTTCCAGCGCATCCAGGTCGCTGGCTGGCGCCTGTTGCAATTCGGCGACCTTGGCGCTGAAACGCTCAAGCGTTTCGCCCTCGAAGAACAGCCGTAACGGCAGTTCGATGCCCAGCTGTTCCTGCAGGCGCGCGCGCAAGCGGGTGGCCAGCAGCGAGTGACCGCCAAGGGCGAAGAAGTTGTCTTGCAGGCCGACCCGCTCGACCCCCAGCGCGTCCTGCCAGACGCCGGCGAGGATGCGCTGCAGTTCAGTCTGCGGCGCCTGGTAGGCCTGCTCGACCACGGCCTCGGCCGCCAGCGCGCGCCGGTCCACCTTGCCGTTGGGCATCAGCGGCAAGTGTTCGAGGCGCTGCACCGCGCTCGGGACCATGTGCGCCGGCAGCCGCTGTGCCAGCTGTACCGACAGACGCTCGGCAAGCTGCTCCTGGGCGCTCTCGGCGCGGGCGACCACGAACGCCACCAGTTGCGCGCCGCTGGCCGTTTCCCGAACCACCACCGCCGCCTCGCTGACCCCTTCACAGCTGGCCAGGACGGCTTCGACTTCGCCGGGCTCGATGCGGAACCCGCGAATCTTGACCTGGGCGTCGATTCGCCCGAGGAATTCCAACTGACCGTCAATGCGCCAGCGCGCCAAATCGCCGGTGCAGTAGCCACGACTGCCATCGGCAAGCGTCGGGTAGCGTTCAGCGGTCAGGGCCGGGCGATTGAGGTAGCCACGGGTGACCCCGGGACCGGCGACATACAGCTGGCCGATCTGGCCGATCGGCACCGGATGCAGCTGGGCGTCCAGCAGTAGAACGCGCATCCCTGGCGCCGGGCGTCCAATCGCCACCGGCCCCGGGTCGGCGTTCCAGGCGCTGCACCAGACGCTGCCTTCGGTCGGCCCGTACTCGTTGCTCAACAAGGTGGCGGGCAGTCGCTGGGCATGCCGAGCCACCAAGGCCTGTGTGCACGCCTCGCCGGCTACCACCACCACGCGCAGGCGCTGCTCGCCCAGGTGCTCCAGCACTTCGCCGTGCAGGCCGGGCAGTGCCAGGTAATGGGTAATCCCCTGCTCACCCAGCAATTGGGCGATGGCGCGGGGGTCCTTGGCTTGCTCAGCGCTCGGCAGGTGCAGGCAACCCCCCTGGCCCAGGGTCCAGAAGAGCCCGGCGACGGAGCTGTCGAACGACAGTGACGAGAGCAAGAGGAACGACTCCACCGGGGCCTGGTAGTGGACAAAACGTGCCAGCGTCGCGGCCAGGGCGTTGGCATGGCTGACGGCAACGCCCTTGGGCGTGCCGGTGGAACCGGAGGTATAGATGACATAGGCCAGGTCATCGCCGGTCACCGTTACCGGCACAGGTGCGTCCGGCCCCTGCCAGATGGCCGAGTCCGGCGCCAGGGACAGCACCGCCAGCCCGGCCGGCAGGCGCAGTTCGGTGTCGAGGGGGTCCAGGCTCAGCAGGCACGTCGCGCCGGCATCGGCGAGCATGAAACTCAGGCGCTCGGCCGGGTAGTCCGGGTCCAGCGGCAGGTAGGTGCCACCGGCCTTGAGGATTCCCAGCATCGCCACCAGGGCCGACAGCGAACGCGGCGCATACACCCCGACGATCCGCTCACGCCCCACGCCCGCGGCCTGCAGGGCATGGGCGAGTTGGTTGGCACGCCGCTCCAGCGTGGCGTAATCGAGGCTCTGGTCGCCTTGGCGCACCGCCAGTTGGCTGTGTTTGTGCGCCACTTGCGCCTCGAACAGACGGTGCAAGAGCCCCGGCGATGCCAGGGGCATGTCCGGCCCCTGCTCGAAAGTGGCGATACGCGCACGCTCCGCGGCGCCCAGCAGGCTGACCTGGGTCAGGCGCTGGTCGAGATCGCTCAGCGCAGTGCCGGCAAACACCCCGAACTGCTCCAGCCAGAGCGCCGCCACCGCGGGTTCCAGGCGCTCGGCGGCATGTTCCAGGCACAGCGTCCGCCCTTCCCGGCCCAGGCTCAACAATGGCCATTGATGGGCATCGAGCTGGACCTCGATGCCCGCCACCGGCCGACACTGCGCGCTGAAGCCAAAACCAGCGTCCCGGTCGAGCCCGGCCACGGCACCTTCGTCCAGGCATTCGAGCCAGGAGCGGGCCTCGTCAATGCGCCCACGCAAATCCTCCAGCGTACGCGCCAGGCTGGCCTCGACGGGATACACCAGGTTGATCGGCAGGCGACGTTCGAAGCGACCGAGGATGCCTTGCACCTGGTCATTGCGACCCTCCAGGGTCACCGTCAAGGACACCTGCGACTGGTCGGTCAAACGGCACAGGAAACCACCCCAGAGGCACAGCAGCAGGTCGTCCGCCGGCATGCCCAGCGCTGCAGCGCACCGGTCCACGGCCTGCAGCAACTCGTCTGCCGGCACCCGCAACGGCGTAACCCGACTGACCGGCACGTCCCGTTCGAACGGCAATGCCCCCCGTGGCAACCCGGCCTGTTGCACCTCGCGCCAATAGCTGGCGCCTTGCGCACCGAGGTCGGCAGCGACCAGTTCACCTTGCCAGGCAGCGTAGTCGATGTACTGCAAGGCCTCGTCATCGGCGGGCGGCAAGCTGGCGCTGTAGCCTTGTCGCAGTTCCTCGGCCAGTTGCTGCAAGGCCTGGGCATCGACGCTGGCCAGGGACGCACCGAGCAACACCACGAAGCCGTCGGCATCACTGGCCTCTGGCACCACGGCGGCGGCGAACGCGACCTGCTCCAAGGCACGGCGCACCACCTCGTCGGCCTCCCCCGCCAGCGCCGGATACAGCGGCGACCGGAGCGCCTGCTCGACTGCCTGCACCGGGCGGCGCAAGCCGTCGATACGCAGATAGCGAGTGCGCAGGACTTCATGGCGCCGTTGCAGCTCATCGAGCACGGCCCGCAGCCGCGACGGGTCGCAAACGGCAGCGACAGACACGCGGACCAAGGCGTTCAACGGCCGACCGAGACGGTCCTGGCGGCTGAGCACGGCGCCTTGCTGTGCGCAAAGAGGGAAAGCTTCTGGGTGGGCAGGCAGTTGCATGTCGGGGAACCTCAATCGAGTGCCAGGTCGGCGCTTTTCTGGGCAATTGCCATCGCGGTGAGAATCTTGCGCGGGCCAGTGAATGCGTTACGGGCGTGCAGCGACAGCATGTTGTCCAGCAGGACTACGTCGCCTTTGTGCCAGGGGAATTCGACCATCACGTCGCGGTAAGCCTGTTGCAGGTGGCGGATGATTGCGTCGGGGATCGCCGCGCCGTCGCCGAAGAAGGTGTTCTGCGGCAGATCGTCGGGGGCGAATTCGCTGATCAGTGCCGCGCGAAGGGTTTCGGGCAGGGTCAGGGCGTTGAAGAACGTGCCATGGTTGAACCACAGCTCTTCGCCGCTACGCGGATGACACACGATGGCCGGCCCCACCTGGCGCGTGCGCAGGCGGTTGCCGCTCTTCCACTGCGGTTCGATACCGATGCGGGCGCAATAGGCCTCGACTTCCCCACGGTCCTCGCTCTGGAACACGGTCTGCCACGGCAGGCCCATGCCGTCGCCGTAGTTGCGCACGTACATGATCCGGCGCTGGCGGAATTCCTCGCGCACGGCCGGGTCGATGCGTTGCAGCAACGCACGGGTGTCGCCCAAGGGGGTTTCGCCACCGGTGAGCGACGGCAGGTCGCAGTAGAAGTACAGGTGCAGCGGAAACACCGGCGAGTAGGAGTGCTCGTTGTGGGGGAAGATCCGTTCGTTGCTCGGATAATCGGTGGAGCTGTAGATGTTGAACTGGCGGGTCACCTGGGTCCGTGGCGAGGCCCGGAACAGGTATTCGAGCGCACCGCCGGAGATCGCCTGCACGCAGCGGTCGAACCCATCGATGCCATCCACATCAAACCCGCGCAGGAGGATCGCGCCGTGCTCCAGCAGGCGCGCCTCGATCAGCTCGCGGTGCTGCCCCAGCCACGCCACCAGATCGGTGCCGGCGAACCGTGGCCGGCACAGCAGCGGCAGCGTGTGCCCTTCGAGCAGGGGCGTGAACACCACCCGCTCTTCCTGGCTGGCGGTGATGCTTCTGCGTGCCCGACCCATGGTTGGCAGTGCGGTGACGTTGGCCTCGCTCATCATTGCTCCTGGACGCTGTGGGGTTGAGTGGACGACTGCGCGACGCGCCGGCGCATCGGGCGCTGGCTGGCGAGCAGGGTCTGGCGCTGCTGGTTTTCGCTCGCCCGTGCCTCGCGCCGCACCTGGGCGGCGGCTTCCAGCAGGTCGGCCTGGGTCTGCGCTGGCTTACCCAGCCAGCAGTGGAGTACGGCCTGGATCTGTGCGAACAGCTGGGGGATTTCTCCCGGCTGGAACAGCCCTTCGGGCATCTCGAAGCGCGCTTCGAGGCGGCTGGCACTGCTGTAGAAACCCAGGATCAGGTCCAGCTCGGCGGCCTGTTGGCCGGCGTCGAACCCTTCCACCCGCACATCGCGCAGACGTGGCAGCGGCGGCTCGCCTTCCTGGTAATTGAGCTTGATGCTGAAGAACGGCGAGCGACCGGCCCGACGCGCTGGGCGCAGCGCCTCCACCAGTTGCTCGAAGGGCAAGTCCTGGTGCCCTGCGGCGCCCAACACCACGCGCCGGCACTGCTCCAGCAGCACATCGGTGCTGGCGGCCAGGTCCAGATCAATCTGCAGCACCAACTGATTGATGAAGAACCCTACCAACGGCTCGGTGGCCGGGTGACTGCGGTTGGCGATGTCGCTGCCCAGGCGGATACGCGTCTGACCACTCTGCTCGCGCAGACTGACCGCGAACGCACCGAGCAGCAGCATGAAGGGCGTGACGCCACGCGCCTTGGCGAAATCACGCAGGGCACTGGTTTGCACGCCACTGAAGGTGAAGTGTTCGCAGACCGCCAGTGCGTGTTTGTCCCGGGGCCGCTGTGCATGCAGCTCCAGCCAGCCAGGCTCGCCGGCCAGCGCCTGGCGCCAGTAACCCAACTGACGGGCATGCTCAGGCCCGGCCAACAGCTCACGCTGCCAGCGGGCAAAGTCGCCATAGCCCACCGCCAGCGCCGGCAGCACCGCTTCGCTACCTGCCAGCCGGGCCGCGTAAAGCACTTCCAGCTCATCCACCAGGTTGCGCATCGACCAGCCATCCACCGCGATGTGATGGGTGGTCAGCAACAGCACGTGCTCGCGCTCATCCAGACGCAGCAGGCACACTCGCTGCAGGGGCCCGGTGCTCAGGTCGAACGGTTGCCGGGCGTGCGCGGCGGCGCGCCGGCGGGCCTGGGCCAAACGCTGTTCGGGCGCCAGGTCAGATAGATCCTCAACGGCAAACTCCAGCGCCAGGGCCTCCTGCAGCAGCAGGCGCACTCCCTCGCCCTGCGGGGCAAAGGTGGTGCGCAACACCCCGTGGCGCTGCTGCAGCGCGACAAACGAAGCTCGCAGCGCCTCGACCGCCAGCGGACCGCGCAGGTGCAGGGCCAGCGGCACGTTGTACACCGAGCTGTGGGGGTCCAGTTGCCAGGCGAACCACAAGCGCTCCTGGGCATAGGACGGCAGCAGTTCGTCCGTCACGCTTGGGCGCAACACCGGCTGGGCCTGGCCGGCAGCGGCCTCGGCCTCGGCCAGGCAGCGTGCGAAAGCAGCCAGCTCGGGGTGGTCGAACACGCTCGCCAGCGCCAGGTTTACCCCCAGGCGCTCGCGCAGGCGCCCGACAATCTGCGCGGCCGCGATGGAGTTGCCGCCCAGGGCGAAGAAATTATCGTCGCAGAACACCTCATCCTGCCCCAGCACCTCGGCCCAGACCGCCGCGACCAGACGCTGATGATCGTCGACCAACGCCTGGCCCTGACGCGCCACCGGTTGGTCGTTGCGCCGCAGATGGAAGCAGTCCAGCTCCGCGCGCTCGAGCATCTGCCGGCAGGCGGAGCGCTGCAGCTTGCCGCTGGAGGTCTTGGGCAGTTCACCGGGGTTGAGCAGGGCAATCCACACCGGCGTCTGCTGACAAGCATCCGCCACTGCCCGGTCGATTTCAGCGCACAACTGTGCAGCGCTGATCTTGCGCTGGGTGGTGCGGCCGATCTCGACCGCGATGCCGATACCTTCCCCGTGGGCCTGTTCCACCACAAATGCCGTGACCCGGCCCTTGCGCGCGCCTTCGACGTTGTATTCGACGGCGCGCTCGAGGTCCTGCGGGTAAATATTCAGGCCACGGACAATGATCATGTCCTTGAGGCGCCCGGTGATGAACAAGCGGTTGTCCCGCAGGAAACCGAGGTCGCCGGTGCGTAGCCAGGTGCGCCCTTCACGGCTGACAAACGCCCGCGCGCTCGCCTGCGGGTTGCGCCAGTAGCCGCGCGCGACGCTGGCGCCGCTGGTCCAGATCTCGCCGATGTGGCTGTCCGGCTGGATGGCGCCGGTTTGCGGATCCACCAGCATCACCTGCAGCCCGTCGTGCAGGATGCCGCTGCTGACCAGCAAGCTGCCCTGCCCCGGCTCGGCGCGGTGTTCGCCCAGGGCATGGCTGTCGAAACTGGCACTGACGAAGTGCTCCGCAGCGGTAGTGCCGGTGACGAACAGGGTGGCCTCGGCCAGCCCATAACACGGCAAGAACGCCGCCGGATTGAACCCGGTCGGCGCGAAGTGCCGGGCGAAGGCTTGCAGGCTGTCCTGGCGCACCGGCTCGGAACCGGAAAACAGCACGCGCAGGCAGCTCAGGTCGAGCTTGGCCAGCACGCGCTCATTGACCCGCTCGGCGGCCAGGCGGAAGGCGAAGTCCGGGGCACCGGTATGGGTTGCGCGAAACTCGCTGATCGCTTCAAGCCAGCGCGCCGGACGCTCGACGAAGTGCCGCGGCGACATCAGGACCAGGGTCGCGCCGCGATAGACCGAGAGCAGCAGGCATCCGATCAGCCCCATGTCGTGGTACAGCGGCAACCAGCTGACAAAGGTGTCGCCTTCATGCAGGTCGAAGCAATCGAGCATCATCTGCTCGTTGGCGACCAGGTTGCCGTGGCTGACTTCCACCCCCTTGGGGGTCGCGGTGGAGCCGGAGGTGTATTGCAGGAAGGCGATGTCGTCGTTGGCCGGGCGCCGCACCGGCCAGCTGTCGGCGCCCTCGCGCAACGGTGCATCCAGCGCGTCGACCGACAGGGTGGTCGGCAACGCCTGGGCGAAGGCCTGCACCAGCGACTCGCGCAGATGCTCCTCGGTCAGTACCAGGCTTGGCTGGGCATCGTCGAGGATCGAACGCACCCGGCTCAGTTCGTACTGGCGCAACGACTCGGGCGGCAGCGCCGGTACGGCGATGATGCCTGCGTACAGACAGGCGTAGAACGACACGACATAGCTCGGACCGCTCTGCATCAGCAACAGCGCCCGGTCACCAACGCCGGCATGGCGTGACAGGACGGCCGCCAGCGCGCGGGCCCGACGGTCGAGTTCGGCATAGGTCAGCGTCAGGCGCTGCGCTTCGCCGTCGAGGAGAAAATGCACCGCCGGCTTGTCAGCGTGCCGGACCGCATGCGCGGTCAGCGCATCAACCAGAGACGTAGGGAGGACTGTCATGTCGCACCTTTGCAAAGAAAGTGAGAGTCAGGGCGCACACCGGCTCCGCCCGGCAAGGAGGCCGCCAGGCAGGCAAACAGGTGATCGAGCACCGCCCGCTCCTGCTCTTGGATGAAGAAGTGGCCACCGGCGAACAGCTCAAGGCTGAAGTCGAGCCCGGCATGTTCGCGCCAGGCCAGCAATTGCGCCTCGCTGGCACGATCCTCGGTGCCGGCCAGCACATGCACCGGGCACTGCAGGGGGGCCGTCGGCTGGTAGCGATAGCGGCCGCACAGCAGGAAGTCGGCGCGCAGCACAGGCAGCGCCAGACGCATCAGTTCGGGGTCTTGCAGCGCCTCCATGGGCGTGCCTTGCAGGGAGGCCAACTCGGCCATCAGTTGCTCATCGTCCAGGGGTTGGCGAAAGCGCAGGTAGTCGCGATGCGCGGGGGCCGAGCCGCCGGACACCAGCAATGCACGAGGCGGCGGCAGGCCCTGCGCACGCAAGGCACAGGCGAGTTCGAACGCCAGCAGCGAGCCCATGCTGTGGCCGAACAATGCGTAATGCCGATAGGTTTCACCGCGCAGCTCGCGGGCCAGTTGCGCGGCCAGGTCGACCAGGTCGCTCGCCAGCGGCTCGCCAGCACGGCTGCCCCGACCCGGCAGCTCGAGCGGACGAATGTCCAGCCAGGCCGGCGCACTACGGCGCCAGCGCGCATAACTCATGGCACTGGCCCCTGCGTAGGGCAGGCAGAACAGGGTCAGCAGAACGCTCACCGGCCGGCCTGCCCGTCCATGTGCTGACGCAGACTGAGGGGGCGCATGTCGGTCCAGACCGACTCGATGTAGTCCAGGCAGTCTTGCTTCAGGCCGCTTTTCCCCGCCTCGCGCCAGCCCGCTGGCACCGCCTTGTAGTCGGGCCACAGCGAATACTGTTCTTCTGCGTTGACCAGAACTTTGAACGTTGCATCTTCGCGGTCGAAAGCCATTTGCGATTCCTCGATCTGTGGAGTCAATGCGAGGGGCATGAGGCCCTGTCTCGCGGTTTCCTAGATCGACGAATGACAGCGAAATAACTTCAGAGGTGCTTGCACGGCCATTGATCACGGCCAGGACGGAGATTGAATCAGGGAGTTGTTGCAAATAGTTCTTAATAGTATTAGATTTTTCACCCTCGCTGGCGTACTACCAAGAATTGATCAGGTGCCTCATGCAAAAAATCGATGTAGCCAGAAGTGGTTCCCCCTTGCTTGAGGTGTTTTATGACCAGCGTTCACGCCTGATCGGTCTCGCTGCCCGGATCACCGGGTGTCGCAGCCACGCTGAAGACATCGTTCATGAAGCCTTCATGAAAGTCGACGATGCGGGAGACAACGAACAAATCAGGTCCCAGGCGTCCTACCTCACTCGCGTCGTGCGCAATCTGTCGATCGACCATTACCGTCGACGCCAATTCGAGGAACGCCTGATATGCCAGGACAGCGATAGCAACGAAGCCCTTGCACACCACGCCGGCACACCGGAAGCCCTGGTATCGGACCAGCAACTTCTGGAACGGGTAAGCGGCGCGCTGGCCGATCTTCCCGAGCGCACTCGCTATGTATTCGAGATGTGCCGGATCCATGGCATGAAACAGAAGGACATTGCCAGGGACCTCGGCGTCTCCGCCCCCCTGGTCAGCGCAATGATCCGCGAAGCCCTCCTGCATTGCCGGGAAAAAGCCCTCTAGCGGTATTGCCAATTCCGATGAACGTCCTGCGGCCCCGATTCCTGTAGCAGCTGCCGAAGGCTGCGTTGGGTTGCGTAGCGTCCCCCAGCGACTGTATTGCCAAGTTGAATGAACGTCCTGCGGCCGTTGACGCAGCCTCGCAGGCTCGGCAGCGGCTACAGATTTGTCACCCGCCAAAACAAAAACGCCCCGACAGGTCGGGGCGTTTTTTAGATCAACGTGCGTAGCCGCAAAACCCTACCAACTGGCGGGCAACCAACCCAGTGCCGCGCAGATGGCGTAGGCCATGCTGAGCAGGTACAGCACCACCACCGTGACCTGGATCAGCGGATGGGCAATCCAGCCGCATTGCCAGGCCGGGACGATGTCGCCATTCTTGCGCGCCGAACGCAGCATCAGGATCGGCATGATCGACAGGATCACCCCGCTGAAAACCCCGGCGAAGTACAGGGCGCTGACGAAGCCGACCATGCCGCTGTAGGCCAGGATAAACGGCGGTACACAGACAATGGCCAGGACCATCAGGCGGGTCTTGGGGTTGCTCTCCGAGCCCAGGCTCTGGAACTTGTCAAAAATGTTGGTCAGGAAGCTGCCACCCAGGCCCCAGTAGGAGGTCATCATGGCGCACAGGGCAAAGGTGTTGGCGGTGTAGAACGCCCACTGCCCCAGTGCCTGGCCCCAGGCCAGGGTCGCCACTTCGCTCTGGTTTTCCAGGCCGGTCAGGGCGATCACCGACATCGGCACCATCGCCAGCAGAATGAAGGTGATCAGCATCCCGGTGATCACCGCCAGCGGCAGGCGCTTGGGCGCGTGGCTGAAGCCGCGAGCCATTTCCGGGACCACGTACTGGGCCGAGAAACAGAACACGGCAATGTTGAACACCGGGATCATGTAGACCCAATCGCCTTCCAACAGGTTGGCAAACTGGGTGTTCTCGTTGACCAGTGTGGCAATGACCAACACCAGGGTCATGCTGAGCATGCCGATGCTGATGAACTTCTCACCCTTGCCGATGGCCTTCAGGCCCAGGAACAGCACCAACGCCGCAGGCAGGAAGAACAGCACGCTGCCGAGTGCCGGGCTGATGCCGAAAAATTCGCTGAGCACCTTGCCGCTGCCGCTCATGTAGGCCACGAGCGCGCCGATGCTGTTGACCGCCACCGAGAGGAAAATCGCCCAGGCGCCGAAGGAGCCGACGTAGCGTTGGGCCAGGCCACTCAATTGGTGGTGACGGCGGGTGCGCAAGGCGGTTTCCGAGACATACAGCATGGAGATGGTGGTGAAGATGCCCGCGACCGCCAGCCAGAACAGCAGCGGCATGTAACCGGCCTTGCGGCTGGCGTAGGCCATCGACAGCACACCGGCGCCAATGTTGGTGCCGACAATCATTGCCACCGCCTCGACGAAGGTCAGGCGTTTGACTTCCAGCCCGGAAGACTCGGCATGGCTCGCCTCGTGTGGCGCGTCGGCCACGGCGTAAGGGGTCTTGCTCATGAACAATTCTCGCTATTTATAGTTATTGCAGAATCCACGCAGCGTTCGTCATCAAAGCACTGCATGCAGTAAAACCTTGAACGGCGCGCAAAATATCACACATGGTGTTCGGAATAACACTCATGAGCGCTTATTCATTGGTCTAAGATGCCCGGAATGGAGCAGTTTGTGCTTTCAGGGGGCTGGACAGGGGCGGGATTGGCGGGTCCGGGGGCCCATCAATGATATTGATAGCAGCCTAACGAAAGCCTTAGCTCCAGATAAGGATCCGGAACACAGCGTCAGAAGTCAGCGGATAGCCTTGAATGTAGGCACTTGGGGACAGTTAAATTTTTTAGCCAAAAGAGTTGAATCGACCAAACACTTTGTAGGAATCCTCTCTCTCGACAAATGGAAAACGGATCGGAGATATCGGACAAGGCCGACTTAACAAGGCCTCTACAACTGCGAATATTAACCCCTGCTTTATGGATAATTTAAACAGCAAAGGGGGCCGCCATGAACCACAACGAGCTACTTTCTCTAAAAACCAATCTGCGCGCGGCAGTGGCCGGCGACGCGTCGACATTGGATCGATTACAAGCTATCTGGAAAGAAATCCTCAGCCACCAGACGATTTCGGCCGACAGCCATTTTTTTGAATGCGGCGCGACTTCCCTTTCGGTGATGATGCTGCTTGGCAGGATTTCCAACCTCTTCAATGTTGACCTGACCCCCAACGATATTTTCGACCATCCGATACTGGCTCAGCAGGCGGTGTTGCTCAACCGCAGCGCACGCCAGGATGGTGAAAACAGCCTATTGCGGGACGCCCATGCCTGGCGCAAGCGCGAAGGTGAAGATACACCCGGACTGGCGCAACGCGAGATCCTTGAAAAGCCCCCCGAAACCCCAGGCTATCTGGAAAATGTGGTGATGGCGTTTTACATTCGAGGCGAGTGTTCAGTCACCAGGGTTCGCGAAGCATTCGGCGCCGTACTTGAACAGCAACCGGCGTTACGTTGCAGCTTCGAACTCAACTCACACGGCCAGTGGCGTCGATCACAACACGCCCTTGATGAGCTCCCATTGCCTTTTCACCCGATACAACTGGCGCTTCAAAGCGACATCAGCCAAACCGTGGCCGATCTGATCGTTGAAGAATCATTGCGCGCTTTTGACCTGAGACATGCACCGTTGATTCGGGCAACCTACGTTGAATGCCAAGGGACAGATGACGTGCTGATCATCACTGCCCATCACATTGCATTTGATGGCTGGTCAGCTGCGGTACTGATGGACCAGCTTTGCGCGCACTATCAGTCGTTACTCGCTACCGGCGTGCCTGACGAAGCCAAACATTACATGCAATACGCTGAATTTACTGATGCCCAACAGCAACGTTTGGCTGAAAACCTGCTGGATACACATAGCGCTTTTTGGCAAGAGACACTGAAGCAACTGCCTGAACCCTTTCCGTTGCGCGGCGCTATTGAGCGGCCTCAGCAATTTACCTATCGCTGTGCGGTTCTACCGCTCAACCTGGATGCGCAATACCCCGCAATCGCGCAATTGTGCAGCCGAACAGGCTTCAGCCTTTATACCGTTATTCTCACGGCGTTCTTGGTTTCTCTCGCCAGAAACACGGACACGATCGACCTCTATGTACGCTCTCCTGTAGCCAACCGGACCGACGCGGCCCTGGAACCGGTGGTGGGGTATTTTGTTCAACCCATGTTGATTCGACCCCGGGTTTGCGAATGGTCACCTTCTCAGCGGCTGCTCGCGCAGGTCAATCGTTGTGTGTTGGATGCCTATCGCCATGCCATGCTGCCACCACCTGTTTTTGAGGCCAACTGCTCGCCCCGCTCTATCGCTTACGGCTCCCGATTTCCTTACTGGTACAACCACCACAACTATCCCTCACGGCAGCGCGAATTAGGCGCATCACAGCTCCACGGTATCGCGGTTCCATCCAGCGGAATTAAGACTGATGTTTCGCTTAACACACTACGTACCGAAAGCGGATTGATCGGTAGTCTTTCCTACTATCGTGACGCCATTCCTGACGATTGCATGCACGCGCTGCTGGTCAGCTTCAAGCAGGCATTGAATGAGTTACTTGCCATAGGCAAGTGACAACACGACCCGATCCATCTCGGCTCAGCACCTTCAAGGACTTGTTCGCAAAAGCCTTAGGCTAGAGGGCTGTCCCGAGGCTTATATCATTCCGAATGATAGTTACCTTTGCTTCATTCGATTCGTGAGATAGAGCCTCGCCGAGCATCATCCGCCCATCTCAATACATTGGCGGATCTATCCATGGAACAGTCTCTCAAACATTTGCGCTTGCCCCTGGCCGCCCTGGCCGTGCTGGTGATGAGCGCCTGCGGCAAGACACCGGACTCGGCCGCCGCCATGCCCGCCGCCAAAGTCAGCGTGGCCAAGGTGCTGGAACAACCGGTCAATGAGTGGGACGAGTTCACCGGGCGCCTGGAAGCGCCGGAAACCGTGGAGATCCGCCCGCGGGTGTCCGGCCAGATCGACCAAGTGGCCTTCACCGAAGGCGCCCTGGTGAAAAAGGGCGACCTGCTGTTCCAGATCGATCCGCGCCCGTTCCAGGCTGAGGTCCGCCGCCTCGAAGCCCTGGTTGCCCAAGGCCGCGCCAATGCCACCCGCAGCGAAAACGAAGCCCAGCGCGGCGAACGCCTGCGCACCAGCAACGCGATCTCCGCGGAACTCGCCGACTCGCGCACCAGCGCCGCCCAGGAAGCCCGGGCCGCCGTGGGCGCGATCCAGGCGCAACTGGACCTGGCCCGGCTGAACCTGAGCTTCACCCGCGTCACCGCCCCCATCAGTGGCCGCGTCAGCCGCGCCGAAATCACCGCCGGCAACCTGGTGACCGCCGATGTCACGCCGCTGACCAGCGTGGTTTCCACCGACAAGGTCTACGCCTACTTCGACGCCGATGAGCGGGTGTTCCTCAAGTACAGCCAGCTTGCTCGCCAGGGCCAGCGCGGCCAGAGCACCCCGGTGTACCTGGGCCTGTCCAACGAAGACGGCAACCCGCACCAGGGCCAGATGAACTTCATGGACAACCAGGTCAACCCCAAGACCGGCACCATTCGCGGTCGTGCGGTGTTCGACAACAGCAAGGGCGAATACACCCCCGGCCTTTACGCACGCCTGAAGCTGGTGGGCAGCGGTACCTATTCGGCGGTGCTGATCACCGACGAAGCGGTGGGCACCGACCTGGGCAAGAAATTCGTGCTGGTGATGGATGGCGACAAGTCGGTGTACCGCGCCGTCGAACTGGGTCCGAAGATCGAAGGCTTGCGCATCGTGCGCAGTGGCCTGAACAAGGACGACACGATCATCGTCAAGGGGTTGCAACGGGTACGCCCAGGCTCGCCGGTCACCC
Organism: Pseudomonas sp. RA_35y_Pfl2_P32; assembly: GCF_963970735.1. Taxonomy (NCBI): domain Bacteria; kingdom Pseudomonadati; phylum Pseudomonadota; class Gammaproteobacteria; order Pseudomonadales; family Pseudomonadaceae; genus Pseudomonas; species Pseudomonas sp. RA_35y_Pfl2_P32. The sequence goes on from NZ_CAXAQF010000024.1 coordinate 20,181, forward strand.
CTGAAGTGGTGCAGATGGCCAGCCAGGAAACCCTCGCCGCCCTCGCCCAACAACGCCAGGCGCTTGAAGCCAGCAACCTGCCCCAAGTCGCGCCTGCCAAGGTTGCGCCGGGTACGGCGGTCAAGCTCGCCGCTGCGACTCCACGCGGTTAAGGGACACAGACTCCAATGAATTTTTCCCAGTTCTTCATTTCACGGCCGATTTTCGCCGCCGTGCTGTCGCTGCTGATCCTGATCGCCGGCAGCATCTCGCTGTTCCAGTTGCCGATCAGCGAATACCCGGAAGTGGTACCGCCGACCGTGGTGGTGCGCGCCAACTTCCCCGGCGCCAACCCCAAGGTCATCGGCGAAACCGTCGCCGCGCCCCTGGAGCAAGCCATCACTGGCGTCGAGAACATGCTGTACATGTCCTCGCAGTCCACCGCCGACGGCAAGATCACCCTGACCATCACCTTCGCCCTGGGCACCGACCTGGATAACGCCCAGGTGCAGGTGCAAAACCGCGTCACCCGTACCGAGCCCAAGCTGCCGGAAGAAGTGACCCGGATCGGCATCACGGTGGACAAGGCCTCGCCCGACCTGACCATGGTCGTGCACTTGACCTCCCCGGACAAACGCTACGACATGCTCTACCTGTCCAACTACGCCCTGCTCAACATCAAGGATGAGCTGGCGCGCCTGGGCGGTGTCGGTGACGTGCAACTGTTCGGCATGGGCGATTACTCGCTGCGGGTCTGGCTCGATCCGAACAAGACCGCCTCGCGCAACCTGACCGCCACCGACGTGGTCACCGCCATTCGCGAACAGAACCGCCAGGTCGCCGCCGGTGCCCTGGGCGCGCCGCCCGCGCCGAGTGCCACTGCGTTCCAGCTCTCGGTCAACACCCAGGGGCGTCTGGTCTCTGAGGAAGAGTTCGAGAACATCATCATTCGCGCCGGCGACGATGGTGAAATCACCCGTCTCAAGGACATCGCCCGGGTCGAGCTGGGTTCCAGCCAATACGCCCTGCGCTCGCTGCTGAACAACGATCCGGCGGTGGCGATTCCGATCTTCCAGCGTCCGGGCTCCAACGCCATCGAAATCTCCAACCAGGTTCGCGAGAAAATGGCGGAGCTGAAGAAGAACTTCCCTGAGGGCATGGACTTCAGCATCGTCTATGACCCGACGATCTTCGTCCGTGGTTCCATCGAAGCGGTGGTACACACCCTGTTCGAAGCGCTGATCCTGGTGGTGCTGGTGGTGATCCTGTTCCTGCAGACCTGGCGCGCCTCGATCATTCCCCTGGTGGCGGTACCGGTCTCGTTGATCGGTACGTTTGCCGTGATGCACCTGTTTGGCTTCTCCCTCAACGCGCTGTCGCTGTTCGGCCTGGTACTGGCCATCGGCATCGTGGTCGACGACGCCATCGTGGTGGTGGAAAACGTCGAACGTAACATCGGCCTGGGGCTGACACCGGTGGAAGCCACCAAGCGCGCCATGCGCGAAGTGACTGGCCCGATCATTGCCACGGCACTGGTGCTGTGCGCGGTGTTTATCCCGGCCGCGTTCATCTCTGGCTTGACCGGGCAGTTCTATAAACAGTTCGCCCTGACCATTGCCATCTCCACCGTGATCTCGGCCTTCAACTCGCTGACCTTGTCGCCGGCCCTGGCCGCGGTGCTGCTCAAGAGTCATGACGCGCCGAAGGACCGCTTCTCACGGGTCCTGGACACGCTGTTCGGTGGCTGGTTGTTCCGTCCGTTCAACCGCTTCTTCGACCGCGCCAGCCATGGGTATGTCGGCACTGTGACCCGGGTCATCCGCAGCAGCGGGATTGCCCTGCTGCTGTACGCCGGGCTGATGGTGCTGACCTTCTTCGGTTTCTCCAACACCCCGACCGGCTTTGTTCCGGCCCAGGACAAGCAGTACCTGGTGGCCTTCGCCCAGTTGCCGGATGCGGCGAGCCTGGATCGCACCGAGGAAGTGATCAAGCGCATGTCCGACATGGCGCTCAAGCAGCCGGGCGTGGAAAGCGCGGTGGCCTTCCCGGGCCTGTCGATCAACGGCTTCACCAACAGCCCCAACGCCGGGATCGTGTTCGTCACCCTCAAGCCTTTCGATGAACGCAAGGACCCGAGCGAGTCCGCCGGGGCGATTGCCGGGGCCTTGAATGGCCAGTACGCCGACATCCAGGAAGCCTACATGGCGATCTTCCCACCGCCGCCGGTCCAGGGCCTGGGCACCATTGGCGGGTTCCGCCTGCAGATCGAAGACCGCGGCAACCTGGGTTACGACGAGCTGTACAAAGAAACCATGAACATCATCAACAAGAGCCACAACGTGCCGGAACTGGCCGGCCTGTTCACCAGCTACACGGTGAACGTGCCCCAGGTCGATGCCGCCATCGACCGGGAAAAAGCCAAGACCCATGGCGTGGCCGTCAGCGACATCTTCGACACCCTGCAGATCTACCTGGGTTCGCTGTATGCCAACGACTTCAACCGCTTCGGTCGCACCTATCAGGTCAACGTCCAGGCCGAGCAGCAGTTCCGCCTCGAACCGGACCAGATCGGCCAGCTGAAAGTGCGCAACAACAGAGGCGAGATGATCCCACTGGCGACCTTCATCAAGGTCAGCGACACCTCGGGGCCGGACCGTGTGATGCACTACAACGGCTTCATCACCGCTGAAATCAACGGTGCCGCGGCGCCCGGCTACAGCTCCGGCCAGGCCGAACAAGCGATCGAGAAACTGCTCAAGGAAGAACTGCCCAACGGCATGACCTACGAATGGACCGACCTGACCTACCAGCAGATTCTGTCCGGCAACACCGCACTGTTCGTGTTCCCGCTGTGTGTACTGCTGGCGTTCCTGGTGCTGGCGGCGCAGTACGAGAGCTGGAGCCTGCCCCTGGCGGTGATCCTGATCGTACCGATGACCCTGCTGTCGGCCATTACCGGGGTGATCCTGTCCGGGGGTGACAACAACATCTTCACCCAGATCGGCTTGATCGTGCTGGTGGGCCTGGCGTGCAAGAACGCGATCCTGATCGTCGAGTTCGCCAAGGACAAGCAAGAGGAAGGCATGGACGCCCTCAGTGCGGTGCTGGAAGCCTGCCGCCTGCGTCTGCGGCCGATCCTGATGACCTCCTTCGCCTTCATCATGGGCGTGGTGCCCCTGGTCTTCTCCAGCGGTGCCGGTGCCGAAATGCGTCACGCCATGGGGGTGGCGGTGTTCTCCGGGATGCTGGGGGTGACCTTCTTCGGCCTGTTGCTGACGCCGGTGTTCTACGTATTGATCCGCCGCTATGTCGAGCGCGGCGAAGCCCGCAAAGCGGCCAAGGCCCTGCCACTGGAGGCACAACCATGAGCCTGAACGTCTTCCTGCCGAGCTTGCTGGTGCTGGCCCTGAGTGCCTGCGCCGTCGGCCCGGACTACCAGACTCCAACGACGGAGGTGGCCAACATCACGGCCGCCACCGATGGCGCCCAGGGTCAGAAGAACTTCGACCGGGCCCGCTTCGAAGGGATCTGGTGGCAGCAATTCGAGGACCCGATCCTCAACCAGTTGGTCAACACCTCGCTGCAGGGCAACCGGGAACTGCGGGTGGCGTTTGACCGCCTGCGGGCCGCCCGAGCGTTTCGCGATGACGTCAGCAACGACGCCATGCCGGTCGTGACCAGCCGCGTCAGCAGTGACCTGGCCAAGGGGCAGATCCCTGGCCAGACCAGCGACCGGGTCAGCAGCGAACGTTATGACCTGGGCCTGGACATGGCCTGGGAACTGGACCTGTTCGGACGTATCCAGCGCAACCTGGAAGCGGCCGACGCCGACACCCAGGTGGCCGCGGCCGACCTGTACCAACTGCAAGTGACCCTGATTGCCGAGTTGGTGGATGCCTACGGTCAGCTACGTGGTGCGCAACTGCGCGAGAAGATCGCCCTGGCCAACCTGGCGAACCAGCAGGAGTCGAGCAAGATCACCGTGACTCTGCGTGATGCCGGTGTCGGTGATCAGCTGGACGTGGTACGCGCCGATGCCCGCCTCGCGTCCGTGGAAGCCAGCGTGCCGCAATTGCAGGAAGTGCAGATCCGCCAGCGCAACCGCATCGCCACCTTGCTCGGCGAGCGCCCGGACACACTCAGCGTCGACCTCAGCCCGGCCAGCCTGCCGGCCATAACCAAGACCTTGCCGATTGGCGATCCGGGTGAGCTGTTGCAACGCCGGCCGGACATCCAGAGCGCCGAACGCAAGCTGGCGGCCGCCACCGCGCGTATCGGTGTGGCCAAGGCCGACCTGTTCCCGCGGGTCAGCCTCAGTGGTTTCCTGGGCTTTACCGCCGGGCGCGGCTCGCAGATCGGTTCATCGGCCGCCAATGCCTGGGCGCTGGGCCCCAGCATTACCTGGGCGGCCTTTGACCTGGGCAGCGTGCGCGCGCGTTTGCGGGCCGCCGATGCCGACGCCGACGGCGCCCTGGCCAGCTACGAGCAGCAAGTGTTGCTGGCGTTGGAAGAGTCGGAAAACGCCTTCTCTGACTACGGCAAACGCCAGCAGCGCCTGATTTCGCTGATTCGCCAGAGCGAATCGAGCCGGGCCGCCGCTGACCTTGCAGAGATTCGCTACCGCGAAGGCACGGTCGATTTCCTGGTGCTACTGGACGCCCAACGCGAGCGCCTGGCCGCCGAAGACGCCCAGGCCCAGGCCGAAGTCGACCTGTACCGTGGCATCGTCGCGATTTACAAAGCCCTGGGTGGCGGTTGGCAACCACAAACCGTCGCCAGCAACTAAGCTTAAACGTGCTCCTTTGGTTGGCCGCAACCAACCAATTTTTAGCCCCGCGTCTCATTCGGTCGCGGGGCTTTTTTTGGCCTGGGGATGGCTGGAAGCGGGCCGGGCGGCGCTCCGCTTGCCCGCGATGGCGGTGTGTCAGGCGTAACCGTCCGGGCAACACACCTTCCTAACACCGTCGCTTGATCAGGTATGCTTCCACTATTCCATCCGTTATTTTTTATTGACCCTCCGAAAACCTATCAGTATCGTCCTCCCTCCCTCCTTTCCGGCTACCTCTGCCGTGAACCGCCCAGGCGTTAACTCGCGAAGCGGTCATACAAGTTGCCGACACTTATACGGTCGCTATCTACTAGCGCGCCTCATTTCCGATATCCAGCGTAAAGGATGATTCTATGATCATTCGTCAGGCGACTAATGCCGACCATCCGCAACTGCTCAACATTTGGCTGCGCTCTGTTCGCGCCACTCATCACTTCCTGCAAGAGTCCGATATTGAGGCATTGCTTCCTCAGCTCCGCGATATCTACCTACCCGCTGTTGAATTATGGGTTGCGGTAAATGCCGAGGACTACCCGATAGGCTTTATCGGACTCAATGAAAACCACGTAGAGATGCTCTTCATCGAGCCAGACCTGCGAGGGAAAGGTATTGGCCGCGCGCTGTTGGATCATGCCCGCAGCTCGCGCAATCAGATGAGTGTTGACGTGAATGAGCAGAACCCCGAAGCAGTAGGGTTCTACTTACATTACGGCTTCGTTCAAACAGGTCGTTCCCCGCTGGATGGCGAAGGCCGCCCCTTCCCCTTGCTAAACCTGAGCCTGCCCGGCTAGGGCGTTAATCTTGAATTGCTCCTAAGCTTCTGCTTCGGGGCGATTCATTATCCATCAGGTCAGCATCCATTGATGCGGTAGCAATTGCCCGATCTCACTGGCCCGCTGTGTCGGCAGCCGCCTGATTACCGCTGCGCAACGACCCGGCGAACAGCCAATTCGAGCGTCCGAGCGCCCAAGGCCGTATCTGGTTCTCAACCTGATTGTCGCGCTGGGCCAACATCCAGTCATCGCGTCCGCTTGAAAATACGCGGACACCATCGCCTTTAATGCTGGAGTTCGGAAGGTGAGTTCGCCAGATGCTTACTGTCAGGCACCATTGATGTTCGATGGACCGGCGTCATCGCGGGCAAGCGGAGCGCCGCCCGGCCCGCTCCCACGGAGGTTTTGGGGAGCCTGATCGATCAGTTACCCCATAACCATAGACCCCATCGATCACCCCGTCAGCCAGAGCAATTGGACAAGCGGCCCCCCGACCTCTAGCCTTCAACCGCTGCCACAGCACCAGAACGGCTGAAGACCCCACTGATGATTGTCCGCCCCAAACCCAACCTGATCGGCATCCTGTTCTCCCTCAAGGGTTCGATTGCCAAGCGCATCGCCTTGCGCAGCCTGCTGGTGACGTTGCTGGCATCGGTCATTGTGCTGGTGGAAACCTTGCACCCGGCGTACTTCTCCAAGGTCAATGCCACACCGTTCACCCTGCTGGGGCTGTCACTGTCGATTTTCATGAGCTTTCGCAACAACGCCTGTTATGACCGGTGGTGGGAAGGCCGCAAGCAATTGGGCCAGTTGATCATCGAGTTGCGCTCGCTGATCCGCGAAACCCAGGTGCTCAAGGACCCGGGCGAACGCGAACCGCTGCTGCGTGAGCTGTGTGGCTTTGCCCATGGCCTGATTGCCCGGCTGCGGGTCGAAGATGAGGCTGCGGCCATCAGGCCATGGGCTGCTGTCGAGGCCGACCTGGGCCATCCGAACCTCAGTGACCGCCTGCTGCAACACGTCGGCGCCCGTTGCTCGCGCCTGGCCGAACTGGGGCGGATCAGCGAATGGCGCTACACCCAACTGGAAACCCGACTGGTCAGCCTGAGCCAGGTGCAGGCCGCCTGCGAGCGGATCAAAAGCACGCCCCTGCCCTTCCCCTATACCCTGTTGCTGCATCGCACCATCTACTTGTTCTGCATCCTCCTGCCCTTCGCCATGGCCGAACCGCTGGGCTGGCTGACGCCGGTGTTCACGGCCATCGTCAGCTACACCTTTTTTGGCCTGGACGAAATCGGCGACGACCTCGAAGACCCGTTCGGCTTCGACGAGAACGATCTGCCGTGCAATGCCCTGCTGCGCCTGATCGAGCGCGAGGTCCTGGCCGCCCTGGGGCACGATGATCTGCCCCCGGCCCTGGAGCCGGTCGACTACGTTTTAAACTAGCCGCGGGTTTGACTCCGGGCCTGCGCTGACCGAAGCTGGCAACCCTGCACTCGTTGTCAGCTTCCGGATCCCTGCATGTCCAAGCCTCGTCGCTACCTGATCATCAGCCTGCTGGTGGCTGTTGCCATCGCCATCGTTTGGCTGTCCCTGCGCAGTGTCACGCCGCAAGTGCCGGAGGCGATCAAGCGCGGCTACAGCGAAGCCCTGGACCAGGCACGCAATGGCAAGCCCGGTGCGGCGCGCGTGCTCTACCAGCAACTGGCCCGTCCTGATATCTCCGACAAGCGCCGCCTGTGGCTGCATGCCGAACTGCCCAACTACCCCAGCCCCCAGGCCCTGAAACTGGCCGATGCCGACCTGCACCACCCTTCGGTGGCGGTGCGCGAAGCGGCAATCGAGAGCATCGTCGGGTTGCTCCCCAGCGGCCAGCGCAGCCTGTTGCTCGGGCCATTGCTGGAGGACAGCGAGCAAGCCGTGCGATTTGCCGCCGCCGAGGCGTTGCTCGGCCTGTCGCCCGATGACCTGGGCCTGTACTTCGGTCCGCTGCAGCACGTCATCGATGAATATGAGCAGGCACTGCAAAGCCAGCCGGCCAGCGCCCACACCCACTACCAACTGGCGCGCCTGCACCTGCACAACGCCGAGCTCAAGCAGGCGCAACGGGCCCTGGAGCAATCCCTGGCGCTGGACCCGGGCAACCTGCCCGCGCTGGTGATGCAGATCGAGGTGCTGGACAAACAGGGCCAGAGCGACGCGGCCCAGCAACTGCTGGCCCGCCAGCTCAAGGCCCAGCCCGACTCGGCGTACCTGCAACATGCCCTGGGTTTGTGGCTGTTGCACCACGGGCAGAGCGAGTTTGCCCTGCTGGGGTTGTCCAGGGCGGTGGAGCTGGAGCCGGACAACAAGCTCTACCGCTACGACCTGGCGACCACCCTGCACAGCGAGCACGAGCTGGAAGCGGCGCAAAAGCAGTTGCAGGAGATCGTCCAGCGCCACCCGGCCGATCGCAAGGCGCGGGTGCTGCTGATCAACTACTGGAAGGAAGGCGGCCAGTTGCAGAATGTCCAGGTCCTGCTGGCGCAACTGGAGCAGATGAACCCGGACGATCCGGCGCTGCAGCAAGGTCTGTGATCAAGTTCTGTTGAACCGTTGGTCTCTTCCTGGGGTCCAGTAAGTAGGTAGCCATTTGGCCAGTATCGGCGGCTGCCTCGCTTCCCTAGTCATGAGAGGGCATTTTTTGTCTACATCCAACGAGTTGAACAGCGTAAAAGCCGCCACCGGCATTGAAGGCCTGGATGACATCCTCGCCGGTGGACTGTCCCGCAGCCATGTGTTTTTGCTGGAAGGAGAACCCGGCACGGGCAAGACCACAGTGGCCCTGCATTTTTTGATGGCCGGGGCCGGCGCGGGTGAACGCTCGCTGTACATCACCCTGTCGGAAACCGAGCGCGAATTGCGCCAGGGTGCCCAATCCCACGGCTGGGCGCTGGATGAGAACATCCACATCTTCGAACTGACGCCGCCAGAGAGCCTGCTCAATGGCGAACATCAGCAGAGCCTGCTGTATTCCTCGGACCTGGAACTGGGCGAAGCCACCAAGCAGATTTTTGAGGTGGTGGAGCGGGTCAAGCCGACCCGGGTGGTACTCGACAGCCTTTCGGAAATCCGCCTGCTGGCCCAGAGTTCGCTGCGCTATCGGCGGCAGATCCTGGCGATCAAGCACTACTTCGTGCGCTACGACGCCACGGTGCTGCTGCTCGACGACCTGACCACCGAAGCCCTCGACAAAACCGTGCACAGCGTGGCCCACGGGGTGATTCGCCTGGAGGAGCTGACCCCCAACTACGGCGCCGAACGCCGGCGCATCCGGGTGGTGAAGTACCGGGGCCAGAAGTATCGCGGTGGCTTTCATGACTTCACCATCATGGCCGATGGCGTGCACGTGTTCCCTCGCCTGGTGGCCGCCGAACATCGCGGGCGTTATACCCGCCAGCAGTTGACCAGCGGCATCAAGGAAATGGACGCCCTGCTCGGGGGGGGGTATCGAGACCGGTTCCAGTACCCTGATCCTGGGTCCGGCCGGTACGGGCAAATCGCTGATCTCCATGATCTTCGCTGCCGCAGCCGTGGCCCGGGGCGAAAAGGCCGCGCTGTTTATCTTCGATGAAGAATTGGGCCTGTTGTTCGAGCGCATGAAGAACATGGGCATCGACCTGCAGGCGCTGCAAGGCACGGGCAACCTGCTGATCGAACAGGTGGACGCCGCCGAGCTGTCCCCGGGCGAGTTCTCGCACCGGGTACGCCGATGCGTCGACGACCGCGGGATCAAGACGGTGGTGATCGACAGCATCAACGGTTACCAGGCTGCCATGCCCGAGGAAAACGCCCTGGTGCTGCACATGCACGAGCTGCTGCTGTACCTCAATCGCCAGGGCGCCGCGACCTTCATGACCGTGGCCCAACACGGGCTGGTGGGTGACATGCAAACCCCGGTGGACATTACCTACCTGGCCGACACCGTGATTCTGCTGCGTTACTTCGAGGCCCTGGGCAAAGTGCGTCGGGCCATCTCGATCATCAAGAAACGCACAGGCAGCCATGAATCGACCATTCGCGAATACCGTATCGGCAGCACGGGCATGACCATCGGTGACCCCTTGGACGCCTTCCAGGGCGTATTGCGCGGTGTACCGACCTACCTGGGCGCCAACACTCCGCTGCTCGCGGACGACATCCATTGACCGCGCTCAAGGCGGTGTCCGAGCGCGCACTGATTCTCGCGCCCCTGGGACGCGACAGCCAGATTGCCCTGGCCCTGCTCAACGAGGCCGGTTACGACGGCGTGATCACCCGGGGGCTGGACGCGCTGTGCCAGCAACTGGAGCACGGCGCGGGTCTGCTGCTGATCGCCTCCGAGGCTTTGCTGGGTGAGGACCTTGAGCCTTTGCTGCGGTTCATTGAGCAGCAACCGGCCTGGTCGGACTTGCCGATCGTGCTGCTGACCCATCATGGTGGCGCCGAACAGAACCCGGCGGCGCGCTTCGGTGCCCAGTTGGGCAACGTGACCTTCCTCGAACGACCGTTTCACCCGGTGACCCTGATCAGCCTGATCTCCACCGCGCTGCGCGGGCGTCGCCGGCAGTATGAAGCCCGCGACCGCCTGGTGGACCTGTACCAGAGCGAGCTGCGCCTGAAAAACACCCTGGAAACCCTCGAGCAGCAGGTCGAGGAACGCACCACCGAGCTGCGACACAATGAAGAGGCCCTGCGTCAATCGCAGAAAATGGAAGCGGTGGGCCAACTCACAGGCGGCATCGCCCATGACTTCAACAACATGCTGACCGGCATCATCGGCAGCCTGGAGCTGCTGCGCCGGCGCCTGGCCCGCGGTTGCACCGAGGATCTGGACGGGCTGATCGACCTGGGCGTGACTTCCGCCAACCGCGCCGCCGGCCTGACCCATCGCCTGCTGGCGTTTTCCAGGCGCCAGTCGCTGGATTCCAAACCGGTGGAGATGAATGCCCTGGTGCGCTCGATGGACGAACTGCTGCAGCGCAGCATCAATGAAAGCATTCAGTTGAACATGCAACTGCAGGATCCGCTGTGGGTGGCCGAGGCCGACCCCAACCAGCTGGAAAGCGCCCTGCTCAACCTGGTCCTCAATGCGCGTGACGCCATGCCCGACGGCGGCACCCTGGCGGTCAAGACCTTCAATCAGCACTTGGACGCCGAGTTCGCCCAGGCCCATGGCAACCTGCAGGCCGGCGACTATGTGGTCCTGAGCGTGATCGACAGTGGCTGCGGCATGCCCCAGGCCACCGTCAGCCGGGCCTTCGACCCGTTCTTTACCACCAAGCCGATCGGTCAGGGCACGGGCCTGGGGCTGTCGATGATCTATGGCTTCAGCAAGCAGTCCCGCGGCCACGTGACCATCCAGAGTGCAGTGGGCAGCGGGACCACGGTGAACCTGTACTTGCCACGCTTTCGCGGCGACCTCACCCACAGTCAGCCGCCCCAGGTTCCCCACGCACTGGCGGCCAAGGCCGGGGAAACCGTGTTGATCGTCGAGGATGATCCCGCGGTGCGGGTGCTGGTCAGCGCGGTATTGAGCGAGTTGGGTTATGCCTTCGTCGAAGCCGCAAATGCCGACAGCGCAGTGCCGATCCTCAATTCCGAGCAACGTATCGACCTGCTGATCAGCGACGTCGGCCTGCCTGGCATGAACGGTCGGCAACTGGCGGAAATCGGCCGGCAATACCGGCCCGAGCTCAAGGTGCTGTTCATCACCGGCTATGCCGAACACGCTGCGGTGCGCGGCGGTTTTCTCGACCCGGGCATGCAGATGATCACCAAGCCCTTCACCTTCGACCTGCTGACCGCCAAGGTGCGCGAGATGATCCGCGCCTGAATCAGACACCAAGCCGGTAGCAGCTGCCGAGCCCGCGAGGCTGCGTCAGCGGCCGCAGGACGCTCGTTTGATTGGGGAAGGTGGGGGTCGCTGCGCAACCCAACGCACCCTTCGGCAGCTGCTACAGGGTTACGGTTTAATCAGGACAGCATTTCCTGCATCAATTCCTGCAGCACGTCGAGGTCGAACGGCTTGCCCAGTATCGGCGCTTTTTGCGCGATGGGGCTGCCGGACTCGCGGATTTCCTGGGGGTAGCCGCTGATGAAAATCACCTTGAGCTCCGGGCGCAGCTTGACTGCCGGCTCGGCAATCTGCACCCCGGAAATGCCTCCGGGCAGGCGAAAGTCGGTGATCATCATGTCCAGGTGGGGTTTGCTGGCCAGAATTGCGAACGCTTCTTCGCCATTCTCCGCCCGCAACACCCGATAGCCCTCGCCCGACAGATAGGCGTCAAGCACCATCAGGATCGAAGGATCATCTTCGACGATCAATACGACGTCTTGTGCATCTTCACTCATGGCAAGCCTTTGTTCGGTCAATAGCTGCTATTACGACCCTGCACCGGTGCAGAGGTTGCGTTTATTTTGCCCGTTTTACTCCAGCGGCAGGCAAACCCGGAACAATGCGCCCTCGTTGATCCGGCTCTGGACACTGATCGAACCGCCATGGGCGGCGACGATCTGTTCGGAAATGAACAGCCCCAGGCCCAGGCCCGCCACCACGGTTTTCGCCGAAACCCGTTCGAACTGCTGGAAAATCCGCTGCTGGTTTTCTTCGCTGATCCCGATGCCGCGGTCGCGTACCTCGACCCAGGCCTGGCCCTCCTGGCTGTACACCCGAACGTCGATCAGGCCTCTGCCGCCATACCGCAGGGCGTTGGTCAACAGATTGGAAATCACCTGTTCGATGCGGAACTCGTCCCAGTGCCCCTCTACCGGATGCTCGGCCACAAAGCTGATGGAGCACTCGGCAGCCTCGACCTGCGGCGCAAAGTTGTGCAGCAGGTTAGCCACCAGTTGTGTCAGGTCGAAGCGGTTGGGCCGAATGGACAGCTTGCCGGTGCGAATCCGCGACACGTCGAGCATGTCTTCGATCAGGCGGATCAGGCTCTTGATCTGCCGCTCATCGCGATCGACCATCGCGTGCATCTTGTCCAGGGTAAAGGCGTGTGCGTTGTCGCGGGCCAGGTGCATCTTGCGCAATTGGGTTTCCAGGATCAGCCCGTTCAACGGCGTGCGCAACTCATGGGCCACGATCGACATGAAGTCGTCGCGCATGCGCACCGCCTGCTCCAGCTCCCCCTGGGTGGTCTGCAACTGCTTGAGCAAGGCTTCCTGCTCGCGGCGGCTTTGCTCCAGGGCTTCGACCTGCAGCTTCATGGCCTTGCGTTGACGGAACAGGTCGACGAAGACGTTGACCTTGCTCTTCACCGCGTGGAGATCCAGGGGTTTATGCAGGAAGTCCACCGCGCCGCTTTCGTAGCCCTTGAAGGCATAGTTCATTTCGCGTCCGGCGGCGCTGACAAACACGATGGGAATGTTCTTGGTCTTTTCCGTGCCGCGCATCAGTTCCGCCAGCTCGAAGCCGTTCATGCCCGGCATCTGCACGTCGAGAATGGCCAGGGCGAACTCGTGCTGCAGCAGCAACGACAGCGCTTCGTCGGCAGACAGCGCCTTGTACACCGCGCAGTCTTCGCGCTTGATCAGCGCCTCGAGGGCCAGCAGGTTCTCCGGCAGATCGTCGACGATCAGCAATTTGGCCTGGATAGTACTTAGCATGAGGTTCGTTCCAGCTCGACAAGCAGACGGCCGATGCCGCGCAAAGGGAGAATGTAATCGGGTTGCTGCTGGGCCAGTGCCGCTTCGGGCATGGTCGCCACCTGGGCTTCATCCGGGTCCTGGACCACGGTCAACCCGCCCAGGCGCTTGACCTGTGCCAGGCCCCGCGCACCATCCTGGTTGGCGCCGGTCAACAGCACCGCCAGCAGTGCCGGGCCGTAGGCGTCGGCGGCGGATTCGAACAGGTAGTCAATCGCTGGCCGCGAATAGTGCAGGCGCGCCTCCAGGCTCAACGACAGGCTGCGGTCCTGCTCCACCGACAGGTGATAACCGGGTGCTGCCAGGTACAGGGTGCCGGCCTCGATCACGGCCTTGTCGGGCGCCTCGACCACCGGCATTGCCACCCGCCGCGCAATGACCTCCACCAACTGGCTGCGCCGTTGCTCCGGCAGGTGCAGGACGACAATGATCGGCAAGGCGAAACCCGGCTCCAGGCTGCCGAAAATATTCAGCAACGCCTCCACACCACCGGCCGAAGCGCCGATGACGATAGCCTCGATCCGCGAGGCTGGGGCCGTATCCAACACGTCGCTGTTCATGTTTTACGGTAGATCCGTTCTTGTTTGACCAAGGGCTCGAACTGCTTGGCGTAACTCGAGAAGTCGGGGGTCTCCTTGCTGCCCAGCACCAGGAAACCGCGGTGACAGAGCGACTCATGAAACAATCCGAAGGCACGATTCTGAAGATTTTTATTGAAGTAAATCAATACATTACGACATGAAATTAATTGAGTTTCTGAGAATACGCTATCGGTCGCCAGGCTGTGATCGGCAAAGGTCACGTTGTCCCGCAGGCTCTTGTCGAAAATCGCATGGTCGTAGGCCGCGGTGTAGTAGTCGGCGAACGAACTCTGGCCACCGGCCTCCTGGTAGTTGCGGGTATAGGCGCGGATGTTCTCCAGGGAAAAGATCCCCTGCTTGGCCTTTTCCAGGGAGCGCGGATTGATGTCAGTGGCGTAGATGATCGTGCGCTCCAGCAGGCCCTCTTCGCGCAGCAGGATCGCCATCGAGTAGACCTCCTCGCCCGTGCTGCAGCCGGCAATCCAGATCTTGATCGACGGATAGGTGCGCAGCAGCGGCACCACTTCCTGGCGAATCGCCAGGAAGTGGGTCGGGTCGCGAAACATCTCGCTGACCGGAATGGTCAGTAGCTGCAGCAACTGCATGAACGCCGCCGGATCGTGCAGGACGCGCTCCTGCAACGCCGAAATGGTCTTGCATTCGAACTGGTGCAGGGCATGATTGACCCGGCGCTTGATCGAGGCGCCCGAGTAGTCACGAAAATCGTAGCTGTACTTGAGGTAGATCGCTTCGATCAACAGCCGCAGTTCGATTTCGGTATTACGCTCCACTACATTCTTTCCATCTTCGGTAACCACACACGAATCAGCGAGAACAGGCGATCCAGGTCGATGGGCTTGGCCAGGTAATCGTTGGCGCCCGCCTGCAGGCAGCGCTCCTGATCGTCCTTCATGGCCTTGGCCGTGACGGCGATGATCGGCAGCTTGCGCCAGCGCGGATCCTTGCGGATCTCGACGGTGGCCTGGAAGCCGTCCATTTCCGGCATCATCACGTCCATCAGCACCAGGTCGATGTCCTCGACTTCATTGAGTTTGTCGATCGCCTCACGGCCATTGCGGCCAATGACCACGATTGCGCCTTTGTGCTCCAGGGCGCTGGTCAGGGCGAAGATGTTGCGCACATCGTCATCCACCAACAGCACCTTGCGCCCTTCGAAGACCTTGTCGCGACTGCGCGCGGTCTTGAGCATCGTTTGCCGCTCATGGGACAACCGGGATTCGACTTTGTGCAGAAACAATGTCACTTCATCCAGCAAGCGCTCGGGCGAGCGCGCGCCCTTGATGATGATCGAGCGTGAGTACTTGCGCAGCTCTGCCTCTTCATCGCGGGTCAGGTTGCGCCCGGTGTAGACGATCACGGGCGGGAACGAGCAGATGTCTTCGGTGGACATGCACTTGAGCAGGTCATTGCCGAGCATGTCGGGCAGCTTGAGGTCGATGATCATGCAGTCATAGACAGTGTTGCGCAGCAGCTCCAGCGCCTCCTGGGCCAGGCCTACGGCGGTGATTTCAATGTCTTCGTCGCCAATCAGCCGGGCGATGCTGTCGCGCTGCAGGTCGTCGTCCTCCACCAGCAACACCCGCTTGACCTTCTGCGTCAGCTTGGCCTCCAGGCGGGCGAACACGTCCTTGAGTTCCTCGCGGGTGGTCGGCTTGACCGCATAGCCCACGGCGCCCATGTGCATCGCCGCCTCGACCCGGTCTTCGACGGAAATCACATGCACCGGGATGTGCCGGGTCTCGGCGTGCTCCTTGAGACGCTGCAGCACGGTCAGCCCGGAATGGTCCGGCAGGCGCATGTCCAGCAGGATTGCGTCAGGCAGGAACTCACTGGCCAGGTCGTAACCTTCGTCGGCACCATGGGCCACCAGGCACTGATAACCCAGTTCATGCGCCAGGTCGTAGAGGATATGCGCGAAGTTGACCTCGTCCTCCACCACCAGGATGCAGCGGGTGCTGAACGGCGCATGGGCGCGGTCATCGGCAAAGCGCGGGATCTGCGGTTCGACGATGGCGGCCGGGCGTGCCACCGGGGCCGCCGGGACAAAGGCCACCGGTGCCGCTGGCGGCGGCGCGACGCTGTCCTCGTCACGTTCGACGTACTGCTGGGGCAGCAGCAAGGTAAACAGGCTGCCCTGCCCCGGCTCGCTGCTGACGGTGATCGAACCGCCGAGCAATGCGGCCAGGTCGCGGGAAATCGACAGCCCCAGACCGGCCCCACCGTAACGCCGGTTGGTGGTGCCGTCGGCCTGGCGGAAGGCCTCGAAAATACTGGCGTGCTGATCGCCGGCAATGCCGATCCCCGAGTCGCGCACCGCAAAGCAAATCCCACCCCCTGTCTGTGCACTGACATTCAGGCTGACTTCGCCCTGCTCGGTGAACTTGATTGCGTTTGACAACAGGTTTTTCAGTACCTGCTCCACCCGCTGGCGGTCGGTAAACAGCAGCGCCGGTGCCGTCGAGTCCAGGTGGACGTGGAACGCCAGGTGCTTGTCGGCCGCCAGCGGTTCGAACATGCCGCGCAGGCCGTCCACCAGGCGCGCGACACTGGTGTGCTCCGGACGCACCTCGAGCTTGCCGGCCTCGACCTTGGAAATATCGAGGATGTCGTTGATCAGGTTCAGCAGGTCGTTCCCAGCCGAGTAGATCGACTCGGCGAACTTGACCTGTTCGGCACTGAGGTTGGCCTGGGGGTTTTCGGCCAGCAACTTGGCGAGGATCAACGAACTGTTGAGCGGGGTACGCAATTCGTGGGACATGTTGGCCAGGAACTCGGACTTGTACTTGCTGGAACGCTGCAGTTCCTGGGCGCGGTCCTCGAGCTGGACCTGGGCCTGATTGAGTTCGGTGTTTTTCAGGTCCATGGCGTCGCGCTGCTCGGCCAGGATTTGCGCCTGTTCGGCAAGTTGCTCGTTGGTCTGTTCCAGTTCTACCTGCTGGGTTTCCAGGTGGGCCTGGGACTCCTTGAGAATCCGCGACTGTTCTTCCAGTTCTTCGTTGGCGGTCTTGAGTTCTTCCTGTTGGACTTGCAGCTCTTCGTTGAGCTGCTGGGTTTCGGCCAACACCTCCTGCAAGCGCTGGCGATAACGGGCCGCTTCGATCGAGGTGCCGATGTTGCCGGCGATCAATTCGAGCAATTCGATGTCACGCTCGTCCAGGGCCCGCAGGAAACCCAGTTCGATCACCCCATTGACCTGGCCGTCATCGCTGGTAGGCACCACCAGCACGCTGCGCGGCACCCCGTCCCCCAGCCCGGAGCTGACTTTGAAATAGTCTGCCGGCACCTCGTCCAGGCGAATCAGGCGGCCTTGCTGCACGGCCTGGCCGGCGATGCCCTCGCCGTTGTAGATCTGCTGGTCCACGGCGGCCTGTTCGCGGGAAAAGCCATAGGCCGCCACCCGAGTGAGGCCGCCATGATCTTCCTTGACGTAAGCCGCCGCGACTGCACTGCCCAGGTACTGCGCACAAAACTGCAGGATATTGCGCCCCAGCAGGCTCAGCGACAGTTGGCCCAGCATCTGCTCCGCCAGTTCGGTCTGGCCGTTGCGTAACCAGGCCTGTTGCTCCAGGCGCCGGGCGCTGCTGTGTTGGGTCGCCAGGTTGGCGCTGTAGTTGCGCGAGAGGTTGAGCAAGTCGCGGCGCCCGATGTAGGCCAGCAAAGCGCTGATGCCCGCCACGAACAAGACATACAACGAGATGCTCCAGAGTGTGGTGCGCCGCACTTGTTCATTGCGCGAGGTGCGCAACTGCTGCTCCATCTCGATGACGTCTTCGTACTGCTTGCGGATCTCGTCGGTCAGGCGCTTGCCGCGACCGGCGCGCACCGCAGAACGGTAGTCGCCGCTGCTGCGCGCCAGCTCGATCATGGTCTGGGCGTAGGTGTTCCATTCCTCCTGCATGGCTTGCAGGCGGCGCAGCCGGTCGACCTGGACCGGGTTGTCGGCAGTCAGTTCCTGCAAGGTTTTCAGGGCGACCACGATACGCGGCCTGGCCGTTTCGTAAGGGTCGAGAAAATGCTCGTCGCCGGTCAGCAGGTAGCCACGCATGCCGGTTTCCAGGTCGACGGTCAGCTTGACCGCTTCGTTGGCGTTGTTGATCACCCGGTCGGTATGTTCCACCCACTGGATGGTCGACATCAGGTACGTGATCAGGGAGACGAAAAACACCACGCTGAGCGCACCCACACCCAAGGGCAATCCGATGTTGCGGCTCAGGAGTTTGCGGAAACTGTGCTCATCAACGGACGACGAAGTGATCATTTGCGGGCCTTGGTGGACGGGCATAAACGAAGGAGTTTGCCCCAAAATCGCCTTTGGGATCCATTTTATGACAGCGTAGCCAGCATTTTCCTGCATTGCGCTGCATTCTCCTAAGCACCAGGGTTATCCTGTCGGGGTCCGTACCCGGCGTGTTTTTGCAGCTCGCCGGGAACGTGTCGGGACCCGCTGATTACTGATGAAAAAGCCGGTCAATGTGCACCACCGGCCACCCCCCGCCCTTTTCGAGAACAGCCACTATGCCCAGCACCGCTTCCACCCTCCTCGTAGTCGAAGACGACGCCATCGTGCGCATGCTGATCGTCGATGTGCTGGAAGAACTGCAGTTCAAGGTGTTGGAGGTGGATGGCAGCCAGGCGGCCCTGGAGCTGCTGGAAAACCCCAACACGGTGATTGATCTGCTGATGACCGACGTTGGCCTGCCGGGAATGGATGGTCGGGAGTTGGCCACGCGCGCACGCGCTTTACGCCCCAGCCTGCCGATCCTGTTTGCCAGCGGTTATGCCGAAAGCCTGGAAGTGCCCGCCGGGATGCACGTGATCGGCAAGCCGTTCTCCATCGATCAGTTGCGCGACAAGGTCAAGAGCCTGCTGCCAGACGCCTGACCCGCCGGCACGGCTGCGGCCTGTGGTTTAATAACGCCCCTCGCGCCCTTCCCCCTGCCGCTTCAAGGAAATACCGCTCATGAGTCAGTCCCGCGCAACCAAGGTCCTGGTTATTGGTTACGTCTGGCCCGAACCCCGCTCATCCGCCGCCAGCGGGCACGTGATGCAGATCCTCGAGAGGTTCCTGGAACAGGGTTGGGACATTACCTTCAGCAGCCCCGCAGGCCCTGGTGAACACAAGGCCGACCTGGTGGCCATGGGTATTGCAGAGTGCAGCATTGAGCTCAATAGCAGCAGTTTTGATGCCTTCGTCAGTGAACTGGCGCCGGATATCGTGCTGTTCGACCAATTCATGATGGAAGAGCAGTTTGGCTGGCGTGTGGAAAAACAGTGCCCGACGGCCCTGCGCGTCCTGGAAACGTCAGATCTGCAGAGCCTGCGCCACGCTCGCCACCAGCGGCTCAAGGACCACCTCAAGACCCGCGATGACGTTGATGACTGTGCCGCGCTGTTTGCCCCCACGCTGGCCCAAGAGTTTGCCTGGATGGCCGACACCGACCTGGCACGCCGGGAAATAGCCGCGTTGTTTCGCTGCGACCTCAACCTGATGATCTCCGAAGTGGAGATCCAGTTGCTGGTCGAGCACTTCAGCCTGCCACCCAGCGCCCTGCACTGGTGCCCTCTGATGCTCGACCCCACGGCCCAGGCCCTGGCTCCGTATGCCGATCGCGCGCATTTTCTGAGCATCGGCAATTTCCGCCACGCGCCGAACTGGGACGCGGTGCTCTGGATGAAAAACACCATCTGGCCGCTGATCCGCCAGCAACTGCCCGGCGCACAGTTGCACATCTACGGCGCCTACACGCCGCCCAAGGCCAGCGCGCTGCACAATCCGGCGCAGGGTTTTCACATCATGAACTGGGCAGAGGACGCCTTGCAGGTGATGGCCGCCGCGCGTATTTGCCTGGCCCCCCTGCGCTTCGGGGCCGGGATCAAGGGCAAAATTGTCGACGCGATGCTCTCTGGCACCCCTAACGTCACGACCCCCATCGGCGCCGAAGGGATGGCCGGGGACATGCCCTGGGCCGGCGCGATTGGCGAAAGTGCCACGGCCATCGCCGCGGCCGCCGTGCGCCTGTACCAGGATGAAACCCTCTGGAACCAGGCCCAGGATGCCGGCGTACAGCTGCTGCACGCCCGCTACCGCCAGAGCCTCCATGGCCCGGCACTGATCGCACGCCTGGAACACTGCCGCGCACATCTGCTTGAACTACGCCGGGCCAACTTTATTGGCAGCATGTTGCGTCATCACCAGCACAAGAGCACCCAATACATGTCGCAATGGATTGAAGAGAAAAACCGCAACAACGCTTGAGCGAGTTGCTGACGGGGCGCAGTGCCGGGCCGCACAGGGTTTCGGCACGACGCCTTATTCCTGCACCACCGCCTCCAATTCCCACGCCCCCCAGCGAAATCTGCAACTACCGAGCACCGCGACTTGCGCCTAGCTTGGGCCTTCCTTCTTCTCATATAGCACAGTGGCAGATGACGCATGACTGACTTCACCCACCAAACGGTGCGGCGTGCATATAGGAAGAATGGAAACGTTGTTGACCAACAGCCCGACTTCATCACCCGTCTTATATAGCCTGGTGCGACAGGACGGGATCATGACTACTCAAGGAAGTGTAGATATGAACATCACCCACACCGAAAAAATCTCATTCCGGCATGAATGGATGAGCAAGACCCCGAGCATGGACCGCTTGACCCTGAACCAACTGGTTTGGCCGGGCGCGCATAACGCGGGAATGGATGTGTACACCGCCAACCAGAACGCTCTGAACAGCGTGCTGGCCAGCCATGCCATGTGCCAGAACGGCCCCTACATCCAACAGTTGAATAGCGGTGCACGCGCCCTGGACCTGAGAGTGTTCTCCAACTCCAGAAACACTGACGTTTATCAGTTCGACACGTTTCACGGCCCCGCGACCGGCAGCCCGATCAGCGACCTGGTCAAGGCCCTGGACTTTTTCCTCGACAAGAACCCCAATGAGTTCATCCTGCTCGATGTGCATCAGACCGAAGGCAGTCGGGGCAATCGCTTTGCTTTCAAAGACTTCAACGACGTGATCGACAGTCGCCTGGGCGAACGCCTGATTCCTTTCGAGAATCGCCACCTGACACTGGGCGAGCTGAAATCGGTCAGCCGCAAACAGCGGGTCGTGATTGCCACCGCGGCACACCATGAACTCGACGCGCGAGTGTTCTGGCCCAAGATCCAGCATCGATGGAGCGGCCAGGACTTCACCTCACCCAGCGAGTTGAAACAACACATCGCCCGCACACTCGACAATCCACCGGGTGGTTCGCTGCCGTGGTCACTGTCGGCAACCAGTTACATCCGGTTCGACCTCACCGCCATTTCCCCGCTTGACCCGTTCTTCAAGGTTGACGACACCTTCGTCCGGGTCAATAAGATCACCGATGAACTGAATGAATGGTTCAGTCCCAGCCCCAGCGGCGAGTGGCTGCTCAAATGCAGCATTATCAATGTCGACTTTATCGACGAGACCTTGCTGGTCGAATATTGTCGGGAAGCCAACATGTACAAGGCCATGAATCAATAGCCGCCCCCCTGGTCGATCCTGGCGGCGGGTCCGCCCGTTTGGCCGCGGCTCGCAACTTGATGACGAAAAGGCATGATCAGGGCGTGAACAAACGACAAAGCGCCCTGACATGTTGGCAAAAAGCGCGAACGCCAAGCGGGTGCCCGCCCCTACCGTGGCCGCGGCATCCCGATCGCTCCCCCGGTCCTACAGCACTGAAAAGTTGTAGCTGAGGATCAGCCGCGTTTCATCCACGTCCCGGGCCACTGCCTCGTAGTTGCTGCGGTAGGTCGCGCTGCGCAGGCGCAGGCTCAGGTCCTTGAACGTACCGCCCTGGATCACGTACTTGAGCTCGCTGTCGCGCTCCCATTCCTTGCCCTCTTGCTCACTGCCCGCCACCTTAATCTGATCACCGCTGACGTAACGGGTCAGGAAGCTCAGGCCGTTGATGCCCACCGCCTTGAAATCGTAGTCGTAGCGCACTTGCCAGGAGCGCTCCTGGGCCGCGGCGAAGTCGTTGACCTGCACGTAGTTGACCAGATAAGGGTTGCTGCCATCCAGGTAGGGCATCGAGGTGTCGCCGATCATCCGCTGCCAGCCGGCACTGAAGGTGTGGCCGCTGATGGTGTAGCCGAGCATCCCGCTCAAGGCGCGGTTATCGATATTCCCAGCGCGTGCGGCGCCGGTGTCGGCGCTGCTGAGCAAACGCAGATCAGCCTTGAGCAGCCCTGGGCCCAAGGGTTGGTTCCCCAGCAAGCCAACGAAGTGCTGACGGTAGATCTCATCGAGCTCTGCGTACTGGTACTGCGCACTCACGCGCTCGTTGAACTTAAAGTCCAGGCCATACAGGTCGAAGTGATCGGCGGTGATATTGCAGGCGTAGCGCTTGTTCTTGCAGTGCACGCGGAGGTCTTGCTGGTCGGTGGAATCGCGGGCGGTGTACTGGTCCAGGCGGGCGGCGGTAAAGGTCAGGTCCTTGAGTTCCCTGGACGTCAGCAAGGCGCCGTTGAACTGGGTCGGCAGCAGGCGCCCGTCGTTGTACTTGAGCAGCGGCATGTCCGGCAACAGCGCGCCATATTTCAGCACGCTGCGGGAGATGCGCATCTTGGCGGTCAGGCCGAGCTTGGCGTATTGATCAGCCGAGCCACGGGGGTGACTGCCGGAGGACGGCAGCAGGCCGCTGTTGCTGCTGTCGGCACTGGAGTCGAGCTTGAGCCCGAGCATGCCCAGCGCATCCAGGCCAAAACCCACCGTGCCTTCGGTGTAGCCCGACTGCAGGTTGAGAATAAAGCCCTGAGCGGACTCTTCACGCTTGGAGGCACCTTGCGGGTTGCTGCTGTGCCCGTCACGAAAGTCGCGGTTGAAATACACCGTACGCGACTCGACGCTGGCGTGACTGTCGTCGATGAAACCATTGGCCTGGGTGGCTGCGCTAAAACCTGCGCACAGGGCCAGGGCGCCGAGGCCCAGGGCCGGGCACGGTGTGATGAGGGAATACGGGGGACGCATGAAAAAAGCTCCAGCAGTGCATCTGTGCGACGGGTCAATCAACCAACACAAATAACGCGCACCCCACGCCGGACAAGGCGCGGGAATACAAGGGGAAGTGATAACGGGTGATCGCCAATGGTGGCACAAGGCCCAGCATCGCGGCAGGCGACTTTAGTCTGAAATCGGCCGGCGGAAATTCAGCACAAACCGACTTAACCTCCGGTTAATCCTGTGGTCCAACAGTGACTGGACCGCGTTCGCGCAGAACTCTTTGACGCCCCACGCGGCAGGGCCGGCATCCGAAATGCCGCGCCGACTTCAAGCCCGCTGCGGAGACTACCCATGAACCTGCGAATCCTGCTGCTTGCCTCTACCCTTGCCAGCACCGGGGTGTCCGGCCTGGTGCTGGCCGACAACACCACTACCGCGTTACCCGTGCCCTATCACTACGGCATGCCGCTGCAGGTGAAACACGTGATTTCGATGACCGAACCCAGCACCCAGGAGTGCAAAGTGGTCACGGCGCAGATGACGTTCATCGATAACCAGGGCAAACAGCAGGCCATCAGCTATCTGACGCTATCGAACGCCTGCAGCTATCAGAACTGAACGAAGAGGGAGCAATGCGCCGGGCCTGGCGTCATGACCAGGCTCGGCGCATCGGGGTCGAATTCAGCGGGCGAAGGCTTAAAATGCCCGCAGTTTCGGCTCGATCGCGTGAGTACCGGGCCTGTATGCCAGGTCGTGGCGCAGTTCGGCAATCAGCTCATTGATTTCGCGGCAACCGTTGAGGGTGCTGGCGTCGATCCCGGTAACCACCAGGTCGATCTGATCGGTCTGGTGGTCGCCGAAAACCTTGATGGTCATCGAAAGGTCCGGTGACAGCGTGCATTGGCAGCGTTTAGGCAAAAAACTGCTTTCAATGATATTGCGCAGTTCCAAGGCAGACAGAAACATAAGCAGGCTCTCCTTTTTATCGACCGAATAATGATTTTTGGTCAACCACTGCCGACCAAGCCGGTTCTTTCCTTGGCGGTGTTCTCAGGTTGTGCCATGACGCAATCCCGATGTTTTTTTACATGATGCGCCTTATTACATGAGCATAAAACATGCCCTAAACCTCGCGCGGCAGTTCGTCGACTAATCAGCAGCTTAGGTCAGGCATCGACGAATGGACTCATGCAAAACGCAAGAATCGTGATAAAGCATCCTGCAATTTGCCCGCCAAGCCATTGCGGTTTGCATTAGCCGAGCGCCGCGGTAAGAATGCTCGCGCTTACTGAATCCACCCTACGCAAGGAGGCATCATGCGCTCTTCTCATCTAAGCGTCATGACTGTGCTGCTGGCCGGTCTGTCGACCCAGGCCCTGGCCACAAAACTCGAAGACGTCGCGCCCTTCCCCAAGGCGGACAAGGGTTTTACCCGGCAGGTCATTCACCTCGCCCCGCAAACCGCTGAAGACAACTTCCAGGTCGAGATCCTCGCCGGCAAGACCCTGACCGTGGATTGCAATCGCCAACGCCTGGGCGGCATGCTCGAAGAAAAGAACCTGGAAGGCTGGGGTTATCCGTTCTACCGGATGGACAAGGTCATCGGCCCGATGAGCACCCTGATGGCTTGCCCGGATGGCAAGCGCACGGAAGCCTTCGTGCCCGTGGTCGGAGATGGCTTCATGCTGCGCTACAACAGCAAGTTGCCGATCGTGCTCTACGTGCCCAAGGACATCGAAGTGCGCTACCGCATCTGGTCGGCTTCCGACAAGGTCGAGAAAGCCGTCCAGGAATAACCCTGCAGGCCCACGCCTCACGCCGACGCGCCCCACACGGCGGCGCGCTCGGCAACATGGCGCAGGCTGTCGAAGTTGATGTTGGCACCGGAGTCGATGGCGACCAGCGTCTGCCCCTCGATGGCGTTGCGTTGTACATACTGCTTGATCCCCGCGACGGCCAACGCCCCGGAAGGTTCGGTGATCGAGCGGCTATCGTCGTAGATATCCTTGATGGCGGCGCATAACTCATCGTTGCTGACGGTCAGCACCTGATCCACGTAGTCGCGGCAGATGGCAAAACCGTGGGCGCCGATCTGTGCCACGGCAACGCCATCGGCGAAACTCCCGACACTCGCTAGCGTCACCGGCTCCCCGGCCGCCATGGCTGCCTGCAGACAGGCCGAATGCTCGGATTCGACGCCGATGATGCGGATAGCCGGCCGCAGGTACTTGACGTACGCGGCGATGCCCGCAATCAACCCGCCCCCACCGACCGGAACAAAGATCGCATCCAGCCGCCCCGGATGCTGGCGCAGGATCTCCATGGCCACGGTGCCCTGCCCGGCTATCACCTGCGGGTCGTCGAACGGCGAGACGAAAGTGCGACCGCTATCGCGCGCCAGCGTCAGGGCATGCTCCAGGGCAAACGGGAAACTGGCGCCGTGCAACAGCGCCTGGGCGCCACGGCTGCGCACGCCGAGCACCTTCAACTCAGGCGTCGACTCGGGCATGACGATACAGGCGTCGATCCCCAGCTCCCGCGCGGCCAGCGCCACCCCTTGGGCATGATTACCGGCCGAGGCGGTGATCACGCCGTGGGCTTTGTGTGCCTCACTCAGGTGGGCCAGCTTGTTGTAGGCGCCGCGAATCTTGAAGGAGAAGGTCGGTTGCAGGTCTTCGCGCTTGAGCAGGACCTGGTTGCCCAGGCGCTCGGACAACGCCGGCGCGGCCTGCAAGGGAGTGCGCACCGCCAGTTGATAGACCGGCGCGGCGAGGATCATTTTCACGTAGTGCGCCAGCAGCGGTTGCCCGGCGGTGGGAGTGTCCATTGATGTCTCCTGAGTGTGCAGGCCCTGGAGACAGAAAAACAAAACCCGCCTCAAGGGCGGGTTGGGTGCAGCCGTCAGCTAGCCCGCCAAATCCGGAATGGCGGTAATAATAATGCTTGGCTGGCGGCGCGATACGGTGAAAGTCATGCCCGGAAATTAGCGTCGGGGCGTCGGCAAGTCAATCCCCGGTTTGCAGGCCGATCTTGTAGAGCGCACCGTTCTGTTCGTCGGTCAGTACATAGAGGTAGCCGTCCGGCCCCTGGCGCACATCGCGGATCCGCGCCTTCAGTTCACCCAGCAGACGCTCCTCATGCACCACCTTGTCGCCCGCAAGTTGCAGACGAATCAGTTCCTGGGTCGCCAGCGCGCCGATGAACACACTGTGCTGCCAGGCCTTGAACCGGTCGCTGTCGTAGAACGCCATGCCACTGACACCCGGCGATTGTAGCCAGACGTGATGGGGGCCAACGGTCCCTTCGACGGCCTGGCCGCGGGCTTCGGGGATTGGCAGCCCGGAGTAGTTGATGCCGTGGGTCGCATAGGGCCAACCGTAGTTTTTACCCCGCGCGATGATGTTGATCTCATCGCCGCCCTTGGGCCCGTGCTCGTTTTCCCAGAGCTCGCCGCTCCAGGGGTTCAGGGCCACGCCTTGCGGGTTGCGCTGGCCGTAGGACCAGATTGACGGGCGTACCCCGGCCTGGCCGACAAACGGATTGTCCTTGGGCACCTGGCCGTCCGGGTAGATCCGTACCACCTTGCCTTGCAGCTTGTCGAGGTCCTGCGCGGTCTCGCGCACGTTGTTCTCGCCCAGGGTGATGAATAGATAGCCGTCGTGATCAAACACCAGGCGTGAGCCGAAATGGTTGCTGGTGGAGAGCTTGGGCTCCTGGCGGAAGATCACCTGGAAATCCTCCAGTGCCTTGAGGTCCGTGGACAAGCGGCCACGACCGACGGCCGTGCCGGCCTTGCCCCCGGCACCACCGCCCTCGGCATAGGACAGGTACACCAGGCGGTCACTCTTGAACTGCGGCGACAGCGCCACGTCAAGCAAGCCGCCCTGGCCCTTGGCCCAGACACTGGGCACCCCGCTCAATGGCGCCGAGGGCTTGCCGCCGGCGTCGACGATCCGCAGGTTGCCTGACCGTTCGGTTACCAGGATGCCTTGCTGGTCGGGGAGAAACGCCAGGGCCCAGGGGTGTTCCAGGCCTTGGCTGAGCTGGGTCACCGACAGGCTGCCCAGCTCGCTCGGCAGTTGTTGACTGGACGCCGCCGACACCGGCAGCGCGATCATCAGGGCGCTGCCCAACAGGGTCGCCAAAAGAGTTTTTCCTGACATTCACACATCCTTTATGACTGATCGTTGCCACGGGCCCATCAGCGATTGCTGCTGCCCGGGTCTCTGGGAGGGGGTGCGGGTGAGACATAGGGCCTCACCGTACCAGGGGTCGCGTTGGGGCGCGGGTAACCGTTGCCAATGCCGCCGTTGTCCAGGGTCGGCGGGCGCGGCACCGGCACGGTGTTGGGCGCGCGAATCACCGGCGCTGCCGGTCGGGTGCCCTGCATGCTGTTGGGGTTGGCCCGGCGAATCGGGTTGTTGTAGGGGTTGTTGTTGCTGGCGCCCGGTAGATTCTGCGCAACCACAAGGCCAGGCGCGGCGAGCGCGGCAATCCGGTCGGGATCGTCCTGCGCCTGCGCCATCGTCCCCAGCAAGGTCGACGCCAGCAGCGCTACAGCCAACACGTACCTGCTCATGATGGAGGTCCTCCACTGTCATGCCGATAAGGTCTTCGATACCACGCTACGCCCAGGGTTCGCTGCTGTGAAGGAAATACTCCCAGAAAAGATCTTGCAGGGCTGCCTGCCACCGGGCTCCACCTGGCCCCCACCGGAAACTTTCGCCACCCCACGCGGGTACCTGAACATCACAGCGCGAGGCAACGGCGATGGCACAGGCACTCTGGAAAGGCGCAATCAGATAGAGGCTAAATCTGGTCAAGTCCTATGCAAACAACTGGTCAAGTCAGTGCAATTACCCATTTTTCTTACTTAGTTGTCAGATGCAGTGGTCTAATAAAAATTGAACCGCTCTAGTACCCGGCTCAAGAATCGAACGTTGTAGGTTTAACAGAAATTCCGCTCACAAAGAATCGATATATTCTCGTTGTTTTGCATGCCTGAGTTAATCATTTGCTGTCTCTATGATTCGGCGTAGAGTAAATGCACCGCGCAACTCTCCTAGAGCAAAGCCTCGGGCTTTATCCTGCGGATAGCGTTGATCTATTACCGCAGTCAGTTCCGCTTTTATCTCCTTACCATGGCATCCTAAACACGCTTCACCTGTGGAGATAGCCTTCATCATTCGGAACTCACCCTTTACGATTTCGGAATACGCTAAACCAGATAATGCTTCACCTGCCGCAGCGCGCTTAACAAATTGCTCAAGTATCTGCTTTTCCCAAGCGTCTGGTACGTTATCGGGATTTCGAACCTTTAATGCTGTCCGCCCCACAACCCACGGTGTTTGACTGTGCTGATTAGCAATTTGCGGTGCGAGCAACTGGCAAGCCTCAACGGCGTTAACTGATCCACCTGTTTGCATAGCTGATTTCACGGTTTCCATAAGATGCTGCTGGAAGGGGGGAATAAAACTTGCTCCTTCAGCCGTCATCTTTTCGAGGTCGTCAGCATAGGCTGCAACACTCAATGCTCCGCCCAGAAAAATCGTTACTATCCTCATTTCAATCTCCTTATACTTTCATCGATCGAACTGTTGGGGTTAACAAACATGGCCTTGGCGGGGTATTGAACCACGATCTAAAACGTGCAACTGCACTTGTCAGGTGGCGATGCCATTGATGCATGCCTAGGTTTAAGTGAGTCACTGACAACAGAGCTGTAGGTGTACGTGGCGGAGTCAAAAAAACTTCAACAGGTGGTTTCGTGATGGAATTCTCTCTTCGATATATGAACCGGAGTGCTGATCTACAACGGCCTTGGTAAAGAGTCATGATCTGCGCTGCGTACCTAAACCACCACGGGCACCTTCAGGCACCCGTAAGTGTGCAACGTTTGTCGCTCAGCAACGGTTACAGGTTTTGATGCCTAGCACCGTATAGACAGGGCAGAAACGGAAAATGCCAGTGACCAGCGGCACTAAACCTATCCAACCCCACATGCCGATCACACCGGATAGACTGAGGCCAATGAGAAGCAGACCGGCGACAATGCGCAGGCTACGGTCGATGGTTCCAATGTTCGCTTTCATGGCGATCTCCCGATCAATGGCTGCGCCGAGTCTCCAGCGCAGTAAACAACAACATGCCGGCCAGCATGGCCAACATGAATACGATCACTTGCCAGCGTCCTGTCGCCAGAATTGCCACGGCGGGGCCAGGACAGATGCCCGCTATTCCCCAGCCGATGCCAAACAACAGGCTCCCGCCAATCAAGCGCGGGTCCAGCTCACGTTTGATCGGTAGTTGCATTGGCCTTCCCAGCAACGAACTGGAGTGTTGTCGCGCCCAGGTTAGCGGGCCAACGGCTATGCCAATTGCCCCGACCATGACCAACGCCAAGGAAGGGTCCCAAGCACCAGTGAAATCCAGGAAAGCGAGTACTTTGCTCGGGTTGGCCATGCCTGCCAGAAGCAGACCTAAGCCGAATAGCAGACCAGCAATGAATGCACTCAGTTTGATCATGTCCACCCCCCCAGAAGATGACGCAAGACAAACACGGTGGCGAAACCACTGAACATGAAGCACACAGTGGCGACCATCGATCGCGGCGAAAGGCGCGATATACCGCACACCCCATGGCCACTGGTGCAACCTGAACCGTATCGTGTGCCGATGCCCACCAATACACCGGCGACGATCAATCCGAACCAGCCACTTTGGAACTCAATCTGCGGCAGCGTGGCGAACAAGCCCCATAGCAGCGGCGCGATGAGCAGGCCCAGGAGAAACAGCGCTTTCTCACTCACCCCCTCGCTTCCACGCTGCAAAAGACTGCCGATCAGACCACTGATGCCCGCGATACGCCCATTGGCGACGACGAATAGACTGGCCGCCAGGCCAATCAATGCGCCACCTGCAAGGGATGACCAGGGAGTGAAGTTGAGCCAGTCGACATTCATGAGGCTTCTCCGGAGAAAAATTGTTGATTCAAGGTTTGGATGACTGCCAATGCCGCGGGACTGCTGACGCGATAGAGCACCTGCTTTCCGTCACGGCGTCTCATGTACATGGCTAAACAGCTTTCACCATCAAGGCCACCGCAACCACCATAGAAACAGCGGCGAAGCCTCTTTGCAGCTGTGGGCCCGCTAGCCGGGCCGCGATCAGGCGCCCGCACACCATTCCAACCAATGCTCCAATGGAAAACGGAATGGCAACCGCCCACTGTAAGTGCCCAGCTGCCGAACTTGCAGCAACGCCTGAAATTGAAATAAGAGCAATGACGGCCAGAGACGTTGCAAGCACTGACTGCGCTGTCAGATTGGTGTATCGCTGTAGCGCCGGCACCATCACAAAGCCACCGCCCACGCCGAGCAAACCAGAAAGTCCTCCCGCGACAATGCCCGAAACGGTAAGCGCCCATGCACAGGGTGCAGTCCAGTTCAGCTTTCCGCGATTTGCGTCCAACAAACAAGGTGGTGATTTGTTCATAACCGGTGTCTTTGCTTGCGCGGAAGAAGGCAATGAGCGTTGAAACACCCGGAACGCTACGTACATCAAGACAACGGCAAAGATGATCGTCAGCGGACGGTTAGGTATGCGCTGCGCCAACCAAAGGCCAAGCGGAGAACAGATGATCCCTGCTCCTGCGATCAAAAGCGCCGCTTTGTAGCGGACAGTGCCGTTTTTAAGTCCCATTACGGCACCAAGGCTCGCGGCTAAACCGACAGCCAGTAAGCCAATTGGTCCTGCTTCAGCCATGCTCAAGCCCACTCCAAACACCAACAAGGGAACAGCCAGTATTCCTCCGCCGGCGCCGGTCAGCGCGAGAATGACCCCAACAGTAAGCCCGAGCAGTAAGATGACGGTCATCTCAGTCTCCTTGCTTTCAGGTCTGGTTTCATAGGTCGGCCAGCTCAGGTTTCGCCATCCACTCATGGCCCTTGAGCATTCCCTTCCAGTACAGCGGTGGAAGAATCCGCTCCTTGAGCAGCCATGCCAGCCTCGATGGCCGGGTACCGTCAATCAGCCAGGACGGGAAGCTGGGGGCGACCTTGCCGCCATAGGTGAACTCCGCCAGTACGATCTTGCCGCGTTCTACCGTCAGCGGGCAGGAGCCGTAACCGTCGTAGCGAGCACTGCCTTTTGCTTTACCCATTGCAGCCAACACATTGTGGGCAACAACGGGAGCCTGCTTGCGTGCAGCCGCCGCGGTTTTGGCGTTGCTGGAGTTGGCAGCGTCTCCCAGCGCGTGAATATTGACCCAGGTTTTATGACGCAGAGTGGCAGGGTCGACATCGATCCAGCCGGCCGCATCAGCGAGAGGGCTGACCCGAACAAAATCCGGCGCAATCTGCGGTGGCACCACATGAAGCAGATCAAACTCGCGCTTTACAAGATGGGAGCTACCATCCGGATCAACGCAGTTGAACGTTGCAGTCCGTGCGGGTCCATTCACGCTGGTGAGTGTGTTGCCGAAACTCAGGTCGACACCGTAGTCCTTGATGTATTCCATCAGTGCGGGCACATAGTCGGGAACGCCGAACAGCACCGCGCCGGCGCTGCAAAACTCGATCTCGACGTTGTCCAATACACCGGTACGTTTCCAATGATCAGCCGACAGGTACATTGCTTTTTGCGGCGCCCCGGCACATTTGATCGGCATGGGTGGTTGCGTGAAAATGGCTCGCCCACCACGCAGTTGCTGCACCAGTTCCCACGTATAGGGGGCAAGGTGATACAGGTAGTTTGAAGTCACGCCGTTGCGACCTAGGGTGTCCGACAAACCCTCGATTGCATGCCAATTGAGCTTCAGCCCAGGGCACACGATCAGTTGCTCGTATTTGACAACTCTGCATCCATCAAGGATGACGGCATTTCTCTCGGGTTCGAAAGCGGCGACCGCCGACTTGATCCAGTGCACGCCTCGGGGGATGGTCGTGCCCATCGTGTGGGCAGTTCGGGGCGCATCGAAGACACCACAGCCGACAAGTGTCCAGCCTGGCTGGTAGTAGTGCACATCTGCCGGGTCGATTATGGCAACGTCGAGTCCAGGATCTCGCGCCAGTAAACTGGATGCAGTCGCGATACCTGCCGTACCGCCCCCGATGATGACCACGGCATGCTGCGCCTCCGCAACTTCGACCGGCGTGCGCCCCTGATTCGCAATCCGGCGAATGACGCCTTTCATATCGAACCCGGCTTTTTTGGCGGTCTCGACGATGTATGGCAGGGGTTGTTGGCCCGCTTGTGACAGCGCCCACATCGTTGTCGAGCGCATGCCGGAACGGCAATAGGCCAACACCGGTTTGGGAAGCGTTTCAAGGATCCTGCCGAAGGCAATACCTTGCTCATCGGTCACTTTGCCTGATTCAGCGGGAAGGTAGTGCGCATCGATGCCGAGCGCTCCGGCGGCTCGTTTGATTTCGGCAAACAAGGGTTGATCGCTGCCTTCGCCATCGGGACGGTTACACACAATGGCGCGAAAACCGGCTTCTTTTAGTTCAGCCAATTGGTTGGGAAAAATCTGTTCTGATACCGACAGTCCAGGCGCAAGGCAGCGAATGTCCATAAGGGTCTCCGTTATGGGTATTTTTCTTATAGGTTGTTTGGGGAGGCAACGTCAGGCGACGTTGAGTGGGATTTTCAGGTAGCGCGTCCCGTTCGCTTCAGGCTCAGGCAAATGCCCGGCCCGCATGTTGACCTGAACGGATGGCAGGATCAGCGTCGGCATGTCCATCGATGCATCACGCTTTGTGCGCATCGCCACAAACTCCTCCTCACTAATCCCGTTACGCACATGAACGTTGTGCGCGCGTTGGTCTGCAACAGTACTGACGAACTGCACCTCGCGGCCACCAGGCTGGTAGTCATGGCACATGTACAGCAAGGTATTGGCCGGCAGACTCAGCACCTTGTTGATTGACTGGAACAACGTACGCGCATCGCCACCGGGAAAGTCACAACGTGCAGTACCGTAGTCAGGCATAAACAAGGTATCGCCGACGAATGCAGCCGTTTCGGTCCCATCGCTGATCACATAAGTCATACAGGCTGGTGTGTGGCCCGGTGTATGGAGCGCGTGGCATTGCAGCGTGCCAATGGTAAAGGGCTCGTCATGAACGAACAGGTGATCGAACTGACTTCCGTCGCGCGCCATATCGCCACCTGTATTGAACAGAGTGCCGAACACCTCTTGCACCGTCGAAATCTGACTGCCGATCCCTATTTTTCCACCGAGTTTTTCCTTCAAGTAAGGCGCGGCCGTCAGGTGGTCTGCGTGGACGTGGGTCTCAAGAATCCAGTCGACCCTCGCATTGAGTTCGTTCACCCTCGCAATCAATTTGTCGGCAGCCGTTGTGGCGGTGTGGCCGGATTTAGGGTCGTAGTCAAGTACGCTGTCCACTAAGGCGCAGTGCTTGGTCGCTTCGTCCAGCACAAGGTAGCTGACGGTATTGGTAGCAGAGTCGAAGAATCCTTCGACGTGAAGTTTTACGCTCATAACCTGTCTCCTTAGGGGGCTTTTACCGAGCCGCTCACACTAAGGACTGACATAGCAATAAGTCTGCCAGGCTAAAGTCGTACAGGAATTTAATCTTATCCATTTGATTTTATTAGGTTTAACTTTCTGCTTAGGGTTGGATTTTTTCTACGCCCACCCAAATCCACTGCCATTGGCAGTACCTATTGACAGAGGTGGCAGTGCCACAACAGGATGGATGGATTCTCAGGAGCCACCATGAAGACCATCCTGCTCAACTCAGACAACTCACTCCCACACCCGGATCAAGTGCAGTCACTTGTTTCGTTTCTTGAGCACGAATCACAGCCGATGATCGTGCTCGATCCGGAGTACAACATCCTGGCGGCCAACACTGCCTATCAGCGACAGTTTGGCAGTGCTGACAAACCCTTTATCGGTCATAAGTGTTATCAAGTCTCACACCATTACGATGTCCCATGTGATCAGGCGGGTGAGAATTGTCCGATGAAAAAGGCGCAGGAAATGCGCGGGCCGGATCGTGTTTTGCACATTCACCATACGCCTCGCGGTCCCGAGCATGTCGACGTCGAATTGCGTCCGATTTTAGATGAGCACGGCGTTGTTACTGCCTATGTGGAGCGTCTCACACTGGTCCGCAGCGCCTCAGCGCGACCCAGCAACGAAGGGTTGGTAGGCTGTTCACCCGCCTTTAACCTCGCCCTGTCTGAGCTGCAGCGGGTCGCACCATCAATGCTGCCGGTACTGCTATTAGGCGAGTCCGGTACGGGCAAAGAGTTGTTCGCTCGCGCGGTACATGAAACCAGCGAGCGGGCCACTGGACCCTTTGTAGTCGTAGATTGCTCAGGATTGACCGAAACGTTGTTTGAGAGCGAGCTGTTCGGCCATGAAAAAGGAGCATTCACCGGTGCCACCACGCGCAAGCCTGGCTTGGTCGAAACGGCCCAGGGCGGCACGTTGTTCCTTGATGAGATTGGCGATGTTCCGCTGGCAATGCAGGTGAAACTGTTGCGCCTGATCGAATCGGGCACCTATCGTCGTGTCGGCAGTGTCGAGACCCTTCACGCCAACTTCAGGTTAATTGCGGCGACCCACAAACCACTGGAAAAAATGATGGAGAAAGGGGAGTTCAGGCAGGACCTGTACTACCGCATTAGCGCCTTTCCCATTCAGTTACCCCCCTTGCGCAACCGAGTCGAAGACATTGGGTTGCTGGTGAATTCATTTCTACAACGTGCCGGTACAGGCAAGCGCCGGCTGACGATAGATGCGGATGCCCTGGCACAATTGCAACGGCTTTCCTGGCCCGGCAATATCCGTGAGTTACGCAATGTTCTAGAAAGAGCCAGTCTGTTCGCCGACGATGGAGTGATCCGCTCCATACATTTACCCCAGCCCAGCGTCGTGATGCCTGCTCAGTCCTCGACTTCCCCCCCTTTCGACGGCAGCACGCTGGTACAAACACTCGCTACTTTTAAAGGTACCCGCAGTGAGCTGGCCAAGCACATGGGGATTAGCGAGCGTACGTTGTACAGACGACTGAAAGAACAAGGTTTGGCCTAGTCGCTAGCGCTCACGCCACACGACTGCCAATGACTGCCACTCTGGCAGATTGGCAGCGCATTAACCTGCCATGGCATCCCCTTCCGTGGCAGTTCCATTATTAAGTCACTGTTATTAAACGATAAAATAAACAAGCCTCCCTTGGCATGCCGCGTGCTAACTGCATCGTCATGACCATTTCCGACAAACGACTGCGACGCCATCTGCTCACAGCAGTACTGATCAAGCTACTGGTGCTGACAGTGCTGTGGTGGCTGTTCATCCGGGATTCGCACGTCAGCGTCGACTCGAACACCATCGGCGACAGGTTCGGTGTACCCACCTCGACTCAAGGGGCAAGCAAGTGATTTCAGAACAACTGGTGGATCTGTCTCGGCTGCAGTTTGCAGCCACTGCGCTTTACCACTTTCTTTTTGTACCGCTCACGGTTGGCATGGTGTGGCTGCTGGTCATCATGGAAAGCGTCTATGTGATGACCGGTAATGTCATCTGGAAAGACATGACGCGCTTCTGGGGCAAGCTGTTCGGCATCAACTTCGCCCTCGGGGTGACCACGGGTATCACCCTGGAATTTCAGTTCGGTACCAACTGGGCGTATTACTCGCACTACGTCGGCGACATCTTCGGTGCCCCACTGGCCATTGAAGGCTTGATGGCGTTCTTCCTCGAATCGAC
The DNA here is from genome assembly GCF_963970735.1 of Pseudomonas sp. RA_35y_Pfl2_P32. NCBI lineage: Bacteria > Pseudomonadati > Pseudomonadota > Gammaproteobacteria > Pseudomonadales > Pseudomonadaceae > Pseudomonas > Pseudomonas sp. RA_35y_Pfl2_P32. The sequence continues at coordinate 55,748 of NZ_CAXAQF010000024.1, forward strand.
CATGATCGGCTTGTTTTTTTTTTGGTTGGGATCGCCTGAAGAAAGAGCACCACTTGCTGGTCACGCTGCTGATGGCGATTGGTACAAACCTTTCAGCGTTGTGGATTCTGATCGCCAATGGCTGGATGCAGAATCCGGTGGGTTCAGAGTTCAGTTACATCACCATGCGCATGGAGATGGTTGATTTTTGGGCGGTGGTTTTCAACCCGGTTGCACAGGCCAAGTTTGTGCACACCGTCTCCGCAGGTTACGTCACCGGCTCGATGTTTGTGCTGTCGATTTCCAGTTGGTACTTGCTCAAGAATCGTGATGTCGAGTTCGCCAAACGCAGCTTCCGGGTGGCGGCGGCCTTCGGCCTGGCATCAGTGCTGAGCGTGATTGTGCTGGGTGACGAGTCGGGTTACACAGTGGGTGAAGCACAGCAAACCAAGCTGGCAGCCATGGAGGCGATGTGGGAAACAAAACCTGCACCAGCGGGCCTGACATTGGTGGCCAGCATCAACGAAGCCGAGTCCAAAAATAACTGGGAAGTTGAAGTGCCCTGGGTGATGGGCTTGATTGGCACCCGCTCAGTCAGCAAGCAAATTCCAGGCATACATGACATCAAAGAAAAAAACCGCGCTCGAATTCTCCGCGGTGTTACCGCCGTCAATGCGCTTGAGGCCCTAAGGGCCAATCGCAGCGATTCGGCGGCTTTCCAGACATTCGAAGAATACAAGGCGGACCTGGGCTTTGGCCTGCTGCTTAAAAAGTATGTCGAAGACGTTAACCAGGCTACGCCGGCCATTATTGAAAAGGCCGTAAACGATACTGTACCGCGCGTGACACCGATGTTCTGGGCGTTCCGGATCATGGTAGGCCTTGGCTTTGCCATGCTTATGCTCTTCGGGCTAGCCTTCTGGAGCACCTTGAAGTCGACCTGCACGCGAAGCCGCTGGTTACTGCGCTGGGCACTTTGCATGTTGCCTGCGCCATGGATTGCCTGCGAACTGGGCTGGTTTGTCGCTGAATACGGCCGTCAGCCATGGACCATCTACGGCGTCCTGCCGACCCACATGAGTGTTTCCACCCTCAGCGTCAACAACCTCTATGGCTCGCTGGCGGGATTCATCGTTTTCTACACCGTGCTGCTGGTGGTTGAAATGTTCCTGATGGTCAAGTTTGCCCGTCAAGGTCCTGGCAGCCTCGGTACAGGCCGTTATGTTCACGACGCCCATTTGAAGGAACTCCACCATGCTTGATTACTTCACCCTGAAAATTATCTGGTGGGCGCTGGTCGGCCTGCTGCTGATCGGCTTCGCCATCATGGACGGTCACGATATGGGGGTTGGCACGCTGCTGCCCTTTGTTGGCCGCAATGACCTGGAGCGACGCGTTGTTATCAACACTGTTGGTCCGCACTGGGATGGGAATCAGGTTTGGTTCATCACTGCGGGTGGCGCATTGTTCGCGGCGTGGCCTGTGGTATATGCCACCGCATTCAGCGGATTCTATTGGGCGATGATTCTGGTCCTATGGGCGCTGTTCTTCCGCCCGGTAGGTTTTGACTATCGCAGCAAGATTCACAACTCCACTTGGCGCAGCACTTGGGATTGGGGGCTTTTTGTGGGTGGGGCCGTGCCGCCCCTGGTGTTCGGGATCGCGTTCGGCAACCTGTTGCAAGGTGTACCGTTCCACTTCAACGATCTTCTGGTGTCGACTTATACCGGAAGTTTCTGGCAACTGCTCAATCCCTTTGCGCTTCTGACCGGCGTTGTGAGTAGTGCAATGATCACCTTGCAGGGCGGCGCCTATCTGGCACATCGTACTGAAGGTGTTATCCAGGCCAGGGCAATCAAAGGTGCGGTGGGGGCGGCAATCGTATTGGCGTGCTCGTTTATAGCGGCCGGCATCTGGCTGCAATGGATCGACGGTTATCGCATTACATCGTTGGTTGATACCGCCGGACTGCCCGATATTCTTAACAAGTCCGTGGTACGCGAAGCGGGCGGCTGGATGGCCAACTATGGTGATTATCCGTTGTTGTGGCTGTTGCCCGTGCTGGGATTAATTGGCGCAGCAGGTGCCGCCATGTTGCTGATGATGCGTCGCACACTTTCGGCGTTTGTTGCCTCATCGCTTGCGGTGATCGCAGTCATCAGCACGGTGGGTGTGTCGATGTTTCCATTCATCATGCCGTCATCAACAGTGCCTGCGGCAAGCCTTACCGTGTGGGACAGCGTCTCCAGTCATTTAAGCCTAGCCATCATGTTCTGGGCCACGTTGATCTTCATGCCACTTATCGTGATTTACACCTCGTGGGCGTATCGCGTTATGCGGGGCAAGGTCACCGTCGCACAGATCAAAGCCAACGAACATTCGGCCTATTAGTGCCAGCCAAGGAGTAAAGACTATGTGGTATTTCGCCTGGATGCTGGGAGTCGGTTTTGCATTGCTACTGGCTATATTGAATGCGATGTGGGGCGAGAACGAAGGCAGTCGAGCCTTGAGCGACAATGACGAGACCCGGACATGATGCCGCGTGTTACTGGCACCTCACCGTCCTCACAAATTAATGTGCTGAGTCTGCTTATCGCTGTAGCGATCATGCTCGCCTGTACGCTCTATCCCCCCATGATGGCAGCCCCCGACGGGAAAGCTGACCATGTGTTGGCTACTGCATTGTTTGCGGCCATGAGTGTGGCCTTCGTGAGAGGTGTGGGTTTTGTCCCGCGGATGCTCGTCTGGCGTTGGCTTTTCTCAGGCTGGACCTGCTTTGCGGCACTTGCACTTGCTGGCTGGGTAAAGTTTCTACATTGAGGACTGACGACTGGCGATCCCCAGCATCCGGCAGTTGGCTCCCGGACTGGACCCCGGGCATGCGCGGCTGATGGCGATCGACACACCTGGGGAGCGACCGCCGATCACATCGAGACCCCGGACCAGTTCGTGCTCGATCTTGACCCTGACCCGGCGCTGCCCTGGAAAAGCATGCTGGAGGCCACCCAACTGACCCTGTCGGTGCTCGATGAACTGGGCCTGGAGGCTTACCTGAAAACCAGCGGCGGCAAGGGCATGCGCCTGATCGTGCCGCTGGCTCGCACGCAAAGCTGGGACAGGGTCAAGGCCTTCGCCAAAGCCATCGCCCAGTTCATGGCGGCCGAACTGCCGGAGCGTTTCAGCGCCACCATGGGGTCGACCTCAACCATCGCCAGCGCCTGAGCGCAACGATGTGGCAGCGACTGGGGGCGAAAAAACCTTAGATCCAAAGGATCAAGGCCAGCAGCGCGCCGAAGATTGCCCACTTTTCCAGGTAATAGAGCTTGCGATTGCGTTTCTTCAATTCCTTGCCGCGCAAGCGGATCTTGTACAGCCTGGCGAACGCGCGGTTGATCCCGCCGGTTTTATCGCCGGCATCGTTGGGCGCGCCGGCGGCGGACATCACGGTGCGGCTGAACCAGGCATTGAACGCGGCCGCCCAGCGGTATTTCAACGGCCGCTCGACGTCGCAGAACAGGATGATGCGATTTTCCTGGGTGGTGTTTTCGGCGTAGTGGATGTAAGTCTCGTCAAACATCACCGCCTCGCCATCGCGCCAGTGATAACGCTCGCCGTCGACCTCGATGTAGCAACCGGCGTCATTGGGAGTGTCCAGGCCCAGGTGATAACGATAAGAACCGGCATAGGGGTCACGGTGGCGCACCAGTTTCGAACCCGGTGGCAATTCGGCGAACATGGCCGCCTTGATCGAGCCGATGCTCTGGACCAGTTCGGTGGTGCGCGGGCACAGCTTGGTTGCCGAAGGATGGCTTTCGCCGTACCACTTCAGGTAGAAGCGCTTCCAGCCGGTCTTGAAGAACGAATTGAAACCCACGTCGTTGTACTGGTCCGAGCGCTTGATCTCCCCTGCCCGCAGCAGGTTCTGGCCCTCTGCGCGGATCTCCTGCCAATGGGCCTGCAGCGGGCTCAGGTCGGGGAAGTCACGAGGGTCCAGATACGGCCGGTTCGGCAGCTTGGAAAACAGGTAGAGAAAGCAGTTGATCGGCGCCAGGAAGCTCGAATGATCGCTTAACTGGCGACCCAGCTTGTGCCGCACGCGGCCGCGCAAGTGCACGTAGGCGATGGACAGGAGGTAGAGGGAAACAATGATCAGCTTCACGAAAATTAATCACAGGTCAGAAAAAATACATGTTGCGTGCCGCAAGGCCAGGATCTACGCAACCTCTGAAATTCAACGCCGGTACTGAGCACAACGCCAGCACACACTGTCGGCGCGCATTTTAGTCACAGTTTGCAGCCTGGAGAAAACTTACTAATGTGAAAAATCGTTAGGCCGGCGTGCTCAGCGCCCTGACCAGCGTGTCCGTCTGCGCCATTGATGACCTCGAGGCCGCCGCCAGCGACCCTGCCGGCCTTCGCCGCCCTGGCAGCCGCGTCAGGCTATGCAAACAAATTAATGAGCATTATTGATTGGCGTTTGCCGCCTGCCAGGCTTCCACTAGCGCCCCCTCCGGCTGCTCCGGCGGTGTGCTGGTGGGTGAAAATCGTCGATTCGACACCCCCATCACCTCCCATTGAGCGTCTATGCTGGATTTACCTTTCTTTTGCTTCTGCTGTCCGCCCCTGGAGGCCCTCCATGCTACCCACCCCCGTCACTGAGAAAACCTTCTCCCGGGATATGCTTGATGTGCTGATCCGTGCGGGGTTGCTCGCGGTGCTTCTGTTGTTCTGCTTTCGCATTTTCAGCCCCTTCCTGGACTTGATGCTGTGGTCGGTCATCCTGGCAATCACCCTGTATCCGTTGCACGGCAAACTCAGCCGCAAGCTGGGTACCAAAGGCGGGCACACGGCGACCCTGATGGTGCTGATCGCCGTGGCGATCCTGTTGGTGCCGGTCTATCTATTGGGCACCTCGATCGTCAGCTCGGTGGAAAGCGCCATGGCCATTGTCCGGGCCGACACCGTGCAAATCCCGGTACCACCTGATTCGGTAGCCACCTGGCCACTGGTGGGCGAAAAACTCCATGGGCTGTGGATGCAAGCCGTCACCGACCTGCCGGTGCTGGTACAAAAATACATCCCCGAGATCAAGCACGTCAGCCTCGCCCTGCTGAGCAAGCTGGCCGGCGCCGGTGCGGGTTTTCTGATCTTCATTTTTGCCCTGATCATCGCCGGGATCTTCATGGCCTACGGTGAAAGCGGCAGCCGCAGTGCGGTGCACATCGTTTCGCGGATCTGTGGCCCGGACCGTGGCCCCTCCATCACCGAGCTGTGCACCGCGACCATCCGTGCCGTGGCCCTGGGCGTGATCGGCATCGCCTTCATTCAAATGCTGCTGGTGGGGGCCGGGTTTGTCCTGATGGGCGTGCCCGCCGCCGGCTTGCTCGCCCTGGCGGTGCTGCTGCTGGGCATCATGCAACTGCCGGCCACACTGATCACACTGCCGGTAATCATCTTTGTGCTGGCCAGCCAAGGGGCGACCACCGCCACCATCATCTTCTCCATCTATGTGTTCGTCGCGGGCCTGGTGGATAACGTGCTCAAGCCGCTGCTGCTCGGCCGCGGTGTCGACGTGCCGATGCCTGTGGTGCTGATCGGCGCCTTGGGCGGCATGGTCACCAACGGCATCATCGGCCTGTTCATTGGCCCGGTGGTTCTGGCCGTGGCCTACCAGTTGTTCTGGCAATGGGTGCAGGACCAGCCGCCCGCTTCCCGGCCCGATAACCTGGGGCAGTCCTGACACAGGCGGGCACTGCATGCTCAGATCCTGCCATCCAGGGCACCTGCTGCTGATTGCGCTGCTTGGTCTCGGCGGTTGCGTACGCCTGGGGCCCGACTTCCAGAGTCCTGCGCAGCCCTGGACGCGGCAGTGGAACAGCGCCGCCCTGGAGCAGGCCAGCCAACGCGGCGACAATCCGGACCTGCGCCAGTGGTGGCGGGTGTTCAACGACCCGATGCTCGACCGCTTGATTGCCGATGCCGACGCCCACAATTCGAGCCTGCAGATCGCCGGCTTGCGGGTCATGGAGGCCCGTGCGCAACTGGGCATCGCCCAAGCCGGGCTCTATCCGCAGGTGCAACAGGCCAGCGCCGACAGCCTCTACGTGAACCGTGGGCAGGCTGGCGGCAAAAACCCACAGAGCAGTAACTTCTGGCAGTACAGCGCCGGCTTCGATGTCGGCTGGGAGCTGGATTTCTGGGGTCGCTTCAGTCGCGCCATCGAGTCCTCCGATGCCAGCTACTTCTCCGCCCAAGCCAACTATGAGGACGTCCTGGTGTTGCTGCGCGCCCAGGTCGCCGACACCTACTTCGCCCTGCGCACCACCGAAGCGCGGCTTCGCGTGGCGCGGGAAAACAGCATCCAGCAAAAGCGCAGTTTCGAGATCACCGAAAAACTCTTCAACAGCGGCCAGACCGCCGAACTCGACGTGCAGCAGGCCAAGACCCAGTACCTGGGGACCCTGAGCAACATTCCCAGCCTGGAAGATCAGGCGGCACGGACCCGCAACGCCCTGGCCGTGCTGATCGGGCAACCGCCGGGGCCGCTGCCCCAACTGACCCTCAACACCGGCCTGATTCCGCTGGTGGACCGCGCCGTGCTGCAGGACGTGCCGGCCGAACTGCTGCTGCGCCGCCCCGACGTACGGGCCGCGGAGCTGAATGTCGCGGCCCAGTCGGCCCTGATCGGCGTGGCCGAATCGGACCTGTATCCGTCCCTGAGCCTGCTGGGCAGCATCGTCTGGTCGGCCAATTCGCTGGGCGGCACCTCCAATAACCTGGACCTGGTCGGCGGTCCCAGCTTGCGCTGGAACATCTTCGATTACGGGCAGATCCACAACAACATACGGGTCCAGGATGCTCGCTTGCAGCAGTTGATCGAAGCCTACCGCGACAAGGTCCGCCAGGCGGCACGCGAAGCCGACGATGCCGCCACCGGCTTGACCAAGGCCCTGGAGCGCGAGCGCATCCTGCGCGAGGCCGCATTTGCCGCCGAACGATCGCTGGTACTGGCCAACGCCCAGTACCGCGAGGGCTACTCGGACTTCCAGCGGGTCCTCGATGCGCAAAGCGCGCTGCTGCAACAACAGGACAATTACCTGCTCAGCCGCAGCACTGCCGTGAGCAACCTGATTGCCCTGTACCGGGCCCTGGGCGGTGGCTGGTACAGCGCCCAGGCGAAAATCGATGCACCTACCCGCCAGCAAATGGAACAACGCACCGACTGGGGCGACCTGCTGCAGGAACCCGCCAGCCCGCAACCCGCCCCCGTTCCCCAAGGTGATCAACGATGAGTGACGTCCCCCCACCTGCCGCCAAGGCCCCCGAACCTGCCGCCGAACCGGTGAACAAAGGCCTCAGATGGGTCGTCCTGTTAATCGTCCTGAGCCTGGCGTGGTACCTGCTGGCAGACCGTTACACCCCCTACACCCAGCAGGCGCGTGTGGGCGCCTTTGTCATCCCGGTGGCGTCCGAGGTGGCCGGCCGGGTCATTAAGGTCAATGTGCGCAACAACCAGGACGTCAAGGCCGGCGATGTGTTGTTCGAAGTCGATCCGCAGCCGTACCAGATTGCCGTCGACCGCGCCCGCGCCGACCTTGAATCGACCCGCCGGCAGATTGGTGCCAGCACGGCCGGGATCGCCGCGGCGCAAGCCAATCTGCGTGCCGCCCAGGCCAACGAACTCAAGACCCGCCAGGACAACCAGCGCCTGGAAGGCTTGTACCGCGAAGACCGCGGGACCATTTCCGTGCGCTTGCTGGAAGTCTCGCGTGCCAACCACGCCCAGGCGGTCAGCCAGGTGGCGGCCGCCCGTGCCGAAGTCCAGCGCGCCCGCGAGCAGGAAGGCGGCAGCGAGCAGGACAACGCCTTGCTGCGCAGTGCCGCCACCGCGCTGTCGAAGGCCGAGCTGGACCTGGCCAATACCCAGGTGCATGCGCGCTCGGCGGGCCTGATCACCGACCTGCGCACCGACACCGGGCAGTTTGCGGCCACTGGCGCCCCGGTCATGACCCTGATTGCCATCCACGATGTCTGGATCAGTGCCGACATGACCGAGAACAACCTGGGCCTGGTCAAGCCCGACACCGAGGTCTCCATCGTCCTCGACGCCCTGCCCGGCGAGGTTTTCAGCGGCCACGTGCGCAGCGTCGGCTATGGCGTCAGCGTGGGCCAGCCGACTTCCCCCGGGACCCTGCCCAGCGTGCAAAACAGCCGCGACTGGCTGCGTCCGGCGCAACGTTTTCCGGTGATCATTGAGTTTTCCGCCGAGTCTCGGAGCCGCCTGCGCGATGGCAGTGGCGTGCGTGCCGGCGGCCAGGCCGAAGTGATGGCGTTTCCCACCGCCGGCAACCCCCTCAACCCCCTCGGCCGCATGTTCCTCGGGCTGATGAGCTGGCTGTCCTATGCCTATTGAGCGCTCGCCCCAGGCCCAGCGCGCGTTGCGCCTGGCCTGCGGCACGGCGCTGTGCCTGACGATCAGCTTCGGCCTGGCGCTGCCGATTCCCTTCATGGCGCCAGTGCTGGCCCTGATGCTGCTGGTGTCACTCAATCAGCCGCTGTCGTTCAAGGCCGGCCTGGGCCTGATCCTGGTCGCCCTGTTCACCACTGGCGTCGGCCTGCTGCTGATCCCCCTGCTGCGCTACTACCCCGCCAGTGGTGTACTGCTGATCGCGGTGGCGCTGTTTGTGGTGTTTCGCATGGGTTTGCGTGGCGCCAATGGCCTGGTGGTGACCTTCCTGATTATCGGCCTGACCCTGATTTCCGCCGCCGGCGTTGCCGACTTCGGCCTGGCGGTGATGGTCATCGAGGCGCTGGGCAAGGGCCTGTTCCTCGCGGTGCTGCTGGTGGGTGTGAGCCACTGGCTGTTTCCCGACCCCGGGCACGCCCCCTCCCCCCCGCCGGCCCCGGCCCTCAGCGCACCCGACATCACCCGGGTCGCCCTACGCGCCACCTTGATCGTGCTGCCGACCTTTATCCTGGTCCTGCTTGACCCGGCCAGCTACCTGCCGATCATCCTCAAGGCCGTCAGCCTGGGGCAACAGAGCTCCACCACCGGTACCCGCCACGCCGGGCGCGAACTGATCGGCTCGACCCTGCTCGGCGGCCTGCTGGCGATACTGTTCTGGTGTGGGCTGAGCCTGTTTGTGCACTTGTGGATGTTTTTCCTGTGGACCCTGCTGTTCACCTTGCTGGTGGCGTGCAAGCTCTATCGTCTGCGCCCGACCGCGCAAAGCCCGGGCTTCTGGCTCAACAGCCTGGTGACCATGATCATCCTGCTCGGCCAATCGGTGCAGGACAGCGCCGCCGGCAAGGACGTCTACACCGCCTTCGCGATTCGCATGGGGCTGTTTATCCTGGTGACCCTCTATGCCTGCCTGATGGTTCACTTGCTGGATCAACGCAGTGGGCGACGCAACGCTGGCGGCCTGTCAAAGAGTCAGCAGTATTAACCACTCGATAAGTCATCATGTTTACCGTCGAGCGCCCCTGATTCCACAGAGAATTGAAAACCCTACACTCACAGGCAGGACACTTGCCAAGTGCTATAGCGCCGTTATTCATTGCCGGCCTTAAATAGTTAGCCCCCTATTCAACGCGAGCAACTTTAAGCACTAACACGCTTGATAAGTCGTATTGAGCAACACTTGAATGCACCTCATTGTCATAAAGATAGATAGATCAATCCGATACTCATTTTTTTCAACTGTCAGCCGATGGCTTTTTAATGGAACCAGAGAGCCTTCGAAATGAGAAACAATCAGCCAGTCACTCAGCGTGAAATCTCACTCGCGCCCCAGCAGAAACTTATCTCGACGACGGATGCTCGAGGAGTTATCACTTACTGCAATGACGCATTTGTTGAGATCAGCGGCTTTGAAAGAGCGGACTTAATTGGTGCTCCGCAAAACATTGTCCGTCACCCCGACGTCCCCTGCGCGGTGTTTGCCCATATGTGGGGTGCACTCAAGCAAGGTCGCCCGTGGATGGGAATCGTCAAGAACCGCTCCAAAAATGGCGACCACTACTGGGTCAATGCCTACGTAACGCCAATATTTGAAGGGAATCAGGTCACCGGCTTTGAATCCGTCAGGGTCAAGCCGACGGCTGACCAGATCCGTCGCGCCCAATCCCTATACAAGCGCATCAGCCAAGGCAAGCCGGCGATTCCTCGCCAGGACACCTGGCAGCCGGTTCTCCTGGACTGTCTGCCCTACCTGGCCACGGGTATGGTGGGCGCCGTGAGCGGTCTGTTCCTGGATGCACCGGTCGCGATGGCACTGACTGCAGGCGTTGTCGTGCCCGTTGGATTCCTCGCATCCCGCTGGCAGAAACGAGGAACATTGCGCTTGTTGCAATTGGCCGAACCTTCTACGTCTGATCCCCTGATCGCCCAGATGTACAGCGATGAGCGCGGCCCTCAAGCTTGCCTGGAAACAGCCTTCATCAGCCAGGCCGCACGCCTGCAGACCTGTCTCACACGACTGCAGGATACGGCCGAGCAGCTTAGTGCGCTTGCCCGGCAATCCGACCTACTGGCGACCGACAGCTCCAAAGGTCTTGACCGACAACGCGTTGAAACCGAACAGGTGTCTGCGGCGATCAACCAGATGGCCGCGACCACTCAGGAGGTCGCCACCCACGTCCAGCGCACGGCAGACGCCACTCAGCAGGCCAACTTGCTCACTGGCCGCGGACGCGAGGTGGCCCGAGACACCCGGCAGGCTATCGAACGCCTCTCCGACGTCGTCGGGGAAACAGGCCTGAGCGTTGCGCAACTGGCCAGGGACAGCAACGAAATCGGAACCGTGGTTGACGTGATCAAGGGTATTGCCGACCAGACCAATTTGCTGGCACTCAATGCTGCCATCGAAGCAGCGCGCGCCGGCGACATGGGCCGAGGCTTTGCGGTGGTGGCCGATGAGGTTCGTCAGTTGGCACAGCGCACTTCGCAATCCACCACCCAGATCCATGACCTGATCACCAAGCTCCAGACCTCATCCAGCAATGCGGTGCAAACCATGGAAAACGGTCATCGCCAGGCCGAAGAAGGCGTGGCCTGGGTACTTGAGGCAGACAAGGCTCTGGTAGGCATCAGCGAAGCCGTCGCCCATATCACCGAAATGACATCCCAGATTGCCACCGCCACCGAAGAACAGACTTGCGTGGCCGAGGAAATCAGCCGAAATATCACCACGATCGCAAACCTGGCCGATCAAACTTCAGAACAAGCCCACCAATCGACAGGCTTGAGCAAAGAACTGACTAGAACGGCGTCCACCCAGTACTCATTGGTCGAGCGGTTTAATCGATAGGCCGGACACTCTCTCAACTAAGGCTCGCCCATACGCGGGCCATTTTTTTGCCCGGAATTAGTTGAGCACTACACCCATTGAATGCGACAACGCTGACGGATCAGCGACCCTTCGAATGCCGGTTCTCCAGAACATTAGTGAAATGATCAACAAGCAGCTCGCCGGCAGTCCCCCGAGGCTAGGTGCTCATCGATCAACCCAGCGACTGCAGATGAGTGGGTAGAGCCCACGTCATGACCACCGTCGGGGAACACGTGTAGTTGTGCCTGTGGAATGAGTTGCGCGAGGCGTTGGCCGACACAGGGAGGGCTAATCGGGTCAGCGCCACCCCAGATAAGCAATACCGGCATCCGCAGCTCGCCCAGGCGAGGCGTGAGGTCGGTACGGTCATCGACAAACCAGCGCGGTAGCGTCGGGTTCTCGGCGGCGAACGCCTCACGCCAGTCCTGCGCGCCGAGGTCAGCCATGTCCACGCCACCGGAGGTGACACTCAGGACCAGATGCGTGATGAGCTCGGGGTGCTCAAGCGCCACACGCACAGCGACAATGCCCCCCATAGACTGCGCCACCAAAGCGCTCGGCCCCTCGATCTCAGCCGATACCCGGGCTACCAGATCATCCAGGCTGGCCACGCCAGGGCTGTATGGCGTGTCGCCAAAACCGGGCCATCCGACATGGATCTTTTGCGCAGCAGTGTTCAAGCGACCGGCAACCGGGCACCAGAACTGGGTGTTGCCGGAGGCTCCGGGCAAAAAGATAAGCTTGTCAGGTGCAGTGATCACGGGCTCGGTCCTTGAGTTGGGCGGGAGCGCCATCACACCCATTTGTCATCGAAAATGCAATCATGTCGCGCAGCAGACTGGACTCTGCACGCGACACCGCGATCCAACTAAGGAGAAAGCACATGACGACGTTCAATCACCAGGACGGTCAGCACATAGAGATAGACCACGCGAACATCTACTATGAACAGCAAGGGAACCAGGAAGGCCCTGCCCTGGTATTGCTCCACGGTGGTTTTGGTGACATCGAGACTTTTAATTCGATCACTCCCCGTTTGGGTCGCAACTACCGGTTGATCGGCATCGACAGTCGAGGCCAAGGAAAATCCACGCTGGGCCCCTCACCCCTGACCTATAAGCGCATCCAGCAAGATGTGGAAGCAGTGGTCAGGCATCTGAGCATTGAACATTTCAGCCTCATCGGCCATAGCGATGGTGGTATAGCGGCACTGCGTATTGCCGCCGCCAACACGTTGCCTCTCGATAAGCTGGTAACGATTGGCGCGCACTGGGCATTGAAGGCAGACGACCCAACGCGCGGCCTGTACACAGAAGTAACCGCCGAGAGTTGGCGCGAGATGTTCCCCCAAAGCTACGAGCATTATCAGGCCCTGAATCCCGCACCCGATTTTGAGCAATTGGCACTGGCACTTCGGGCGCTCTGGCTCGACTCAAGCGCGGATGGCTACCCGAACGAAGCTGTACGCGACATAAGTGCCGACTTGCTGGTGGTCAGGGGCGACGAGGACATACTGGTCTCGCGCACCCATGCAGTCGAACTCACTGATCGGGTGCTGAACGCCAGGCTGTTGAATATTCCTTTCGCAAATCACTCGCCGCAAGAAGATCGACCAGATTGGCTGACACCTGTTCTGGAGGCATTTCTGGCGGATTGATGGGTACGCTCATCTGACTGATAAGCCCCACACCACGCGGGGGTACTCAAGCCCATCAAGCGGCGCGCGGACACTGACGAGATCAAGCACCCACTCAACCCTGGCCTAGCAATCCGTGCTTGGTAAAGAGCCAGCGTTGAGCGGGTGATCGAACTTTATCAGATTGGATCCAATATTGCCTTGAGTGAAGAGGTGGAGCGCACAAAAACTGCCGGTGATCGCTTCGTTCTGTTCAACGAGCGCGCATTGCACGCTCCGGCGTTCGCCAAAAAACAGGCAGAACGTCGGAAAAAAGGGTCAGGAAAAGCCCTTGAAACGCCTTTTATGCTCCCGCCATCACAGAACAGCGAGTACGTGAGGCAGACGTCTGAGCTGCACCAACAGTGCAAACCCACCCTGAAAACACTGGGGTTGCGATACAGACCGCCATACAACTGTCGTCACACCTATGCGACAATGCGCGTTATGTCTGGCATGAACCCCGCATTCATTTCCCAGCAACTCGGCCATCACGTGCCGATGTTGCTGTCTACTTATGCGCGATGGATCAACTCACGCTCAGGCTGGAGTGCAGCGAAACATACTCCAGATGGGTCAGAAATTGCTCCAAGCTCCAAAATGCGCAACCTAAGCTATTGAAAGGTAAAGTAATTGATCTCCACAGCAAATATCACGATGCAGTTCGGCGCCAAGCCGTTGTTCGAGAACGTCTCGGTCAAATTTGGTGCAGGTAACCGTTACGGCCTGATCGGCGCCAACGGTTGCGGCAAGTCGACCTTCATGAAAATCCTCGGCGGCGACCTCGACCCGTCCGGTGGCCAGGTCATGCTCGAGCCGAACGTGCGTCTGGGTAAATTGCGCCAGGACCAGTTCGCCTACGAAGAATTCAGCGTAATCGACACCGTGATCATGGGTCACGAGGAGCTGTGGAAGGTCAAGGCCGAGCGCGACCGCATCTACTCGCTGCCGGAAATGACCGAAGAAGACGGCATGGCCGTTGCCGAGCTGGAAACCGAATTCGCCGAGATGGACGGCTACACCGCCGAATCCCGCGCCGGTGAACTGCTGCTGGGCCTGGGTATTGGCATCGAGCAGCACTTCGGCCCGATGAGCGAAGTCTCGCCAGGCTGGAAACTGCGTGTGCTGCTGGCCCAGGCCCTGTTCTCCGATCCGGAAGTGTTGCTGCTCGACGAGCCAACCAACCACCTGGACATCAACACCATCCGCTGGCTGGAAAACATCCTGACCCAGCGTTCGAGCCTGATGATCATCATCTCTCACGACCGTCACTTCCTGAACAGCGTCTGCACCCACATGGCTGACCTGGACTACGGCGAGCTGCGCCTGTTCCCGGGCAACTACGACGAGTACATGACCGTGGCGACCCAGTCCCGCGAGCAACTGCTCTCGGACAACGCCAAGAAGAAAGCACAGATCTCGGAACTGCAATCGTTCGTCAGCCGTTTCTCGGCCAACGCCTCGAAAGCCAAGCAGGCCACCTCCCGTGCCAAGGCGATCGACAAGATCCAACTGGCCGAGGTCAAGCCTTCGAGCCGGGTCAGCCCGTTCATCCGTTTCGAACAGACCAAAAAGCTGCACCGTCAGGCGGTCATCGTCGAGCGTATGGCCAAAGGCTTCGATGGCAAGCCGCTGTTCAAGGACTTCAGCTTCCAGGTTGAAGCCGGCGAGCGCGTGGCGATCATCGGTCCGAACGGTATCGGCAAAACCACCCTGCTGCGCACCCTGGTCAACGAGTTGAGCCCGGATGCCGGTAGCGTGAAATGGACCGACGCCGCGGAAATCGGCTACTACGCCCAGGACCACGCGTCCGACTTCGAAGACGAATCCAACCTGTTCGACTGGATGGGTCGCTGGACCACCGGTGGCGAGCAACTGGTACGCGGCACCCTGGGCCGCATGCTGTTCTCCAACGATGAGATCCTCAAGTCGGTCAAAGTCATCTCCGGTGGTGAGCAAGGTCGCATGCTGTTCGGCAAGCTGATCCTGCAAAAGCCCAACGTACTGGTGATGGACGAACCGACCAACCACTTGGACATGGAATCCATCGAAGCGCTGAACCTGGCGCTGGAGAACTACCCGGGCACGCTGATCTTCGTCAGCCACGACCGTGAGTTCGTATCGTCCCTGGCCACTCGCATCATCGAGCTGAGCCCAAGTGGGGTGACCGACTTCAGCGGCACCTACGACGACTACCTGCGCAGCCAAGGCGTGGTGTTCTAAGGTCGGCTGTCAGTTTCAAGCGACAAGCTGCACGTAAAAGCCCTGTCCTGGTGACGGGGCTTTTTTATTCTTTTGTGGGAGTGTCGAACGCCGGAAAAAGCAGGCCGACCGGCAGGTCACCGTGCTCTGGCTTTTGATCCTCCCGCCCCATCGCCAGGAGGTGCAGCGCAGCAACGGATATTCACTCTGACCTTTGTGGATCGTGCGCTTTTGGCTACCATCACCCACGCTCTCGACTTTCACGGATGATGTTGCCCATGACCACGCCCACCGCCAGTGCCGATGCTGCACTGACGCACAGTGCTTTTGACTTGCGCCCTCTACTGGTCGCCAACATGGCCTGCACCATGGCGATGATGGCCTTTGTTTCGCTGATCGGCCCGATTTCCCGGGTGCTGGGCATGGCCACCTGGCAAGCCGGGGCTGCGGTGACGGTGTCCGGCGTGTTGTGGATGCTCCTTGCCCGGCCCTGGGGCGAATTCAGTGACCGCCGTGGACGCCGGCATATTCTGCTGCTCGGTGTCGGCGGCTTCACACTCGCCTACTGGGCGCTCTGCGTGTTCATCGACCTCTCCCTGCAATGGCTGCCGTCGGCACTGGTGGGGTTTATCGGGATCATGCTCGGTCGCGGCATCATTGGCGTGTTCTACGCGGCGATCCCAGTGGGTTGCAACGCCTTGATCGCCGACAACCTCGAACCCCGTCACCGCGCCCCCGCCATGGCCTCACTGGGCGCCGCCAACGCCTGTGGCCTGGTGATCGGCCCGGCAATTGCCGCCCTGCTGTCGCGCTACAGCCTGAGCCTGCCGTTCTATGCCATGGCGCTGTTGCCGTTGCTGGCGTTCCTGGTGCTGCGGTTCAAGCTCAAGGGCCAGGAACTGCACCTCAAGCAAGCCCCGCGCAGCGTACGCCTCAACGATCCACGCCTGCGCCGGCCGATGGCCGTGGCTTTCGTGGCCATGCTCTGCGTGTCGATCGCCCAGATCACGGTGGGTTTCTACGCCATCGACCGGCTCGGCATGGGCCCGACCGAAGCGGCGCAAACCGCCGGCATCGCCCTGACCATGGTCGGCCTGGCGCTGATTTGTGCGCAATTGATCGTGCGTAAACTGGATTGGTCGCCGCAACGCCTGATCCGCATTGGCGCGCTGATTGCGGCGTGCGGCTATGCCGGCAGTATGTTGGCCGACACGGCCTGGGGCCTGTGGCTGTGCTTTTTTGTCTCCGCGGCGGGCATGGGCTGGATCTTCCCGTCCTTCGCCGCCCTGGCCGCCAATGCCGTGGAGGCCTCCGAGCAAGGCGCCACGGCCGGCAGCATCGGTGCCGCCCAGGGTTTTGGCGTGGTCATCGGGCCCTTGGCCGGGACCCTGATCTATGCCCTGGAACCGCGCCTGCCCTACCTCTGCGCCGCGGCCCTGTTGTTGCTGGTGGCGGTGTGGCCCTCGCGCAAGCGGCGCTGAGCCTCAGAGGATGCGATAAAGCAGACGCTCGATCCGTACCCGGCTGACCCGACGCAGAAACTTGCTGACGTCCGGCGGGTACTCCAGCAACGTCTCCAGTTGTTGATAACGCTCGATACGGCTGGTATTGCGGAAAATCTCCGCCAGCTCGCGACGGCGTGGCACCTGCAGCTCGGCCTTGGGATCATCGATCAACAAGGCGTTTTCCAGGTCCAGGCGGAATGCCCGCGGGTTAAGGTTGTTACCGGTCAACAGGGTGTAGCGCTCATCGACCCACATACCCTTGAGGTGATAGGTGTTGTCACCGTCTCGCCACAGGTGCAGGTTCAACAACCCGCTGTCGATCACCCGCTGGTGACGCTTGGCGAAGCGCCGCAGGCTGATCTCGTAGAGATACGGCAGCGCAGCGATGACCCGGAACGGCTCGCTCGGCGGGATGTAAAAGTCGTTGGCAGTCTTGTCGCCGACCACGATATCGACCTTCACCCCACGAGCCAGGGCCCGGTTGATCTCGCGGGTGACCGGTAATGGCAGGTTGAAGTACGGCGTGCAGATGGTCAGTTGCTGCTGGGCACTGGCAATCAGTTCGCAAATCACTCGGTTCAGCGGGTTGTTCTTGCCCACCCCCAGCAGCGGGCTCACCGACAGGCCACCCTTGACCACTTCACCGGCGGTGGTGTCATAGGTCGCATGCTTGAGGCGGCTGCGCAGGTCGCCAATGTCGTGGCGCAGGCTGCGGGTGCTTGGCAGGTTCGGCTGGTCCAGGCGGTGCACCGCCTTGGAGGCGATCAGCCCATGTTGCACCAGGTGTTGCATGGAGTCGGCCAGCGCGCGGTTGCGCAACAGGTGATACCGGTCGAAGCGGTACTTGTCGAACTTGTGCAGGTAGACGTTATTCAGGCTGGCGCCGCTGTAGATCACGCAGTCGTCGATCACGAAGCCCTTGAGGTGCAACACGCCGAACAGCTCGCGGGTCTGGACCGGGACGCCATACACCGGCACTTCGCTGGCGTGGTCACGGGTCATCTGCTGGTACCAGGCCGAGTTGCCCGGTTGTTTACCGGCACCGATCAGGCCACGCTGGGCCCGCAGCCAGTCCACCACAACCACCACGTCGAGTTCCGGCCGCGCTGCTTTGGCCGCGTGCAGGGCATCAAGGATCTCCTGGCCAGCTTCATCCTGTTGCAGGTACAGCGCGACGATGTAGATGCGCCGGGTCGCCTGGGCAATCTGCTCCAGCAGGCAACGACGGAATTCGGCAGCGCCATCAAGGAAGGTGACCGCATCGGCGGCCAGCGGGAAACTGCGCAGTTTTGGCAGCAGGGAACGTTTGAAAAGCGACGGCATAGGGCTCGCAAATGGGTCGAATCCGAAGAACCCGGGAGCTTACACCATGTCCGAAAAAATAGACATTTCCAATCTGGCATTGACCAAGGAGAATGATCGTTCTACTCTCATGCTTCATGAACCCGATCACTAGTAACGACACCCGCGACATTATCCTCGACGTCACCGAAAAGTTGATCTACCGAAATGGCATTGCCGCCACGGGGATGGACCTGCTGGTGAAAACCGCCGGTGTCTCGCGCAAGAGCATTTACCGCTACTTCGCCAACAAGGAGGAGTTGATCGTCGCCGCCCTGCAGCGTCGCGATCAACGCTGGATGCACTGGTTCACCACGCAGGTGGAGCTGGCCCCGACACCTGGCGAGCGCCTGCTCCACCTGTTCAATGTGCTCACGACCTGGTTCGCCAGCGACGGCTTTCGCGGCTGTGCGTTCATCAACACCAGCGGCGAGACCGGCGCCCCCCAGGACCCGGTACGCCAGGTCGCCAAAGCGCATAAAGACAAGCTGCTCGACTACCTGCACACCCTGTGCCGCGACCATCCCGTCCAGGACCCGCAGGCCCTGGCCAGACAGTTGCTGATCCTGATCGATGGCGCCATCACCGTGGCCCTGGTGACCGGTGATCAGAGTGCCGCCGACCATGCGCAAGAGATGGCGCGAAGGTTATTGCAGCTTGAATGCGTCAATTCGTAGCCACCTGCTGTTTTTATCCCAACCTGCCCGGAGCCGCTTTATGTCCTCTGCCGCCGACGTTCGTCCGCCCCTGCCACCCTTCAACCGCGAGTCGGCCATTCACAAGGTTCGCCTGGCCGAAGACGGCTGGAACTCCCGTGACCCGCAGCGGGTGTCGCTGGCTTACACCCAGGACACCCAGTGGCGCAACCGCGCCGAGTTCATCAACAGCCGCGAACACGCCAAGGCTTTCCTGGCCCGCAAATGGGCGCGAGAGCTGGATTACCGGTTGATCAAGGCGCTCTGGGCATTCAGCGATCACCGCATCGCCGTACGCTATGCCTACGAATGGCGCGACGACTCGGGCAACTGGTTCCGCTCCTACGGCAATGAGAACTGGGAGTTCGATGAACAGGGCCTGATGGCCAAGCGGTTTGCCTGCATCAACGACCTGCCGATCCAGGAGCACCAGCGCCTGTTCCATTGGCCCCTGGGCCGCCGGCCGGACGACCATCCCGGTCTCTCTGAACTGGGCCTGTAGACCGCAAGCAAGACCCGCCCAGGGCAGCGCTATCGGGCCTCGCAGTTTTCGGATAGCGCCACCCCCGGACGCCCTGCACCATGCGCGGCTCATTCGCCACAGCCCATGGGTAATCCAGTGATACGCCTCTCTCGCCTGCTTCCAGTGCTCCTGCTCCTCGCCGTGACCGGTTGTACGACTATGCCCGACGCCGACACACGCCATTCCGGATTCCTCAACGACTACGCTCGTCTGAGCAAAGACCCGCAATGGCCCAAGAGCGAAGTCTGGGTCAAACCTGGCCTGGAGATAAACCAGACCTACCAGAAACGTGTCTACCTGGAGCCGCCACGTTTTTACTTTACCGGCAAGGACCTCACCCGCAGCCCGGTTGACACCAGCGCCATGCTCAAGTACCTGAACCAGGCGCTCCAGCATCAATTCCTGACCGCAGGCTACGACGTTACCCGCCGCCCGGAACCCCATGCGCTGATGCTGCGCACCGCTATCACCGGCACCGAACGCACGCCGCGCGACCTGTCGATTCCCGAATACCTGCCGATTGGCTTTGTCATCGGCGGGGCCATGCACCTGACCGGCACACGGGATGAAAGCCTGCGCATCTTCTTTGAAAGCGAAATGCGCGATGCGCAGACCGGCGAGTTGCTGGCTCAATCCGTCAGCGCCACCACCGGCAAGCAACTCTCGCCGTCGGACGCCACCAAGGTCGAGGACACCTACCCCGCCCTCGATGCCTGGGCCAAACAATTGCGCGAGCGCGCTGACCTGGCTTTCGCCAAGCAAGCGTCAAGCGACTGACCCGGCACCTTGCAACAGGCCCAGCCAGGTTGGCTAGACTGTGGCTGACCCGCAGCACTTCGCGAACACCCGTACTCAAGAGGACGAGCCATGAGCCATTCTTTCACCTTGAAAAACGGCTCCAAGGCCCTGTTCGATCCTGAGGACTCCAGGTTATCGATCACCACGCCCCTGGGCGAAGTTCAGCACAGCACCCTGGGGCGGGCCGAATCTCGCCTGCTGGATTTACTGCTCGCCGAACCCGGGGTCATCAAGTCCCGGGAGCAGATTATCGAGTACACCTGGAATGATCGGGTGGTCGCCTCGGGCAGTTTGAACCAGGTGGTGTTCTCCCTGCGCAACCTGCTCAACGACAGCCGCGATCATGAAATCCTGATGACCATCCCGCGGCGTGGCTATCGCTTCAACCCGGCGTATGTCAGCGCCGGGACCACGCCGCCGACTCAGCCGGTGCCTGCGCCGGTCGAGCTGCCAGCAATCGAGGCGAGCGCCCCCACCGCCGATGCACTTCCCACGGTCGAACCGAAAAAGACCATTGCATGGCTATCGATTGCATACGCCGTCACCCTGCTCACGTGCCTGGCCACCCTGGCCCACTACACGCTCTCGGCCAAGGCGCCGAGCATCGAAGTGGCCAGCTCCCAGCGTGACCGGTTGACCATCAATACCCTGGGCAACAGCCTCGATGCAGCCCGGGCACTCAACACCGCGGTCAACCAACAACTGCAAGATCTGCCGAAGAACCTGGTCGGCCAGGTCTGGATCAACCAGTCCCGGTCCAACTACTCGATCTCCTGCATTCGTGCCGATCAAAGCACCCGCAACATGCTGTTCAACCCTCAGCACAAACCGCTCGCCGGCATCCTTGTGCAATGCCTGGAGGTGAGCCTGTGAACCTGCAGACAAAAACCGCCGTGCAGTGGCTGCTGTTGGGCCTGATCAACCTGGCCTGTATCGGGACTTGGCTCTATTCGCCGGTGCCGTTCAAGAACAACAGCAACTTTCACACCCTGAGTCAGCAGTGGCTGGATGACCAGAGCCAATTGAACACTGAGGAGTACCTCACGGTGAACGAGCATCGAATGACCCACTCGACCATCGAAAGCCTCAACGGCCAGTTCCGCCATGCCACCCTGACTGCCGACATCACCAAATCGGCCAACGATGCCCTCCACGTGCAAGTGGTGCGCGCCAAACTGAGCCAGGACAGCGAACTGTTCGCCATCGAAAAAACCCCGGAGTTGTTTTTTCGCCGCCAGTACGTCGTCCAGGAAGGCTCCACGCTCAACTACAGCCTCCTGGCCACGCCCAGTGACAACACCCTGTGTTTCTTCCTCCATGAAATGGACCGCCTGCGCTGCATAAACCACTGAAATCCCGGCAAATGACAATCAATGATTTCCATTGCTCGCCCGGCCTTCCCACCCTGCTCCATTTCCCTATCCCGAGGAGATCAGCATGGTCAGCCGTCGCTTGAATCGCTTGCCGCTCAAACAAAAAATACTGCTGTGCACCTTCGCCTATCTGTGCGGAATAACCCTGGCCTGGCTGGTGGACCTGTAATCCGCGCACACCCGCGGGTTGAAACAGCTGATTTGAATACACCAGGGTCAAACCATGATGGCGCATTATTTGGCGTGGGCGAGACAACAGGACTTGTCGAGCTGTGTAAGTAACAGATGGCTTGAGGTCAACTACCAACCCATCGCTGATCGGCGCACGGGCCGTTTGATCGGTGCCAAGGCCCAGTCACGCTGGGCCCGGGGCGGCGTCAGTGTCCCGCCCCAGGTCGTGCGGCAACTGACCGACGCGGTGATCCACCAGGTCGCCGAGGACTACAGCGTTTACCTGTGGGCCTGCAAAGACTTCTCCATCCGACTCCCCCTGTCCCCCCAGGACATCCTCGACCCGGATCTCCCGGAGTATGTCGCCGCCATACTGGAGCGGTACGGCATCCCCGCCTCGGCGATCATTCTCGACGCCAGCGACATGCCCCTTGGCGATCAGCCAACTGCGCTGCCCATTGCCGCGCTGGCCCGGCAGTACTTCGCCATTGCCAACGAAGCGCAAACCCTGGGGCGCTGAGCAGCGGCGACGGCAATAAGCATTAATGACTTTTATCAATGATCCGGGCCGGGCAATTTCCCGCCCAACACTTCACACCTGACAAACCCGTACAAGGACTACCCTGCACATGCCATTTCGAAAATTCGCCTTAGTTTCCCTGCTCTCGTTGCTGTCGCTGCCAGCGTTCGCCGACGACAAGGGTTTTTACCTGGGCGCCGGTGTGACGAGCATCGAAACCGACGACAGCGCCTTGAGTGATGAAGACAACAGCTACAAGGTCTATGGCGGCTACCGCGCCAACGGTTACCTGGCATTCGAGGGCGCCATCGTCGACCTCGGCAAGTTCAAGGACGACAACCTCGACTTCGAAGGTCACTCGGCCCAAGTCGCCGCCCACGTCGGCTTCCCCCTGGGTGAGCGCATTCGCCTGTTCGGCAGTGTTGGCGCCCACGCCTGGGACGCCGACGGCAACGCGGCCGACGATGACACCGGGGTCGACCTGACCTACGGCGCCGGGGTCGAGATGGATGTGCTGCGCAACATTGGCATCCGCGCCGAGTATGAAGTGTTACAGGTCGGTAACCTAGATCTGAACCAGACCACGGCGTCGGCCTATATACTCTTCTGAGTTTCGCCGGCCGGGCGCGCGCAATGCTCGCCCGGCCTGGCCACTCAGACGCCGCCAGGCCCACTCAACCCGAGTCTTTTCAGGTGCCCTTCCTGTACAGCATGTCCGCCCTTCCAACCCCCGCTTTATTGACCCTCGAATCCGTCGCCCTGGACGAGCTGTCCACTGGCAATGATCAATGGCACATCGATTTTTCTTCCGTCGAGAAACACGCGCGCATCCATCGCCTCAAGCACATGCGCGGCCCTCGCCTGCGCCATAGCCGCTTCGATTTCAAGTGTTCCATCAGCGCCGTCAGTTGCGTGCCCGAAGGGCACATCACCTTCGCCCTGTCCCAGTCCTCCACGGGCCGCCCGACCTGGAACCACCAGCGCCTGTACCCCAATGAAATGGTGGTGCTGTACAGCGGCGAACCGGTGCAATACCTGTGCGAGCCCAATGAAGCGCTGTTCACCGTCACCACCACCCTGGAGCACTACGAGCAGTGCCGCGAACGGTACGGCACCGCCGATGTGCTCAAGCAGCGCCAGGGCCAGCGCTATCAGGCGCACGATCATTATTCGGTGCTGAACGCGGTGAACGCCATCAGCGTTTCGTTGAACCAGCGCCATCCACCTGACGTCGTGTCCGGCTCGCAATGGGAAGCGACCTTGCTCAGCTCATTGCTGCAGGCCCTGAGCCCCCATCACGACTCGGCGCGCGAAGCGCCTTTGCGCCGACAGATCGCCAGCCAGGCCATCGAATACCTGCACGCCCATGCGCACACCGCCCTGTGCATGGAGCAGCTCACCCAAACCCTGGGAACCCACGGCCGCACCTTGCACCAGGGCTTCGTCGAGACCTTCGGCACCACGCCCATGGCCTACCTGCGCACCCTGCGCTTGTCCAACGCCCGGCACGACCTGCTGACCCAGCGCTGGCCGACCGTGACCGAAACGGCCATGCACTGGAACTTCTTTCATCTGGGGCGTTTCTCCCAGGACTATCAGCGTACTTACGGTGAATCGCCGTCCCAGACGTTGCGCCGCAACAGCGCCTGACCCTGGCGGCAGGTGGTGCAGCGGTCGCGGCCGTCACAGGTTATGGGTAAGATGGCGCCGCCCTTTTCCCCGCTGCCCCACCGAATAAGTCGACCCCATGCCTTTCGAACTCAGCGTAGACCTCACCACCCTGGCCATTCTGGCCGTTGTCGCGTTCATTGCCGGTTTCATCGATGCCATTGCCGGTGGCGGTGGCCTGCTCACCACTCCGGCCCTGCTCACCGCCGGCCTGCCCCCGCACCTGGTGCTGGGCACCAACAAACTCAGCGCGACCTTCGGCTCGGCCATTGCCAGCATCACCTTCTACCGGCGCAAGCTGTTCCATCCCCGGCAGTGGGTGCA
Source organism: Pseudomonas sp. RA_35y_Pfl2_P32 (assembly GCF_963970735.1). Taxonomy (NCBI): domain Bacteria; kingdom Pseudomonadati; phylum Pseudomonadota; class Gammaproteobacteria; order Pseudomonadales; family Pseudomonadaceae; genus Pseudomonas; species Pseudomonas sp. RA_35y_Pfl2_P32. The sequence goes on from NZ_CAXAQF010000024.1 coordinate 79,855, forward strand.
TGCGATTGTCGGCACCCTGGTGGGGGCGCTGACCGGCGCGGTCGTGGCGCACTACCTGCCGGCCGAATGGCTGAACAAAATGCTCCCGGTGATTGTGTTCGCCTGTGGCCTGTACCTGCTGTTTGGCGGTACGCCCAAAGCACCGGCGGACAGCGATGCGCCGATCAAGAAGAAGTGGCAGTCGACCCAGGGTTTCAGCCTCGGTTTCTACGACGGCGTGGCCGGTCCCGGCACGGGCGCGTTCTGGACCGTCAGCAGCCTGCTGCTGTACCCCATCGACCTGGTCAAGGCCAGCGGCGTGGCGCGCAGCATGAACTTCGTCAGCAACGCCGCCGCGCTGTCGGTGTTCATTTTTTCCGGGCAGGTGGACTGGATCATCGGCCTGAGCATGGGCGTGTCGGTGATGGTCGGGGCGTTCTTTGGCGCACGCACCGCCATCAGCGGTGGGGCGAAGTTCATTCGCCCGGTGTTCATCACGGTAGTGCTGGGCCTGACCGTACGCCTAGCCTGGCAGCACTGGTTCAGCGTGGCCTAAGCGCCGCGCGACGTAGACGTCGATCAGGTAACGGGCAATCGAGCGCGACGCCGGCAACGGCGGCAGCGCGTGAATGTTGAACCACTGCGCGTCTTCAATCTCGTCGGCTTGCGGGACGATCTCGCCCGCGGCGTACTCGGCATGGAAGCCGAGCATCATCGAATGGGGGAACGGCCAGCACTGGCTGCCCAGGTACTGGATGTTCCTGACCTCGATCTGCACCTCCTCGCGCACCTCACGAATCAGGCAGTCCTCGGCCGACTCCCCGGGCTCGGCAAAACCGGCCAGGGTGCTATAGACCCCGCTGACAAACCGTGGCGAACGCGCCAGGAGGATTTCGTCACCACGGGTGATCAGCACGATCATGCTCGGCGAAATCCGCGGGTAGCTGCGCAAGTCACACGGCTGGCAGTACATCGCCCGCTCGCGCGGCACCTGGACCATGGCCTGGCCGCAGTTGCCACAAAAACGGTGCTCGCGGGCCCAGGTGCCGATCTGCGCGGCGTAGCCCAGCACCTTGTACAGCGTGTGATCGCCCTCGAGCATGAACCCGCGCAAGCCTTTCCAGCCGCACCCCGGCACCTCCCCCGCCGCCTTCAACTCCAGCAGGTACACCGGCTCGCCGTCGAGATGGCCGATGCCATGCTCGGCGAGTAGCGACAGGTCCTGGCGCTTGAGCCATTCCCGGGGGAACAGCGCGCCATTGCCATCGAACAAAAAGCCATCGGGGCTGCGGGCCACCGCCCAGCCGCCGGTGGTGGTGTCGGTGTCGAGTACTGCCGTGGTCCAGCGTGAAATCATGTGGGCTCAATCCAAAAATTCGGGCTTCTGTTTGCTCATATGGGCGGCCATAGCCACGCGCAGATCGTTGGACTGCAACATGGCGGCGTTCCAGGTGGCGATGTATTCCAGGCCATCGTTGATGCTGTGATCACGCATGTAGCTGATCATGGCCTTGGTGCCGGCGATGGCGATCGGTGACTTGGCGGCGATCTCGCGGGCAATGCCCATGACCCCGTCCAGCAGGCTCTCGGTGTCCGGGTAGACCCGATTCACCAGGCCGATCTCACGCGCTTGCTCGGCGCCAAAGGTGCGTCCAGTGTAAGCCAGTTCACGCAGCATGCCGTCACCGATGATTCGCGGCAAGCGTTGCAGGGTGCCGACGTCGGCAGCCATGCCAATGTCGATTTCCTTGATCGAGAATTGCGCGTCGGCGGCTGCGTAACGCATGTCACAGGCACTGATCAGGTCGATGGCGCCGCCCAGGCAATACCCCTGGATCGCCGCCAGCACCGGCTTGCGGCAGTTGTCGAGCGCATTGAACGAGGCCTGCAAGGCGAGAATCTTGCGCCGCAGCAGACGCGCATTGCGCCCCACGTCCTTGCCCATTTCGTTCGCCACCGAGGCCAGCATCATCAGGTCGATGCCTGAAGAAAAATGCTTGCCGGCACCACTGATCACCACCGCACGAACTGCGTCGGTGTCATCGATCCACTGGAAAATCTCGATGATCTCGGTCCAGAACGCGGCATTCATCGCGTTGACCTTTTCCGGACGGTTGATCTGCACATGGGCGATGTTGTCCGCCAGTTCGACGCGGAAGGCTTGATATTCAGGCATGGCAGTATTCCTTGCTGGCACAGAAATGAAGGCCCGAACTATACCAAGCCCGCGTCGGCAGCCGTAGGCGCCGCATCGGCCAAAAACAGGACTGGCGTTGCCCAACACCGGGCACAAAAAAACCGCGCCTGCCAAGGCAGACGCGGTGGGTTCATCGCTGTCGCAGGATCAATTCATGAACAGGGCGATCAGGATAATGATCGGGATAGGCACGCCTAGGAAAAACAGCAGGAGTGAGCGCATGGTAGTTCTCCTTCAATCAACGAATGGCGGTGGGCGCAGTAACCGGGATATAGCCGACCGGTTCCAGGTACACCACCGCGTCCCGACGGCGACCGCCAAAGGTCGCGGCGAGGCTGGCAAAGAACGCACCACACAGCAGGGCAACAAACATCCACAGTGCAGTCCAAGCCGCGACGTTGCTGGCGGTATCCGCCGCTTGCTTGGCCGCCAGCTTGGCATCGTCGACCGCCTTGCGCGCCTTGGCGAAGACCTCATCGACACGTCGCTCGGCATCCGCCTGGGTCAGGTTGGTCCGTTGGGCTACCAGTTGAGCGAGGTAGGTACGATCCTGCGCCGCCAGTTGACCGTCGTGGCTCAGGGTCTGCACGAAGATCCGGGTCACGGTGGCGTGGGCAGCATCATCGCTTACCGCCGCCGGACGATCGTCGCGAAACAGGGTGTCAACGAAATAGCCGTAATCATCGGCGCTGCCTCGGCTGGCAGCAGTCCCGGCGGCCTGGGTCATGGCACTCGCCGCACCGCCTGCCACACTGGCACCGGCCTGCACACCACCACTGAAGATACTGCTGACCGAACCGACCACCAGGGTCGCCGTCACCAGGGTTGCCACCGCCCAGGCCAGAAAGCCGTGGGCGGTGTCGCGAAAGAACACCTCATCGCCGTGCATGTTCGACCACTTGACCCGCAAACGTCCGGCGATGTAACCACCGAGCCCCGAGGCGACAATCTGAGTGAAGGCCAGCCAGACGATCGTGGAAATCCCCAGGCCCTTGGCACTGATGCCGCTCCCGGCCCACGGCGACACCGCCGAAAATCCCAGGCCAAAACCCAGCACCACCAGACTCAGCGACAGCGCAGCCGCCGCAGCGGCCCCGGCAAAAATCGCCGCCCAGGACACCCCCGACAGCGCACTCGACGCTGGCAGATCGGCTGGGTACCTATCAGAGGTTCTATTCATTGTTGTAGTGCTCCAGGCATGAGGAAGACGGTTGCAACGCGTCAGACCTGATATTGCAGTCAACATGCCAGCTACTGACTTTGAATAAACCCTTAGATTTCAATCAGTTGAGATCTACGGCATTTTTCCACACATGCAATTTGCAACAACCGCCCCCGTGGAGCGGGCTTAATGCACTGTCGGCGTCACAGCCGCTATTTACGCTTGTAGCTCTTGTTGCCACTGGGCGTCAGGCAATAAACCCCACCCCTGGGCCCGGTACAAAACGCCCCACTGCCACACTGACACCCACCCGAGTCCCGCAACAAAGGCTGGGCCACGGCACTGCCGGCCTTCTGGCCGAATGTGGCCGAACAGCTTTTTTTCGACGCACTGATGGAACCGTCGTTGCACAAAAACAACTCGCCGTCACAACGGGCAATCCCACCTTTCTTTCCGGAGCACGGCTGATTCGCCGCCGAAGCGAAAGACATCGCGAACCCCAAGAGAAGCGGCACACACAACAATGGCAGCCAGCCACGGCGAGACAAAACGCCCACGATGAAACTCCGAGAAAGGTGTGGCCGGATGATATCAAGCTTTCAATCCCAGCTCCCACCATCACTCAACAGGCCGAGCGTAAGCTCGCCTGCCGCTTTTGATCGTGATCCACCGGGCGAGGACTGCGTCCTCGAACGCAGCCTCGCGGGCTCGGCAGCTGCTACAGGGGCTGGAGTCAGTGCCGAGATCCAGGGTGTGGCAGAGGCAGCCATCGCGAGCAAGCTATGCTCCTACAGAGTAACTCCAGTCAGGAAAAACAGCCCGGCCGGTCGGCTGAGCGAAGGTATGCATCCGGGGACTAGCCCCCCTATATAAACTTTAATTTAGCAACCCCGCCCCCATTTCTTGGCACACTACGACCCGCAATTCACCGACCCTCAGGCAACCCCCATGACCCGAATCCTGACCATTGAAGACGACGCAGTCACCGCGCGGGAGATCGTCGCCGAACTGAGCAGCCACGGCCTCGACGTAGACTGGGTAGCCAATGGTCGCGAAGGCCTGGCTCGCGCGGTCAGCGGCGACTACGACCTGATCACCCTGGACCGCATGCTGCCCGAACTCGACGGCCTGGCCATCGTCACCACCCTGCGCACCATGGGCGTGTCCACCCCGATCCTGATGATCAGCGCCCTGTCCGATGTCGACGAACGCGTACGCGGCCTGCGCGCCGGCGGCGACGATTACCTGACCAAACCCTTCGCCACCGATGAAATGGCCGCCCGGGTCGAAGTCCTGCTGCGCCGCCAGAACACCGTCAAGGGCGTGGAAACCACCCTGCAGGTAGCCGACCTGGAACTCAACCTGATCAGCCGCGAGGCCACCCGCGCCGGGCAACTGCTGATCCTGCTGCCCACCGAATACAAACTGCTGGAATTCCTGCTGCGCAACAGTGGGCAGATCCTCTCGCGGATGATGATCTTCGAGGAAGTCTGGGGTTACCACTTCGACCCCGGCACCAACCTGATCGACGTCCACATCGGCCGCCTGCGCAAGAAAGTCGACCCACCGGGCCTGCTGCCGCTGATCCGCACCGTGCGAGGCTCCGGTTATGTCATTGCTAAACCCGTCTAAGGGCTGGCGCTCCTCCAGCAGCCGCCTGCTGGCACTCTACAGCGCGCTGTTCGTGGTCTGGAGCTGCCTGCTGATGGGCGTGATGTACTACGAGGTATCGAGCTACCTGGACAACCTGTCCCGGCATTCGATCATGCAACGCCAGCACCTGTTCTCGCGCTTTCACGGCGCGCAACTGGATGAGGCGCTGATCGCCAGCACCACCTTCGACCAGCGCGGAGTCGATGCCTACGGCCTGTTCGACGCCTTTCACCGCCCCCTGCACGGACTGATCCAACAGATCCCCGAGGGCCTGCCGCTGGACGGCAAAGTGCATGAACTCGCCAACTGCGCCGACCCCCATGACCCGCGCCTGCCCCCGGACAGTTGCGACGCCGTGGCGACCCCGACCCTGGATGGTCGCTGGCTGGTGCTGGCGCGCGATAACGGCTCACTGTTTGCCGTGAACCGGATCATCCTGCATGCGCTGCTGTGGGGCGTATCGCTGACCATCATTCCCGGCATCGCCGGCTGGTACCTGTTGCGCCGCCGCCCCCTGCGCCGGATTCACGCCCTGCAGGCCAGTGCCGAAGCCATCGTCGCCGGCAACCTCAACCACCGCCTGCCGCTGTCCAGCCGCCGCGACGAACTGGACATGCTGGCCGCCATCGTCAACGCCATGCTCGAGCGCATCGAACGCCTGGTCAACGAGGTCAAGGGCGTATGCGACAACATCGCCCATGACCTGCGCACCCCGCTCACCCGGCTGCGGGCCCAGTTGTACCGGATCCAGCAGCAAGCGAGCGAGGGCTCTACCGAGGCGGCGCAACTGGACCAGGTGATTGCCGAGACCGACACGTTGATGGCGCGTTTTCGCGGTTTGCTGCGTATTTCCGAGCTGGAAGATCAACAACGGCGTTCCGGCTTTCAGTTGTTCGATCCGTTGCCGCTGCTGCAGGAACTGCACGACTTCTACCTGCCCCTGGCCGAAGAAGGCCAATTGACCTTGAGCCTGCAGGCACCGCCCTGCCTGCCAGCGCTGACCGGCGACCGGGCGCTGCTGTTCGAGGCCTTGTCCAACCTGCTGAGCAACTCGATCAAGTTCACCCCGGCCGGCGGCCAGGTGCTGGTCCGGGCCAGCGACAATGCCGGCAGTTGTCGGATCGACGTGCTCGATTCCGGCCCAGGGATTCCCGCCGACAAGCGCACAGCGGTGTTCCAGCGCTTCTACCGGGTCGACGACAGTGCCCAGAGCGGTGGGTTCGGCCTGGGCCTGTCGATTGTCGCGGCCATCGTCCACCTGCACGGGTTCAGCCTGGACGTCGGGGTCAGCGAATGGGGTGGTGCGCGGCTGACACTCGATTGCCGCCAGCGATTGTTGTCGGCTACTGAGTGATGCAACGGGTGGTGGTCGTGACCCGGGTCACCTCACCCTCCGCCCGGGCCTGACCCAGCACCTGAGTATTTTGCGCGGTGTTACACGTTTTGACGGGCGGGGCCTGCACCACCACGGGCGGCGGCGGAGGGCTGGCGCAGCCACTGAGGATGGCAACGGCGCAAAGTGGGAACAGCCATGGCGCAAAAGCAGATCTCAAAAAAGTGTTCATGAGGTGGCCTGCGAGTCGGGTTGAACGGTTTTTATCAGATCTAAGCCGCAGAGGGCCTGATCAGTAGAGCCGTGGGCGATCGAGATAGTTCAGCCATTGATCGCCGCTCAACCGTACGCCAGGGTTCACGCGCTATCGGCCTGCCTCAGACGGGTCGCGCTCAGTTCATAGCGCAGTTCTTCAATCATTTGCGCCAGGTCACGCTGACTGGTCAACCTGCCGGGCTTGATCCCGGTGACCACCAGGTGGACACGATCATCTTGCGCTTCGAACACCCGCAGCGTCAGGCAGCCATCGGCGTCCACACTGAAGTCGCAGGCCAGCGGGGCAAGTGCTTGCTGGATATAGCTGCGCAGTTGCGCTTGTGTCATCACGGCAGGCGTCCATTGGGCTGGGCGGAAAGGAAGCGGCACACGTCCGATGGACGATGCGCACCCTGATAGCCTATGAACTGGCGAACCGTTACAGAACCCGAATTTGCACTGTCGCCACTAGTGCATTTGCACCTTTATTTCGGGCTCTTCAGCCGCCTCTCACCGCCAAACAATCCACGCTCACGGGCCCAGACGATCGCCTCGCTGCGGCTGTGTACCGCAAGCTTGGAGTACACCGTGGCCACGTGATTACGCACGGTGTTGGGGGCCAACGTCAGGCGCGCGGCGATCTCTTTGTCGGCCAGGCCTTCGCAGATCAAGCCCAGCACGTCGCGCTCACGGGCGGTAAGTTCGGTAAACGCCACGCTCGGCCGCAGACTGCGATGGGCACTCTTGGCGTTGGCCAGCTTTTCGATCAGGGTCTGGCTGAACCAGGAGGCGTCCTGCATCACCTCCTCGATCGCCATCACCAGTTCCTGTTCGGTGCGTTTGCGTTCCGTGATGTCCATCAGCACTAGCAGATAACAAGGATGGTCCTGGATGCTCACGGTGTCGGCCCAGACCGCACAATCGATCAGCACCGAGTCCTGCTTGCGCACTTGCAGGTCGACGCTTTCCACGCTACCGCACTTCTTCAGCGTGGCAAACAGCTGGCTGGCGGCATCCCGGGTGGCGAAAAAGCCGAGCTCATCGACGGTCTTGCCCAGCAGCGTTTCACTGGCGTAACCGCTGCTGTTGAGGAAGGCATCGTTGACGTCCACTACCTGCAAGCCCTGGGCGCTGCAGATCAAGGTCGGCACCGGGCTCATGCGAAATGACTTGGCGAACCGTTCCTCACTCTGGCGCAGTGCGGTTTCGGCCTTGCGACGCAATTCCAGGTCGACGAAGGAAAACAGCATGCACGCCTCTTCGTTGAGGTCCAGCGGCTGCCCGGCCACGACCACCAGTTTGCGGCTGCCGTCGGGCAAACACAGGTCGGCCTGCATCTGCGGAACGGTAATGCCCTGGCTCAGGCGCTCGATGGCCAGGTCACGGCGTTCGGCGTCTTCCAGCACGTCCAATTCGTACAACGAGCGGCCGATGATCTGCTCGCGTGGATAACCGGTCATTTCCACGAAACCCTGGTTGACCTTGAGGTAACGCAGGTCGCTGAGGCGGCAGATCACCGCCGGGGCCGGGTTGGCATTGAAGGTTTTTTCAAAGCGCTGTTCGGCGCTGGCCCATTCCGTGGCATCACTGAGGATCAGCACCAGGGATTCCGGCGCCCCGTGCTGATCGGTGAGGATCATGCTGCGGATGCGGTGTACCCAGGTGCGCTCCGGGTCGGCGCTCGGCGTGACTTCGACCACCACATCGCTGAAGGTTTCGCCATTGGCGACCCGGCTGATGGGGTAGTTTTCCACCGCCACCGGATGGTTGTTGCGGTAGCGCAGGGTGAAACGCCGGGCATACTCGCGGGCGTTGGCCCCCAGGTCGCTGATCTGCTCGACCCCGTGCATGGCCAACACCGCGTCATTGGCCCACAGCAGGGTCTGGTCCGCATCCAGCAGAATCACCCCGTCGGACAGCCCGGCGATGATTTGCTGCAACTGCCGGCGATTGGTTTCAGTGGCAAGTACATCCTGGCTCATTACGTCTCCCCGTTGCGCTGGGTCTGTGCCCCGTGAAGGGTACGACCGCAACGCACGGCGTTCGTGCCTGTAGGAGCGAGCTTGCTCGCGATGGCGGTACAGCAGGCGGTGCACAGGTCCTGGGCCTGGGCGCCGTTGGCACCTTGCAGGTCGGCGACCGCCTGGTGGTGGATGACGGGGTGATCCCGGACCTGGACCTGGAACAACTGCGCGCCGAAGCCCGGGCGCGGGTGCAGCAGTTGTTGCAGGAGGTGATAGAGGGGTGAACCGTCCCTCTTGATGGCGCTGGACTGCCTGACCACCTACCGGCTGGTGGTCAGGCCGAGGCCGGCAACCACAACCGGAACCGCGCCCCGCCCAGCGGTGACGCTTGCACCGTGAGGGTGCCGCCCTGGGCTTCCAGGGCCCTGCGGCTGATGGCCAGGCCCAGGCCGAAGCCGCCCGTGGCGCGGTCACGGCTGCGATCGAGGCGGTAAAACGGCTCGAAAATCCGCTCCCGTTCCTCCTCAGGGATGCCGATACCGTCATCGTCGACCCAGATTTCACAGCCTTCGGGCAGCACTTGCACGCCAATCTGGATACGCCTTTCGCAATAGCGCATGGCGTTGCGCAGCAGGTTCTGGATGGCCCGGGCGGTCAGGCGCGGGTCGAGGCTGAAGCGTTCGAGGTGGCCGTGCAGCAGCACGTCGATCACGATGTCCGGCGATTCCAGTTCTTCGTCGACGCTGCCCAGGATGCTGTCGATGAATTCGTCCAGTGCCACCTCGATCTGCTCCGGCACACGTGCCGGGTTTTGCAGGCGACTGTAGGACAGCAACTCCAGGACCAACTCGTCCAGTTCACGAATGTGCGCCACCAGGCCTTGCAAGCGCTCACGGCTGGCGATCGGCAACTCATCGGATAACGCCAGGGCCAGGCCGAAGTCCAGGCGAGTCAAGGGCGTGCGCAGTTCGTGGGACACTGCATTGAGCAAGTCGCGCTGCTGGTTCAGCAGGTTCTCGATGTCGCCGGCCATGGTGTCGAAGACGTGGGCCAGGCTGCCGATGTTGGAGCTGGCGGCGATCTGCGTGCGTTCGCTCAGGTGACCCTTGCCGAAGCGTTCGGCGGTGTTGCGCAGGCGCTCCAGATCACGCCAGTGGGGACGCAGCCAGAACAGCAGGCAGGCGAGCAGCGCCGCACCGATCAGCACATTGATGCCCCAGTACAGCAGACTGACGTCCAGCGGATCCGGCGGCACCACCAGCTTGATCGCCTGCGACTCATTCAAGGGTGCCGCGGCCAGCGTGCGCCAACCCCAGTCGCCGGTGCGCACGGTCATTTCACCGCGCTGCAAACGCTCGCGTTCATGGGCGGTGAAACCCTCGTCGCTGATGGGAACCACGGCGATCTGCAACGGATGAAATTGTTGATCCAGCTCCGCGGCAAGCGCCGGCCATTGAGCGCTCGGCACCCCTTGAAACTGTTTGACCAGCAGGTTCTGCACGCCCCGGGAGTGGTCCAGGTTGTAGCTGGAAAAGCGCTCGTGAAAGACCATGACCACCAGGTCTGGCACCAGGTAGATCGCCGCACTGAAGGTGACGATGGTGATCAGGTACAGGCGAACCAGAATGCGCAGCATGGCTTCAGCATTCCCACTCGGAACGGCTGAACAGGTAGCCCTTGCCCCACACCGTCTTGATCTTGCGGGCTTCGCCGGCGTGGTCGTCGAACTTGCGCCGCAGCTTGGAAATCGCCACGTCCACCGAGCGGTCGGTGCCATTGAATTCGATGCCGCGCAGGCGCTGCAGGATCTGGTCGCGGCTCAGCACTTCCCCGGCATGCCGGGCCAGGACCACCAGCAGGTTGTATTCGCCGCTGGACAGCTCCACCGGTTGCTCGCGCCAGGTCACCGTGCGCTCCGACAGGTCGATGCACAAGTTGCCCATGAGAATCCGGTCGCTGGCGCTTTGCGGTTCGTTGAGGCTGCTGCGCCGCAGCAAGGTGCGCACCCGTGCCAGCAAGACCCGTGGCTCGCAGGGTTTGGTGACGTAGTCATCGGCGCCCATTTCCAGGCCCAGGACCTGGTCGTGGCTGTCGTCGCGGGCGGTCAGCATCAGGATCGGCAGGCTCGCCGAGTCGGCGCGCAACAGGCGGCACACCTGCAGGCCGTCAAGCCCGGGCAGCATCAGGTCGAGGATCACCAGGTCCGGCGGGCTGACTTGCGCCCGTTCGCGCACCTGATCGCCACGGCTGATCACATTGACCTGATAGCCATTGCGCTCGAGGTAGCTGGCAATCAGTTCGGAGAGCGCAGAGTCGTCTTCGACCAGCAGGATGTTGGGCATGGGTGTTTCCAGAAATAGCGATGGCGTCTGGACCGCTTCCATCGCGGGCAAGCCCGCTCCCACAGGGTGTTGCAGGTGGGAACGGGCTTGCCCGCGAAGGCGGCTCGACAGACACAAAAGAAGTCAAGGATATACGCCCTCACGCACGCCTGAGCAAAACCTTCACACAATTTCACACAGCCACTACAAAGCTTCACCGATACCCTCGCCGGCTGCCCGTAGCATGCCCGGGTCATTATTGGGGTATTTACATGTCCAAGAACCTGTTTGCACCGCTCAGCCTGATTGCACTGGCATTGATGCTGAGCGCCTGTGACAAGTCTTCCACCGCGGACGAGGCCGCGCCGCTGGCCAGCGTGCGCATCGAAACCCTCGAAGCGCGTCCCCTGTCGATCAGCAGCGAGCTGAGCGGGCGGATCGCCGCGCCGCGCATCGCCGAAGTGCGCGCCCGGGTCGCCGGGGTGGTGCTGCAACGCGCCTTCCGCGAAGGCAGTGACGTGAAGCAGGGCCAGGTGCTGTTTCGCATCGACCCGGCGCCGTTCAAGGCTGACCTGGACAGCGCCGACGCGGCCTTGCGCAAGGCCCAGGCCAATGCGTTCCAGGCGCGCTTGCAGGAGCAACGTTACGCCCAGTTGATCAAAGACCAGGCCGTCAGCGCCCAGGATTACGACAACGCCCGTGCGGCCACGCTGCAGGCCAACGCCGACGTCGCCGCCAACCAGGCCGCCGTGGCCCGTGCCCGGCTGAACCTGGGTTACGCCACGGTCACCGCGCCGATTTCCGGGCGCATCGGCCGCGCACTGGTCACTGAAGGCGCGCTGGTCGGACAGAACGAAAGCACGCCCCTGGCGCTGATCCAGCAAATGGACCCGATCCACGCCGACCTGACCCAGTCGACCCGCGAGCTCAACGAACTGCGCCGCGCCTTCCGTGCCGGGCAAATGCAGCAAGTCGGCCAGGACCAGGCCAAGGCCACGCTGATCCAGGACGACGGCAGCCTGTATCCACTGCCAGGCAAGCTGCTGTTCTCTGACATCAGCGTCGACCCCGGCACCGGCCAGATCATTGTGCGCAGCGAGTTCCCCAACCCCGATCTCGACCTGCTCCCCGGCAGCTTCATTCGCGTGCGCCTGGAACAAGCGGTGAATCAGCAAGGCATCAGCGTGCCGCAACGGGCAATCCAGCGTGACAGCGCCGGCATTGCCCAGGTGTTGCTGCTCGACAGCGAGGACCGGGTCAGCCAGCACGCCGTGCAACTGGGCCCGGTGCAACAGGACCGCTGGATCGTCAGCGCCGGCCTCAAGCCCGGCGACCGCATTGTCATTGAAGGCCTGCAGCACGCCCGTCCCGGCGACAAAGTTGCCATCGACGACACCCCACTTCCCCACGCCCTGATCACCGGGCAGTAGGCAGGACGCAGATTTTATGCCGCATTTTTTTATTGACCGCCCAGTGTTCGCCTGGGTGGTCGCGCTGTTCATCCTGTTGGCCGGCGCCCTGGCCATCCCGCAACTGCCGGTGGCCCAGTACCCGGATGTGGCACCGCCACAGATCGAGATTTACGCGGCGTACCCGGGTGCCTCGGCGCAAACCGTCGATGAAAGTGTGGTCAGCCTGATCGAAGAAGAGCTCAATGGCGCCGACCATCTGCTGTATTTCGAATCCCAGAGCAGCCTCGGTTCGGCCACCATCACGGCCACCTTCAAGCCGGGCACCAACCCGGAGCTGGCCCAGGTCGATGTGCAGAACCGCCTCAAGGTGGTGGAGTCGCGCCTGCCGCAAGCGGTGATCCAGCAAGGCTTGTCAGTGGAGAAGGTGTCTTCCGGCTTCTTGCTGCTGATCACCCTCACCTCAAGCGACGGCAAGCTCGATGACGTGGCGCTCAGCGACTACCTGGCGCGCAACGTGATGAACGAGATCAAGCGCCTGGACGGGGTCGGCAAGGCTTCGCTGTATGGCGCCGAACGGGCGATGCGCATCTGGGTCGACCCGCAGAAGCTGATCGGTTTCAACCTGACTCCGGCAGACGTCAACGCCGCGATTGTCGCCCAGAACGCCCAGGTTGCCGCCGGCAGCATCGGTGACTTGCCGACCCACAACAGCCAGGCAATCACCGCCACCGTATTGGTCAAGGGGCAACTGTCGACGCCCGAAGAGTTTGCCGACATTGTGCTCAAGGCCAACCCGGACGGCTCCACGGTGCGCGTGGGCGATGTGGCGCGGGTCGAGATCGGCAGCCAGGAATACCAGTTCTCCACCCGCCTCAACGGCAAGCCCTCCACCGCGGTCGGCGTGCAACTGGCACCCGGCGCCAATGCCCTGAACACCGCCACCCTGGTGCGCGAGAAGATGGACGAACTGGCCCGCTACTTCCCGGCCGGCGTGGAGTACAAGATCCCCTACGACACCTCGCCTTTTGTCAAAGTCTCGATTACCAAGGTGGTCTACACCCTGGGCGAGGCGATGCTGCTGGTGTTCGCGGTGATGTACCTGTTCTTGCAGAACATCCGCTACACACTGATCCCGACCCTGGTGGTGCCGGTGGCGCTGATGGGCACCTTCGCCACCATGCTCGCGCTGGGCTTTTCGATCAACGTGCTGACCATGTTTGGCATGGTGCTGGCCATCGGCATCCTGGTGGACGATGCCATTGTGGTGGTGGAGAACGTCGAGCGGATCATGGCCGAAGAGGGCCTGTCGCCCAAGGAGGCGACCCGCAAGGCCATGAGCCAGATCACCGGGGCGATCATCGGCATCACCCTGGTGCTGGTGGCGGTGTTTATCCCGATGGCGTTCATGCCGGGCTCGGTGGGGGTGATCTACCAGCAATTCTCGCTGTCGATGGCCACCTCGATCCTGTTTTCGGCGTTCCTGGCCCTGACCCTGACCCCCGCCCTTTGCGCCACCTTGCTCAAGCCAGTGGCCAAAGGTGAGCTGCACGCCAAGGCCGGGTTCTTCGGCGGGTTCAACCGACGCTTCGAGCAGTTCACGGATCGTTATCAGGGCTGGGTGGCCTATGCACTCAAGCGCAGCGGACGCTACCTGCTGATCTACGGCGTGTTGCTGGTGGCGCTCGGCGTGCTGTTCAGTCGCCTGCCCTCCTCGTTCCTGCCCACCGAAGACCAGGGCTATACCATCACCGATATTCAACTGCCGCCGGGCGCCAGCAAGAACCGCACGGTGCAGGTGGCGCAACAGATTGAGGCGCACAACGCCACCGAAGCTGGGATCGGCGACAGCACGGTGATCCTCGGCTTCAGCTTCTCCGGCAGCGGGCAGAACGCAGCGCTGGCCTTCAGTACCCTGAAAGATTGGTCGCAGCGCGGCAGCGATGACTCGGCGGCCTCGATTGCCGAGCGCGCCAACATTGCCTTCAGCCAGATCAAGGACGCGGTGGCCTACTCGGTGCTGCCGCCGCCGGTGGATGGCCTGGGTACCTCCAGCGGGTTTGAGTTCCGTCTGCAAGACCGTGGTGGCCTGGGGCACAGTGCGCTGATGCAAGCGCGCACCGCCTTGCTCGATGCCGCTGAACAGAGTCCGATCCTGGCCAATGTGCGCGAAAGCGCCCTGGCCGAAGCGCCACAGGTGCAACTGATCGTCGACCGCAAGCAGGCCAATGCCCTGGGCGTATCGTTTGCCGACATCGGCAACGTCTTGTCCACCGCGGTTGGTTCCAGCTACGTCAACGACTTCCCCAACCAGGGACGGATGCAGCGGGTGGTGGTGCAGGCCGAAGGCGATCAACGCAGTCAGGTCGAAGACCTGCTGAAGATCCATGTGCGCAACAGCAGCGGCAACATGGTCCCGCTGTCGGCCTTCAGCCGGGCCGAATGGACCCAGGGCCCGACCCAGTTGACCCGCTACAACGGCTACCCGGCCGTGAGCATTTCCGGTGAACCGGCCCCCGGCCACAGCACCGGCCAAGCCATGGCGGAAATCGAGCGCCTGGTGGCCCGGGGGCCGGCGGGGCTGGGCCAGGAATGGACCGGACTGTCCTTGCAGGAACGCTTGTCGGGCAGCCAGGCACCGATCCTGCTGGGCCTGTCGTTGCTGATCGTGTTCCTGTGCCTGGCGGCGCTGTACGAAAGCTGGTCGATCCCGACCTCGGTGCTGCTGGTGGTACCCCTGGGAGTGTTGGGGGCGGTATTGGCGGTGACCTTGCGCGGTATGCCCAACGATGTGTTCTTCAAGGTTGGCTTGATCACCATCATCGGCCTGTCGGCGAAGAACGCGATCCTGATCATCGAGTTCGCCAAGAGCCTGTACGACGAGGGCCACGACCTGCTCGACGCCACCGTGCAAGCCGCGCGCTTGCGCCTGCGGCCGATCGTCATGACCTCCCTGGCGTTCATCCTCGGCGTGGTGCCGCTGGCCATTGCCACCGGCGCCAGCTCGGCCAGCCAGCAAGCGATTGGCACCGGGGTGATTGGCGGGATGATCACCGCGACATTGGCGGTGCTGTTTGTGCCGGTGTTTTTTGTGGTGGTGATGAAGGTGGTGCGCAAATGGCATAAAGACGCCTGAGGCTCTCCCCTATAAAATGTGATGCACTGACAACAAGGGGGCGGATAAATAAATCCGTCCCCTTTCATCTTTTCTTTACAATAACGAACGTCTGCACTCAAAGTGGTTTGGCTGTGGTGCTATATCTCTTCGAGTAAAATGTAGTCATAGTCAACATATATAATTGCTGACGGATCAGAAGATTGAAGTACAACGTTGTTACCAATAGTTAAACCGCTTACTCCTCCCAAGTCGGGAAAGTCAAGCTCAATAGTTACGATGTGCCAAGCTCCATTTATAATAGTTGGGACTTCAACGGTCCTGGCTTTAACCTCATAAATATAAATATAACTTTTATTGATTGCAGGGCCTTGCAGCTTGGTTATTCTGTATCTCAAGCTTATCCTGATTGTTGCGGGTTGAATGAGGCCGATAAGTGCTTTATAGATCCCGAGCTCGTATGACGGTATTATTCCCGATCGATCGTGCCGCAGAATTCCATTGCCGTCCTCTCTCATCAAGCTAAATCTTGATGGAAGATTAGGGTACCAGTTATTGTAGAAGTCGAAGTCTGTAAGGTTTCGATATGCAGTTCCGATGTTGAATGTTCGAGTATTGGAATCTTCCCCCCCGCCATATAACGCTTTTGCCGTGACTGCATAGTACTTTACCGCCAAATTGGTGAGCGTCAACGTCCAGTTTCCAGTTGTGGCGTGGGCAGTCGCCTTACCTATGGGCGTCTTGTTATCGAACACTTCGACTTGCTGTCCGTTAGCGGCATTGCCAGAGAGCACTACAGTCGTTTCCCGCGTGGCGGCTCCATTTGCGATATTGGCGCCGCTAGGTAAGCCTTTGACCGAGGTAATCGTAGGGGTGACCAACTCAATGGCCTTGATGGTGTAAACCTGGTTCGGGAACACCAGCGCATTTTCGACCTTGTTGCTTTTATCCAGCGCGGCCTTGAAGGTGAGCGT
>NZ_CAXAQF010000025.1:0-83566 GCF_963970735.1 Pseudomonas sp. RA_35y_Pfl2_P32
GAAACGATGCATCGCCGATGGTAGTGTGGGGTTTCCCCATGTGAGAGTAGGTCATCGTCAAGATTAAATTCCGAAACCCCTATCTGCGTATGCAGGTAGGGGTTTTGTTTTTGTCCGGGAGAAAGTTACATTTCAGGATCGACACAAAATTGCACAGTTATTTCTGAGCCAGAACACTAGAATAGAGCCCTTATTTTCACACTCAGAGCCTTCTATGCCAGATCCGGTTGACGCCTGCGGGCTGTCAGATTTACCGCTGGACAACTTGGTGGGGTGTCATGAATGCGACTTGCTGATGCGCAAGCCACACCTCGCTCATGACGAGAAAGCCTTATGCCCGCGCTGCGGTTATGAGCTCTATGCCCATCGACACAATGTTGTGGAGCGTAGCCTCGCACTAGTGATCGCTGCGCTGTTGTTGTTCGTCCCTGCGAACTTTTTACCGATCATGGAACTCAATCTACTCGGGCAGACGTCACACGACACGGTCTGGAGTGGTGTCGTTGGCCTGTTCGATACCGGCATGCAAGGCGTGGCGGTGGTGGTGTTCCTGTGCAGCATGGGGATCCCCCTGCTGAAGTTGCTCTGTCAGTTATTGGTGTTGTTAAGCGTTCGATTCGATGTCGGGCGCAGCTACGGCCTGCTGCTTTATCGCATTTACCACCATCTGCGGGATTGGGGGATGCTCGAGGTTTATCTGATGGGGGTGCTGGTGGCCATCGTCAAGCTGGCTGACCTGGCGTCCATCACCATTGGCTTGGGCCTGGGGTGTTTTATCAGCTTGTTGTTGGTTCAGGTCTGGCTTGAGGTGGTGATGTCGCCGCACCAGATCTGGGAAGCGCTATCCGGGGAGGATGCACATGCGGGCGATTGATGCAGGCATTCTGATCTGTGCTGAGTGCCATCAGTTGAACAAACAGGAACCCGATACCGACGAGCAGACCTGCACGCGCTGTGGCGCGTTGGTCCATGCTCGCCGGCCCAATAGCCTGGTGCGCACCTGGGCGCTGCTGATCACCGCCGCGATTCTGTATATCCCCGCCAATTTGCTGCCCATCATGACGGTCAGCGCCCTGGGGCAGGGGGAAGGCGATACGATCATGTCCGGCGTGATCACCCTGGTGCAGCACGGGATGATCCCTATCGCGGCCGTGGTGTTCGTCGCCAGTATCCTGGTACCGACCTTCAAGCTGGTCGGCATCGCCTTGCTGCTGTTTTCGGTGCAACGCCGCCAGCCTTTATCCGCGCGGCAACGCATCCTGATGTACCGCTTCATCGAGTTCATTGGCCGCTGGTCAATGCTCGACATCTTTGTCATCGCGATTCTGGTGGCAGTGGTCAACTTTGGTCGGCTCGCCACCATCGAGGCCAATCTCGGTGCAGTGGCTTTCGCCAGTGTGGTGATTTTGACAATGCTTGCTGCAGTAACTTTCGATCCCCGACTGATTTGGGATAACACGGAGTCGGACGACGACCATGACTGATTTGCCTAAAGCTAAAACCCGACCGGCTTCCAACTGGTCGGCCATCTGGGTACTGCCCCTGATCGCCTTGGTCATTGGAGGGTGGTTGGGCTGGCGTGCCTACAACGAGACCGGGATCCAGGTCCAGGTCCGTTTCGAGAGCGGTGAAGGCATTCAGGCCAACAAGACCGAAGTGGTCTACAAAGGCATGTCGGTGGGCAAGGTCAAAA
This sequence comes from Pseudomonas sp. RA_35y_Pfl2_P32, assembly GCF_963970735.1. Taxonomy (NCBI): domain Bacteria; kingdom Pseudomonadati; phylum Pseudomonadota; class Gammaproteobacteria; order Pseudomonadales; family Pseudomonadaceae; genus Pseudomonas; species Pseudomonas sp. RA_35y_Pfl2_P32. The sequence goes on from NZ_CAXAQF010000025.1 coordinate 1,694, forward strand.
GCCTGGCCCTCGATGACGAAGGCAAGAGCCGTGGGGTGATTGCCACGGTCGAGATGAACAAGGACGTCGAGCAGTACCTGAAGACCAGCACGCGCTTCTGGCTGGTCAAGCCCAGCGTGACCCTGGCCGGCATTACCGGTCTGGAAACCCTGGTCTCGGGTAACTATGTGGCGATCAGCCCGGGTGAGGGCGAACCCACCCGCAAGTTCAAGGCCCTCGCCCAGGAGCCGCCCCTATCGGACTCCAAGCCGGGTCTGCACCTGACCATCAAGGCCGATCGCCTGGGCTCGCTGAACCGCGGCAGCCCGGTGTTCTACAAGCAGATCCAGGTCGGTCAGGTGAAGAGCTACCTGTTGTCCGAGGACCAGAGCACCGTCGAGATCAAAGTCTTCATCGAACCCACTTACGCCAATCTGGTGCGCAAACACACGCGTTTCTGGAATGCCAGCGGGATCAGCATTGATGCCAACCTGTCGGGTGTGAAAGTGCGCAGCGAGTCGCTGGCCAGCATCGTGGCCGGCGGTATCGCCTTTGCGACGCCGGAAAACCGTAAGGACAGTCCGCCCACCGACCCGAGCCTGCCGTTCCGGCTCTATGAAGACTTCGACGCGGCCCAGGCGGGTATCCGGGTCAAGGTCAAGCTCAGCGATTTCGAAGGCCTGCAAGCCGGTCGTACACCGGTCATGTACAAAGGCATTCAGGTCGGCAATCTCAAGGCCCTGAAGGTCGACTCCGACCTGTCCAGCGCCACCGCTGAACTGACCCTCGACCCACTGGCTGAAGATTACCTGGTCGATGGTACGCAGTTCTGGGTGGTCAAGCCGTCGATTTCCCTGGCCGGTATTACCGGGCTGGAGGCCCTGGTCAAGGGTAACTACATTGCCGTGCGTCCGGGCGACAAAGGCAGTGCGCCCAAGCGCGAGTTCGAGGCGCGGCCGAAGGCGCCGCCATTGGACCTGCGCTCCCCAGGCCTGCACCTGGTGCTGTTCACCGAGAACCTCGGCTCGCTGGAGGTCGGCAGCCCGATTCTCTACAAGCAGGTCAAGGTCGGTTCGGTGCAGAGCTATCAGTTCTCGCGGACCAAGAAGCAGTTGGTCATCGGCGTGCACATCGAGAAGGAGTACGAGGGCCTGGTCAACGCCTCGACGCGTTTCTGGAATGCCAGCGGCATCACCCTCACTGGTGGTCTCACCGGCGGCATCCAAGTCAAGAGCGAGTCCTTGCAAAGCCTGATGGCTGGCGGTATTGCGTTCGAGACGCCGGAAGCCAAGGCACCGCTGCAAAAACGCATCCCGCGCTTCCGCCTGTTCACCAGCCATGACGAAGCAACGCAGAAAGGCGCCGTGGTCACCCTTAAGCTCGATCGCGGCGACGGTCTGCGCAATGGCACGCCGATTCGCTACAAAGGCCTGGATGTCGGCAAGGTGGAAGACGTCGACCTCAGCGACGACCTGCAATCGGTGCTACTCACCGCGCGCATCACCGTAGTGCCGGAGCGTATTGCCCGGGTAGGCAGCCAGTTCTGGGTGGTCAAGCCGCAGCTGGGCCTGATCAAGACTTCCAATCTGGAAACCCTGGTGACTGGGCAATACATCGAAGTGCAGCCGGCGGCGAAAAACCTCGGCCCACAGAACAACTTCGTTGCCCTGCCGCAGCCACCCGAAGCCACCGCGCAAGAGGCGGGCCTGAGACTGGTGCTGAGCGCCGCGCGCCGTGGCTCGTTGAAAACCGGGGTACCGGTGACCTACCGTGAAATCACGGTGGGCAAGGTCACCGGTTATGAGTTGGGGCAGACCGCGGATCGGGTGTTGATCCATATCCTCATCGAACCGAAGTACGCGCCCCTGGTACGCAGCGGCACGCGCTTCTGGAATACCAGCGGTTTTGGCCTGGATTACAGCCTGTTCAAGGGCGCGACCGTGCGCACCGAATCCCTGGAAACCCTGATCCAGGGCGGCGTTGCCTTCGCTACTCCGGACGGTGAGCGCATGGGTAACCCGGCGCGACCACAACAGACCTTCCCTTTGTTCGACAAGTTCGAAGACGAGTGGCTGGAGTGGGCGCCGAAAATCTCCCTCGGCAAGTAAGCCAAACCTGCTGTACAAAAAAGGCCGCGATCCAATGGATCGCGGCCTTTTTTGTTGTGCACCAATAGAGCGTTTAGACAGCGTCCAGCTCGGCTTCGGTCGACTCGACGCTGACCGCCGGTTTCACCTCGTCATGCCGGCGAATGTACTTCCAGTCGGCCTCGTCGATGTAGATACCGTTCGGTCCGCTGCCACCTTCCAGGTCAATCGCCACACTGGCGCAGACCTGTGGCTTGACGCTGGCCAGGATCGGCACGAAGCCCAGTTGCAGGCTGGTTTCCAGCAGGGCCGCCTGGTTCTTCTCATCGATGTCCGCGGCTTCGTCGAGGTAGTACGGCAGACGCACACGCCCGGCCTGGTCGCGGTCCATCAAGTGCAGCAACAGGTACATGTTGGTCAGTGCCTTGATGGTCATGGTGGTGCCGTTGGACGCCGCGCCATCGATGTCGGTGTGGATCACCGGCTGGCCGTTGACCTTGGTGATCTCGAACGCCAGTTCGAACAGGTCCTTGAGGCCGAGCTGGTTGTGGTTCGCGGCCACCAGGCGCGCCAGATACTCCTTGGCCTCTTCGTTCTTGTTGTCCTGCTCGGCACTCTGGCTCAGGTCGAATACCGAGAGGGTTTCGCCTTCTTCGTACTGACCGGCACTGTGGATGATCTGGTCAATGTGCTTGAGGGCTTCCTTGTTCGGCGCCAGGACGATGCGGAAGCTTTGCAGGTTGGACACCTGGCGCTTGTTGATCTCGCGGTTGAACAGCGCCAACTGGTGCTCGAGGCTGTCGTAGTCGCTGCGGATATTGCGCAGGGTCCGGGCGATGTCGGTGACGGCCGCACGCCGCGCCTTACCCAGGGTCAGGGCTTCGTCGGTACGGTGGGCGTAAGCGTTGATCAGCAGTTGCAGGCGACGCTCCATGTCGTCTTCGCTGTCGAACTTGGCCACGCCCTTGAGGCGAACCTGGGCATACAAGGCATCGATCTGGCCGTCGACACGCAGCAAGCCTTGCCAACTGTCCTGGTAGTCATTGAGCAGCGGTAACAGGTTGTCCATGGAGTCGTCGATCGGGTCCATGAACGGCGTGCCGAACGGCAGATCGGCCGGCAACAACTGACGGCGGCGCAGGGCGTCGTCGAGGGTGCGTTGCTTGGCTTCCATGTCGCCGATCTGCCGGCCGACCAGTTGCAGTTTGGCCGACAGTTGCTGGACGCGTTCGGTGAAGGCATCGCTGGAGCGTTTCAACTCGTCCTGGGCGGCCTCCATCTGCGCCAGTTGTTCGAGCTTGTCGCCTTCCTCGGCGCTGAGGGTTTGCGCGCGGCGGAAGTCCTCCAGGGCCTTTTGCGCGTCCAGCACCTGCTGGTACAGCGCTTCAGTCTGGGTCTTGCTGGCAGCGCGGTCGGCGGCGACGGCTTGTTGGGTCTTGAGTTGCTTGAGTTCTTTGTCCAGGCGCTCTTTCTGGTCGCGCAGGGCGGCGCGGTCGGCCAGGGCTTGCAGGGCCGGCGGTTCGATGTGGGAGATGTCGATGGACAGTCCCGGCACTTCGAAACGCTCACCCTTGAAGCCGTCGAGGATCAGCTCCAGGGATTTGACCCACTGACCGTCCTCGTCCAGCGTAATGCCGTGCTCACCCAACGGCAGGCTGAACAGTGCGCTGTTGAACAAGCGCATCAGGCGTTCAACGTCTTGTTGCGAAAACTCTTCGCGCAGGCGTGCGTAGCTGTTGTTGTCGGCGTGATCGAGTTGCTGTCTGACCGACTTCAGGCGTTTTTCCAGGTCCCGCAGGCGCTCTTCCAGGTCTTCGGCACTGAACTGCCGGGATTGGGCCAGGGCGCCGGCCAGTTCATCGTGGGCATCCTTGGCTGCCAGCAATTGCTGCTCCAGCACTTTGACGTCGTCGACCAGCGCGAAACGATGCTTGAGCACCGACAACTCGCCGAGCCAGCGCTGGATGCCGGTGATCTCCCGTTCCAGGCGCATCAGTTCCTGGGTGCCACCACGTTGGTCGTTCTGCAGGGCGTCCTGCTCGTTGCGGTAGTGCTCGGCCTGGATCGTCAGCTCTTCCTTGCGCGCACTGGCGTAGTCCGACCAGGTGCCCAGCAGGGAGTCGAGCAAAGGCGAGATGCGGTGCAACTTGCCGCGCAAAATGTTGCGCTGGGTCACGCCTGCGGACAGGGCTTCGACCAAGGGGCCGGCGGTAACCAGCGAGTTGTAGTCCTGCTCCATGCGTCGCACATCGCGGAAGGCTTCTTCACACGCGGCAATGTAATCGACGCTGCCGGAGCGCAGGCTATGTTCGAAAGCGTCGAGGAACAGTTGCTTGAGCTTGGCCGCAGTGATTTCCCGCATGTGCAGCAGGTTGATGAACAGCGCCCGGAAGGTCTTCAGGCTCTGCTCACTGGTGGAGCGCAGTGGAATCAGGGTCAAGTCCAGCGGGATTGACGTATGGCCGCCCACCAGCAGGCGCCGCAGTTCATCGGGCTTGAGCTCGTAGGCCTTGAGGCCTTCGCGTTCGAGGTTGCTGAACAACTCTTTCTGGCGCAGGCACGTGTCGTTTTTCTGGTAATGGGCCAGGTCCAGCTTGCCGGCGTAAGCGAAGAACTGGTGGCCAAAACCACCGCCCGGTCCACGTCCGACCACGCCGATCACGTGGGGACCGTGCGGCAGCGAAACCTCCACCAGGATGTAGCTGGTGTCGGAGGCGAAGTAGAATCGCCGCGATTGCTCCAGGCTGTACTTGCCGAAGCTCATGTCCGACATGCGCGCCAGGATCGGGAACTGCAGGGCGTTGATCGAAGCGGACTTGCCCAGGTTGTTCGCACCGTAGACCGACAGCGGTTCTTCCAGCGGGAACAGACCGAGGCTGTAGCCGGCGGTGTTCAATAGGGCAAAGCGGCGAATGCCGTAGCGTTCCTTGCTCATGCGTCGAGCTCCTGTTCTTCGGCAATGGCACGGGCCAGGGCGTCTTCTTCACTGTCTTCAGCGAAGTCGCTGAGGTCCAGCGGATCATCGGTCTGCAGCAGTTTTTCGTCGCTGTCGTCGTCAATCAGCACCGGCGCCGGCAGTGGCAGCACGCTGTGCAGGCTGGCGGCCAGGTCGCGGTCCTGCTGCACCGACAGGCAGACGTCGAGGAAACGGTGCATTGGTGGCAGGAAGCGGTAGATGCCGTTCTCTTCCCCCGCAAAACCGAGCTGGGTCATGCGCCGCATGATTTTTTCTTCGAGTTCTTCCACGGTCTGCACTTCGGCCTGGATGAACAGGTCACGGTACTTTTCCAGCAACGACGGCAACTCATCGCGGCCCAGGCTGCCGCCGTCCAGCACGGCGATCGGGTCGCGGCCCTGATCGGCCAGGTGTTCGACCAGGATGAAGGTGAACAGCGCCAGGCGCTGGGCGGTCTTGTTCACGGCCGCTGCGGCGAGGTCCGGCACGAAGTAGTAGAAGCCCCGGGTGTCGCACACCAGTTCGAAGCCCAGGGCCCGGAACAAGGTGCGGTACTGGTCCTGAAAATTCGACAACTGCGCGTACAGCTCAGGATCGCGACGGCTGACGTGATAACCCTTGAACAGCTCGCGAAAGATCGGCGCCAGCTGAGACAGTTCGGAAAGATCAAGATGCATGGGGAGTGCTCGCAGAATTCTCGCTGGCGTCAGTGCCGGCCGAGAGCAGGGCGAAGGAGCGCAGGCTGACCTGATGCTCGTGAGTGTGGTAATCGCGGCGCTCCAGGCGCTCGCGCTTGAAGCGTTTTTCCCGTGACAGGCGCGAGAACCAGTACAGCAGCTCGTCGGTCGCGCCATCCGGCTCCTGCTCCAGCAGCCAGGTCATCAGGTCCGGCATCGGCAGCGCGTCTTCGCAGCGCTCGAGCATTTCCCGAACCGTACGTGGCGCGCGCGGGGCTTCGCCGGTCTGGGTCTTGTGGGCCTTGGGAAAGCGCGCCGGTTTAGGCTCGAAACGCGCCAGGGCGTAGACGTAGGCTTCGACCTGGCTGGCACTGCCGAGGAAGGTGCTTTGCGGACGAGTGAACATCGGCATCGCCGCTTGTGGCACCGCGTCGATGCCCTTGCGCCGGATCACCGACAGGGCCAGTGCCGCGCCACGGGTCACGGCATTGTGCCGGCGCGCTTCTTCGCGCAGCGGCAGCAACAGTTCGCGGGCATGGCGCAGGGTCAATTGGGCGCTGGTCTGCATTTCGAGGATGCGTGCATGGGTACGCAAGAGCATGTCGTCGTCGACCAGATGGCCCAGGCGCTGCTGCTCGGTGAGCATCTTGAGCAGGACGTTCTCGACCTTGCGCACGCCTTGTTCGAAGGCGCCGTCGGCGTTGACCAACTGGATCATCGGCTCGACATATTCGTCCCAGGTCGCCAGTACTTCGGCATAACGCTGGCGCAACGGGATCTGCCGATCGCTGGTCTTGGCCCGTTCGGCGACCGCCACCAGGGCCTGTTCGTCGTTGGCGAGCTTTTTCAACACATCGCGCACGCGCATGTCGAGCAAACGCAACTGGCGCGCCAGGTCGTTGCCATCGCGAATGTCGAAGGCGTCTTGGATGTAGCCGGCCAGCCGCTCCAGGTGCCGCAGATAGGCTTCGATCTCCAGGCACAGTCCCAAGCGGTGCTCACGGCGCAGGTAGGCCAGGAAATCGTGGATCTGCGCGTTCAGTTCAAAGCGGTTCGGGCTTTTTGCCACCGGAACCAGAATGTCGAGGCGGATCCACACGTCCAGCAGGCTGGTGATGTCCTGTGGCGTGCTGTCCAGTTGCTGGGCGGCCAGTTGCGAGCGCAGTTCGTTGAGGCTCAGGGTGCCTTGGTCGAAATGCTCACACAGTGGCTCCAGAAGTGCCCAGTGTTCGGCGAGGGCGCGCAAGACGCGCTTGGGTTCGATCATTGGATTGGCCGGCTGGTTGGCGATTAAAAGCAGCGATTGTACTGCATCGCAGGCGATGAGAATCCCCCTCGGCAGATCGACGGGACGGACTGTCGCTTTTCTCTGCGCTACTGCGGGCGATCTTTGGCGAAGGGCGGTAGAATCCCCGCACTTTCAGTTATCCACAAGTGGCCGACCTTTGCTAATCGAGTCCCGTCGCCGCGCCTATTTGACCGCCATGCAGGTGGTCAACTGGCTGCCGCGCACCGAATTGCCCTTTGCCGCCCCCTCGCGGCCCGAGTTGCAGGAGCGGGTCGAACCGTTGGTCGTCGAGCCGCCAGTGCCTGTGGCTGGGGCCAAGGTCGCCGTCGCGGTCGAGCCGCTAACCGCCCCCGCGGCGCGGCCCAGGATCGAAGTGCCGCGCCCGTCGCTGGCCAGTACCCGTACCAACGCCAAGGCCGAGGAAGAAGCGGCCCCGGTTGTGGTCAAGACCCCGACCGTGCCGCCACCGCGGTTTGCCCTGCAATTGCTGCGTGCTGGCCGTTGTCTGCTGCTGGTGGAGTTACCCACAGGCGACACGTTTCAAACGCGCGACCCGGCCTACCTGCTGCTCAAGGACATGCTGCGCGCCGCCGGCCTGCCGGACAGCCCGCAAATCGTCGGCGAGCCGGTGCGCTGGCCGCTGTTGACTCGGGGCACCCTGGACCAGGGGCCGGAAGCGGCGCGGGATTTCGTCCAGGGCTTCGTCTCGGCGCGCCTGGAAGATGAGCCCTGCGTCTGCCTCTGGCTGATCGGCCTGCCCGCCGTGCGGTTTGCCGGCGAGGGGGATGCACAGGCGTACAATCGTGAACTCCAGGTCGAAGGCCTGGGGCCGGTCTGGGCGCTGCCTGGCCTGGAATTATTAATGGAAGAGCCACAGCGTAAGGCTGATGTCTGGCAAGCCATGCGTCGGCTGATGGCGCGCTGGAAAGAATCCAATGAGTGACGCTGTATCGTTCCGCCCCATGACCGAAGCCGACCTGGACGCTGTACTGAAGATCGAATACGCGGCGTTCAGCCATCCCTGGACCCGCGGGATCTTTCTCGATGGCCTGGGCAAGTACCAGATCTGGCTGATGTTCGAGGGGCAGCAACAGGTGGGCCACGGGGTGGTGCAGATCATCCTCGATGAAGCGCACCTGCTCAATATCACGGTCAAACCGGAAAACCAAGGGCGTGGCCTGGGCCTGACCCTGCTCGAACACCTGATGTCGATCGCCTACAAGGCGCAAGCACGGGAATGCTTCCTCGAAGTGCGCGACAGCAATCGCGCGGCCTTTCGCTTGTATGAACGTTATGGTTTCAACGAAGTGGGGCGCCGCCGGGATTACTACCCGGCGGTCGGTGGGCGTGAAGACGCGGTGGTCATGGCCTGCACCTTGGTCGACTGATTCCTTGGCGCTTCGCGGGCAAGCCTTGCGCCTACCGAGCAAGGCGTTCTATCGATTGCCGTCGACCGGATCGCGCCGCGCCAGCTCCGCCTCATCCAGGCCATTGCCGCCGCCAATCTCGTCCTCACCGACTATGCTCAAGTCCCAGTCGGCCTGATCACCTTCGCCGACATCGTGGGCGTCCCGTGCGCCGTCTTCACGAATCAGGTTGCCCGGGGTCAGGTCATCATCGCTGGCGTCGTCGTCATCGGCCGAAGTCTCGTGCATCCCCGCTTCAGCCGCAGGTTGGCGGGGCACGGGTGGCTTGCGCAGGTGTTCGGGCAACTCATCGCGCAGGATGGCGCTGGAGGGTTCCTCGTCGAAGTCCAGTTCGCGCATCGAGCCCATGCGGTCTTCGTTGTCGTCGATGGGCTCGGGTTGTACCGCGCCATACGGACGTCGTGAATCAGTCATGGCAAATCCTCATAATGTGGGGCTTATAGGGTGGACAGGCGCTACCCTTGAAGATTCCAAGCCATTTGCCCTAATAACGGCGTGACCCCGGCGCACGCTGGGGTGTCAAACCAGCGCATCATTCTTGAGGCTTCAGAACATGAACGAATTACAAGATCTGATTGATAACAACGAGCGCTGGGCTGATGCGATCAAGCAGGAAGATCCTGACTTCTTCGCCAAACTGGCCCGCCAGCAGACGCCTGAATACCTGTGGATCGGCTGTTCAGACGCGCGCGTGCCAGCCAACGAGATCGTCGGCATGCTGCCCGGCGACCTGTTCGTACACCGTAATGTGGCCAACGTGGTGTTGCACACCGACCTCAACTGCCTGTCGGTGATCCAGTACGCGGTTGACGTGCTCAAGGTCAAACACATCCTGGTCACCGGTCATTACGGCTGTGGCGGGGTGAGGGCGTCCATGCAGGACCGTCAGTTGGGACTGATCGACGGTTGGCTGCGCTCGATCCGCGACCTCTATTACGAACACCGCGAAGCGTTGGCCCAATTGCCGACTGAAGAAGAGCGGGTCGACCGGCTCTGCGAGCTGAACGTAATCCAGCAAGTGGCCAACGTCGGCCATACCAGCATCGTGCAAAATGCCTGGCATCGCGGGCAGAGCCTGTCGATCCACGGTTGCATCTACGGCATCAAGGACGGTCGCTGGAAGAGCCTGAACGCGACCATCAGTGGTTTCGAGCAACTGCCGCCGCAGTATCGCTTGCGTCCGGTGGGTGCCATTTAGGGCTCCCCTGATGGGCGTTCAGCAGAAGCCATGGCGATGCCATTGCTGCAGGAAAAGCCGCCCCTCAGCGCTGGGCTGTTCATCATGACCGGTGATCCAGCCACGGCACTGAGGCGAGTCGCATTCACAGGCAAACTGGCGCAACAAGCAGGCTTCAGTGCTGGCGTAGTCCATGCACAGCGGGCTGCCGGGTGTAATGTCCTGCAGCGCCCATAGCCAGAGCTCGCTCATATCGAGAAAGACATTGGGGTCGCAGGAGTGGCGCAGTCGTCCACAGAAGTAAGGGTCATAGGCGTGAATGCCCGCCGCTAACTGGACGCTGTGCAACTGGGGGGTGTGGATCAACTGTCCGGAGACCCGGCACATTCGGGTAATCCGCTGATAGTGACGCAGGGCCATGACTCCCCGGCCTTTCGCGCCGCGCCCGGACTCCACAATGAAGTCGGCGATGGACGGGTAACCCTGCTTGGGGCTGAGCCCCTCGAAAGGATAGAGGCATCCGTTGTGTATGGACTGGGCATTGACCTGGGGTTTCATAGACATCCCTGCCTGGTTCAAGCCTGCGACAGCCGTAGACGGGGCATCCTGTCAGCCCTGCAACGCTTGAGTGTTGTTCAAGCCTCTCGCAAATGACACAGATCGTCTACTGTCAGGCCTGACAGGGGATAGTGGCGATTTATGCTGTAAGCCAAGACTTACAGTGGCATTCAAGTCACCTCGGCAGTGGTGTTTTATGCGCTTGGGACTATGGTCTAACGGGTTGTCCGGGAGCGCGTTTGCGTAGACCATGGGCGCCGTGATTTTTTGCCTATTTTTCGAGCCCGTTTATGACTGCCATTGCCGACACTCGACCCGCCCCTTTCTCCCGGTCTGATTACAAGACCCTGGGCTTGGCGGCACTGGGCGGGGCGCTGGAAATCTACGACTTCATCATTTTCGTGTTTTTCGCCCTGACCCTCAGCCAACTGTTCTTCCCGCCGGAAATGCCCGAATGGCTGCGTCTGCTGCAGAGTTTCGGGATCTTTGTCACCGGGTACCTGGCGCGGCCGCTGGGCGGCATTCTGATGGCGCACTTTGCCGACCGGCTGGGGCGCAAAAAGGTCTTCAGCCTGAGCATCCTGATGATGGCGCTGCCGTGCCTGCTGATCGGGATCATGCCGACCTACGCCCAGATCGGCTATTTCGCGCCCTTGCTGCTGCTGGTGCTGCGGGTGTTCCAGGGCGCCGCCGTCGGCGGGGAAGTGCCGAGTGCCTGGGTGTTTGTCGCCGAGCATGCTCCCGCCGGCCACCGGGGGTATGCCCTGGGATTCCTGCAGGCCGGGCTGACGTTTGGTTACTTGATCGGCGCCTTGACGGCGACCTTGCTGGCGCAGGCCTTTACCCCGGCGGAAATCCTCGACTACGCCTGGCGTTATCCGTTCCTGCTGGGTGGGGTGTTCGGCGTGCTGGGCGTGTGGCTGCGCCGCTGGCTCAACGAGACCCCGGTGTTCATGGCGATGCAGGCAAGCCGTGAGCGGCACGTCGAGCTGCCGTTGCGCACGGTGCTGCGTGATCACCGCCTGGCGATGCTGCCGGCGGTGATCCTCACCTGCGTACTGACCTCGGCCGTGGTGACCTTCGTGGTCATCACGCCAACCATGATGCAGAAAACCTTCGGCATGACCGCCAGCCACACCTTTGCGCTGAGCAGCCTGGGCATCGTGTTCCTGAACATCGGCTGCGTGATCGCCGGGTTGATCGTCGACCGGATCGGCGCCTGGCGTACGGTGATGCTCTATAGCCTGCTGTTGCCCCTGGGCATCGGCGTGCTCTACAGCAGCCTGATTGGCGGAGCGCAGTGGATCGGCCTGGCCTATGCGATTGCCGGTCTCGGCTGCGGGGTGGTGGGGGCGGTGCCGTCGGTGATGGTCAACCTGTTCCCGGCACGGATTCGCGTCTCGGGGATTTCCTTTACCTACAACATTGCCTACGCAATATGGGCCAGCACCACACCGCTGTTGCTGATCGGCCTGATGCCGTGGAGCCCATGGATCTGCGTGATCTTCTGTGCCGTGATGGGCGCGGTGGGCATCAGTGCGGCGCTGTACTTCGGCTCGCGCCTGCCCCAGGTCGCCCAGCCGGCTGGCGCGACCTGCTGTCCCTGAGAGCGGTCAATCGCTGATCGAGTCTTCATCCAGCGGCGCTGCGAGCGGCTTGAGGGCGACAATCATGTCGACTTCGACCGCGGCGCCCTTGGGCAACTGGTACACCCCCACCGAGGTGCGGGTATGCACACCGGCCTCGGCGAAAATCCGGTACAGCACGTCTGAGGCGCCGTCCGCCACTTCACTTTGCTGGGTGAAGTCTTCGGCGCTGCGCACGTAGACATTGATGCGCAAGATCTTGTCGATCCGCTCCAGGTCACCCACTCGCTGCGTGAGGATGGCCAGCGCGCGCATCGTACAAATCTTCGCGGCCAACCGCCCTTGCTCCAGCGACACCTCGGCGCCCACGCGGCCCACCACCCTCACCGTATCGTCGAGGCGCGGAATCTGCCCGCTGATGTACACCTCATCGCCATGTTGCACCGCCGGCACGTAGTTGCCGCCAATGCGCATTTCACCGTTGAAACCGTGATCCAACGTCTGGGCGATGCCCTCGAACAGCGCTTTGCGTGATTGATCCATGCCGGGTGTCTCCTGAGTTTTTTAAGGGGCTGCGCCGACTATAGCGGGTTGTTGCTGGCCCAACATAGCGCGGCCAAACAGGGGTATGGCGCAGTCGCCGAGTATTTTTGTCGGTCACGCTTGCCAGGCTCTTCAGAAAATCCGCGCAAGGCCGATGGTTAAACACAGCGATGCACTCACCCCGGCCCATTGGTGTCCCCTCATGTTCAACAAACGCTTGAAGCAGGAGCTGTCAGCTCTTCGCGAGGAACTCTCCAGCCTTCAACAAGTGAAGGAAAGCCTGGACAGCGAGATGCTGGTGCTCACGCTGGACCCGGATGGGCGAGTGCAATCGATCAACCACAATTTCGCCGAGCAAATGCGCTACAAGGGCAACGAATTGATTGGCCGGCTGATCGACGACATCGTTGCGCCGCACGTCAAGAGCGACGAATTTCACCAGCGTTTTCGCCATGCCTTGACCCGTGGCGAGCACTTCGCTGGCGCCCTGCGCTTGCTTCGCGGCAGCGGTGAGGAGGCCTGGTTGCGCTCAATCTCACAACCGGTGCGTGGACCGGACGGGCGGGTCAAGCACATATCGATTTACGCCAGCGACCTGACCCGCACCATCGAAGCCTCTCGCGAGCACGAGAATCTGGTTGGTGCGCTGGTGCGCTCCACGGCGGTGATCGAGTTTGACCTGAGCGGCCACGTGCTAATGGCCAACGAGCGTTTTCTCAGCGGCATGGGCTACACCCTGGCGCAAATCAAGGGCCAGCACCATCGCCTGTTTTGTGAGCCGCAGGAGCACCAGAGTGCGGGCTACCAGGCGTTCTGGCAGCGCTTGAACGCCGGTGAGTTCGTCGCCGACCGCTTCAAGCGGGTCGACAGTCACGGGCGGGCGGTCTGGCTGGAAGCGTCCTACAACCCGGTGCGCGATGCCAATGAAAAGCTGTACAAAATCGTCAAGTTCGCGACCATCATCACCGACCAGGTCAATCAGGAACAGGCGGTCGCCGAGGCGGCCAACATCGCGTACACCACCTCGTTGCAGACCGACAGCAGCGCGCAACGTGGCACGGCGGTGGTCACCCAGGCGGTCGATGTGATGCGTGAGCTGGCCCGCCACATGCAGCAGGCCGGTGAGGGTATCGAGGCACTGAACGAGCAGTCGCAGGTGATTGGCAGCATCGTCAAGACCATCAGTGGCATTGCCGAGCAGACCAACCTGCTGGCGCTCAACGCGGCCATCGAAGCGGCCCGCGCCGGTGAGCAGGGCCGCGGGTTTGCCGTGGTCGCGGACGAAGTCCGGCAGTTGGCTTCGCGTACCAGTAAAGCCACCGACGAAATCGTTGGGGTGGTGCGCCAGAACCAGGACATGGTGCGCGATGCGGTGGTGCTGATGAACGACAGCAAACTCCAGGCCGAGCAAGGTTTGGCTCTGGCGGCCGAGGCGGGGACGGTGATTGTCGAGATTCAGGACGGCGCGCAGAAAGTGGTCGACGCGGTCGGCCAGTTTGCCAATCAGCTCGCCACGTGAGGGCTTCAGTGATCGCTGCGCAAGCGTGACAGCATCAGCAAATCACAGTGCCGGCCGGACCAGAACCCGGCCTCGCGCAGCCGCCCTTCCTGTCTGAAGCCCTGGCGCTGGAGCAGGTTCAGGCAGGCCTGGTTGCGTGGATGAACCAGGGCCTCCACGCGGTTCAGTTGCATGTGCGCAAAGCCCCAGGCCAGTACCGCCTCCAGTGCCTCGCCCATCAGGCCGTTGCCCCAGGCCGAGGGCAGCAGGGCGAAGCCCAGGGAACAGCTCTGCCAGCCGCGATTCCATTTGAAGAGCCCACAATTACCGATCAACCGGTCCTCGCCCTTGAGCTGTAGGCCCCAGCGGGTACCGGGGTTGGCGTGGGTGCGCCAGGCGGCGAAAGTCTCGACCAGTTCCTCGGCCTGGGCCAGCTCGGTCAGTGGGTCGATACCGAACCACTTCATGGCTTGGGCGTCGCCATGAATCGCCAGCAATTGCGGCGCGTCGTCCATCTGGATCTCACGCAGGTGCAAGCGCGGGGTGTCGAGGGTGGGGAAGGCGAGCATTGAATCTCCTTATTCAGCGTCTGGGCGTCGAGCTTCAGATCCACTGATCATTCTGCGCCGTGCGCGAGCCCCCTGCATCACCGGTATTGAGCACGCCCCGGGGTTCGATCAGCATCAGGCTGACTTCCTGCTCGGCATAGGGTTTGTGCTCGACGCCCTTGGGCACCACGTACATTTCGCCTTTGCGCACCAGTACCTGACCATCGCGAAAATCGATGCGCAACTGGCCTTCGAGGACGATGAAGGTTTCGTCAGTGTCCTGGTGATCATGCCAGATGAAATCCCCCAGCAGTTTCACCACTTTGAACTGGTAGTCGTTCATCTCGGCAATCACCCGCGGCGACCAGTGCTCGTTGATCTGTTGCAGTTTGCTGGCAAGGTTGAGGCTTTGATAGGACGGCATGGCGGGGCTCCCGGAGGTCAATGATGAGCCCAGGGTACCCAGGACCTGCGTCTCGCTCTTGCACGATTGTGCGGCGCTCAGGCGCGGTGCATGTTCATCCAGCGCGCGGGCGACAGGCCATAGGTCTTGCCGAATTGCCGGGTCATGTGGCTTTGATCGCTGAAGCCGGCGATCAGCGCGGCGTTGCTCAGCGACTCGCCTTGCATCAGCAGCGCCCGCACCAGGTCCAGGCGACGCATGGTCAGGTAGCGGTAGGGGCTGGTGCCGAACAGCAAGCGAAAGTCCCGTGACAGGCTCCAGCGGTCGCGTCCGCTGTGTTCGGCCAGTTGGTCCAGGGTCACCGGCTGATCCAGGGCGCTGTGCATGAACTCGCGGGCGCGCTCTGCTGCCAGATAATCGAAGCGCTGGCGGCGGGCGGGGACACCGGACACCGCGTTCATGGCCTGGGCCAGGTCAAACAGTGCGTCCTGTTGCTCCAGCGGGTCGAGCGGTCGATCGAGGCTTTGCAGCAACACGCCGGTGGTGGCGAACAGGCGCGGATCAGTGGAGATGCCGTGCTTGATGAAGGGCAACGGCTGGCCGCCGAGCATCTGCTGGATCAGCGCGGGCTCGACGTACAGCATCCGGTACTTGAAGCCCTCTTCGGTGCCGGCCTCGCCATCGTGGGCCTCATCCGGGTGCAGCACCATGGTGCTGCCGGGCAGGCTGTGGCGCCAACCACCGCGATACTGAAAACTCTGGACCCCGGCCAGGGTATGACCGATGGCGTAGGTATCGTGGCGGTGAAGGTCATACCCGTGGCCGGAAAAATACGCCTCGATGCGCTCCAGTCCACCTGCTTCAGGGGCTCGATGCAACCAGTCGGTGAGGCGTTTTGGCTTGCTCATGGGCAGTCTTCATCATGGGGGGCACTGGCGCCCACGGTATCTCAGGTGTGGGTGGGCTGTCAGCCGGATAACCGGTTGCCTGATGGGCTCAAGGTCGAGTAAAAACGCTGTTCCAGCGTGTGCACCGATGACTGAGCAATGGCGGTCCCCCCCTGACCGATGTCGCACCTTTGTCATCGCTGACGTTGCTGTTTGCCAATCGTTGAAATAAGGGACAAGGAGACCCCACCCATGACCATCACGTTCAGAGCGGTAGAAGCCCGGGATATTCCGCGGATCCGTGGTTTTGCCCGTACCCAGGAAGAGCAGTTTTTCTTTTTTCCGGCCGCCACCTGGCCGCTGACCGATGAACAATTGCAGGGTTCGATCGACAAACGTTCGGACTCCACAGTGATCGAGCTGGACGGTGTGGTCGCAGGCTTTGCCAATTTCTATCAATGGGCAACTGCGGGCACCTGCACCATCGGCAATGTGATCGTCGATCCTGAGGTGCGGGGCCAGGGCATCGGCGCGCAACTGATCGAGCAGATGATCGCGATTGCCCGCACCCGGCACCAGGCCAGGGAGGTGACGCTGTCGTGCTTCAACACCAACGTGGCCGGGTTGCTGCTTTACCCCAAGCTGGGGTTTACCCCGTTTGCCATTCAAGAGCGCCAGGATCCCCAGGGCCGCCGGCTGGCCCTGGTTCATTTGCGTATAGCGGCGTAGGCGGCGGGCCGCGCGGTTCCTGTCCGGTTTCCCGATCAATCCCCCAGCGCCGCCCCTTCACGCCGTGGGTCGGCGCCACCGGCCCAGGCCGCCTTGCCCTGTGCGTCGCGCACGCGAACGATGGCTTGGGTGCCGCTGGTCATGTCGATCTCGTTCACCGTATGCCCTTTGTCCTTGAGCGTTTGGATCAGCGCCGGGCTGAACTGGCCGCGCTCCAGTTCGGTGGGGCCGTTACGGCTGCCGAAGTTGGGCAGGCTGATGGCGGCTTGCGGGTCGAGTTGCCAGTCGAGCATGCCGACCACCGATTTGGTGACGTACTCGATGATTTGCGAACCGCCGGGTGAACCCACGGTGGCCAGCAGCTCGCCGCTTTGGCGGTCGAAGATCAGCGTCGGTGCCATGGAGGAGCGTGGGCGTTTACCGGGCTCGACGCGGTTGGCCACCGGTTGGCCGTGTTCTTCGGCGATGAACGAGAAGTCCGTCATCTGGTTGTTGAGCATGAAACCCTGCACCATCAGGTGCGAACCGAAGGCGGCTTCCACGGTGGTGGTCATCGACACGGCACCGCCCAGGTCATCGACGGCCACCACCTGGGAGGTCGAGATGCGCAGGGGCGAGCGATCCGCCGCGTACGCCACCTGGATACCTGCCGGTGTGCCTGGCTTGGCAGTGCCCATGCTGCGCCCACCGATCAAGGCGGCGCGGCTGCTCAGATAAGCAGGGGAGAGGAGGCCCGCCAGCGGCACCGGCACGAAGTCCGAGTCGGCGACGTACAGCGCGCGGTCGGCGTAGGCCAGGCGTTCGGCTTCGGCAATCAGGTGCACGGCCTCAGGCGCCGGCTCAAGACCGGCCGGGCGGTCGCTCTTGATCGGCCTGAGGGGCGCCAGGGCAAAACGGCTGTCGCGGCCTTCCAGGGCCTGCAGGGTGCCGAGGATCTGTGCCACGGCGATCCCGCCAGACGAGGGCGGCGGCATGCCGCAGACCTGCCAGCGCTTGTAGTCGGTGCACAGTGCCGCGCGCTCCTTGGCCTGATAGCCCTTGAGGTCATTGAGCGACAGGCTGCCGGGGTTGGTGTGGCCCTGGACCTTGGCCACGATCTCCTGGGCAATCGGCCCTTGGTACAGGGCGTCCGGACCTTCCTTGGCAATGCGTTCGAGGACCTTGGCCAGGGCCGGGTTTTGCAGCAGGGTGCCGACGGCTTTCGGGCTGCCATCGCGGTTGAGGAAATACGCCGCCATGTCGGGGGTGCGCGGCAGGAAAGGATCGGAGGCAATCATCGTGTGCAAGCGTGGCGAGATCGCAAAGCCCTTTTGCGCCAACTCGATGGCCGGCTGGAACAGCCTGGCCCATGGCAGGCGCCCGTGTTCACGGTGCGCCATCTCCAGTGCGCGCAAGACCCCCGGTGTGCCGACGGAACGCCCGCCGATCTGTGCCTGCGGGAACGGCATGGGCTTGCCGTCGGCCTGCAGGAACAGCCGTTCGTTGGCGCCAGCCGGTGCGGTTTCGCGGCCATCGTAAGTGCGCACGGCCTTGCCGTCCCACAGCACGATCATGGCGCCGCCACCAATCCCCGAGGACTGGGGCTCTACCAGAGTCAACACCGCCTGCATGGCGATGGCCGCGTCGATGGCCGAGCCGCCCTGGCGCAGCATCTCCCGCCCGGCAGCCGCGGCCAGCGGATTGGCCGCAGCGGCCATGTGCTTGCTGGCGTACTGGGTGCTCAGCTCGGTGCGAAAGCCCGAGGCCATTTCCGGGGCCGCGGGCAGGGCGTTGACGGCGGTCGAGGCCGGTGGTGCGCTACAGGCGGCGAGGGTCAGCGCGGTGGCGAGCAGCGACAGGGCGCCGAGGCGCAAGCGGCGTGTAGGGAAGGCTGGGAACACGAGGGCACTCCGTCCGTGGACAAATAGAGTGGGCGACTGTATCGGCGGCAGGCGCCAGCTGCAACGGCGGGGCGGATACTGGCGTGAGCTGCGCGGTACTTTTCTCCAGGCATAAAAAAACGGCTTACCTTGCGGTAAGCCGTTTTTAGTACTTGGTGGCTACACAGGGACTTGAACCCCGGACCCCAGCATTATGAATGCTATGCTCTAACCAACTGAGCTATGTAGCCAAGTGGCGCGCATTATTGGCTTGGAACGACGATGTGTCAAGCATAAATCTAAAATATTTCTCTACACTTTCAACCGCTTAACCTCCGGCCACGGAAAAACCCCGGTTTTTCTGCTTCGTCCCCGGACAAATCATCCTGCACGTGGGTTATTTAAAGTCGTTAGCAGGCTAAGGGGATGGCGCTACCGCAGCGAAAAATGGCACATTGGCGCACCTGCACGTGCGCACCCATCTGCTGTTTGGAAACTTTCATGGCAACCAGTCCCCCTCAAGTGGCCGTCTCAGCGACGTCCGCGAGCTCGCAAAGTAGCCCCTTGGTCATGCGCATCATCGGCGCGGTGGCGCTGGCGCATTTGATCAACGACCTGATCCAGGCGGTCCTGCCGTCGATCTACCCGATGCTCAAGGACAGCTACGGGCTGACGTTCACCCAAGTCGGCCTGATCACCCTGACCTTCCAGCTCACGGCCTCGCTCCTGCAGCCCTGGGTCGGCTATTACACCGACCGTCACCCCAAGCCTTATCTGCTGCCGATGGGCATGATCTGCACCCTGATCGGCATCCTGATGATGTCCCAGGTCGGCAGCTTCCCCTTGATCCTGCTGGCGGCGGGGTTGATTGGCATCGGTTCCTCAACCTTTCACCCGGAAGCCTCGCGGGTGGCACGGCTGGCATCGGGTGGGCGTTTTGGCCTGGCGCAGTCGACCTTCCAGGTGGGCGGGAACGCTGGCTCGGCATTCGGTCCCTTGCTGGCGGCGGCGATCATCATTCCGTTCGGCCAGGGCAACGTGGCCTGGTTCGGTCTGTTCGCCGTGTTCGCCCTGCTGGTGCTCTACCGCATCAGTCGCTGGTACGCCAACCATTTGAACCTGTTCAGGCTCAAGCAGGGCCAGGCGGCGACCCACGGGCTGTCGAAGGGCAGGGTGCTCAGTGCGCTGGTGGTGCTCGGCCTGCTGGTGTTCTCCAAGTACTTCTACATGTCCAGCCTGACCAGCTACTTCACCTTCTACCTGATCGAGAAGTTCGACCTGTCGGTGGCCAGTTCCCAGTTGCACCTGTTCCTGTTTCTCGGTGCGGTGGCGGCGGGGACCTTTTTCGGTGGGCCGATTGGCGACAAGATCGGCCGTAAGGCGGTGATCTGGTTCTCGATCCTGGGGGGCGCGCCTTTCACCTTGCTGCTGCCCCATGTCGACCTGTTCTGGACCAGCGTCCTCAGCGTGGTGATCGGCTTCATCCTGGCCTCGGCTTTCTCCGCCATTGTGGTCTATGCGCAGGAGCTGGTGCCGGGCAATGTCGGGATGATCGCCGGGGTGTTTTTCGGCCTGATGTTCGGTTTTGGCGGGATTGGTGCGGCGCTGCTGGGCTACCTGGCGGACATCCACGGCATCGAGTACGTGTATTACCTGTGTTCGTTCCTGCCGTTGCTCGGGGTGTTGGCGATCTTCCTGCCGCGCACCAAAAAGGCCTGAAACGCAAAAGATCGCAGGCACAAAAAAGCCGCGTATCAAACGCGGCTTTTTCTTGGACGTGTGGCTTACACGTTGAAGCGGAAGTGCATCACGTCGCCGTCTTTGACGATGTAGTCCTTGCCTTCCAGACGCCATTTACCGGCTTCCTTGGCACCGGCTTCACCCTTGAACTGGATGAAGTCGTTGTAGGCGATCACTTCGGCGCGGATGAAGCCTTTTTCGAAGTCGGTGTGGATCACGCCAGCAGCTTGCGGGGCGGTGGCGCCGACGCGTACGGTCCAGGCGCGGACTTCTTCGACACCGGCGGTGAAGTAGGTCTGCAGGTGCAGCATTTCGTAGCCAGCGCGGATCACGCGGTTCAGGCCAGGCTCTTCCAGGCCCAGGGCCTCGAGGAACATGTCTTTCTCTTCGCCGTCATCGAGCTCGGCGATTTCCGCTTCGATCTTGTTGCACACCGGCACAACCATGGCGCCTTCTTCTTCGGCGATGGCCATCACCACGTCGAGCAGCGGGTTGTTCTCGAAGCCGTCTTCGGCCACGTTGGCGATGTACATCACCGGCTTGGTGGTCAGCAGGTGGAAGCCCTTGATCACCGCCTTTTCGTCGGTGCTCATGTTCTTCATCAGGCTGCGCGCCGGCTTGCCTTCGGTGAAGTGGGCGATCAATTGCTCCAGCAGGCCCTTCTGGACCACGGCGTCCTTGTCACCACCCTTGGCGTTACGCGCGACTTTCTGCAGTTGCTTCTCGCAGCTGTCGAGGTCGGCGAAAATCAGTTCCAGGTCGATGATCTCGATGTCGCGTTTCGGGTCGACGCTGTTGGAGACGTGAATCACGTTGTCGTCTTCAAAGCAGCGGACCACGTGGGCGATGGCATCGGTTTCGCGGATGTTGGCCAGGAACTTGTTGCCCAGGCCTTCACCTTTCGAGGCGCCGGCTACCAGGCCTGCGATGTCGACGAATTCCATGGTGGTCGGCAGGATGCGCTTGGGATTGACGATGGCCGCCAGGGCTTCCAAGCGTGGATCCGGCATCGGCACGATCCCGCTGTTCGGCTCGATGGTGCAGAAGGGGAAGTTCTCGGCCGCGATACCGGACTTGGTCAGGGCGTTGAACAGGGTGGACTTGCCGACGTTAGGCAGGCCGACGATGCCGCAATTGAATCCCATGGTGTTTCCCCTCGGGTAAAAGTCAGGCCTTCTGGCTGTGCAGGTTTTTCATCGCGCGGTTCCATTCACCGGCGAGGATATCCGGCAGCACGCCGAGGGCAAAGTCGATGCTGGCATCGAGTTTTTCCTGTTCGGCGCGTGGCGCACGACCCAGGACGAAATTTGAAACCATACTGGCAACGCCCGGGTGGCCAATGCCAAGCCGCAGGCGGTAGAACGTATTCTGATTGCCCAGTTGCGCGATGATGTCGCGCAACCCGTTGTGACCGCCATGACCGCCGCCTTGCTTGAGCTTGGCAACGCCGGGTGGCAAGTCGAGTTCGTCATGCGCCACGAGAATTTCTTCAGGCTTGATGCGGAAGAAACCTGCAAGGGCCGCGACGGCCTGGCCGCTGCGGTTCATGTACGTGGTGGGAATCAGCAGGCGAACATCCTGACCCTGATGCGAGTAGCGCCCGGTCAGGCCGAAATATTTGCGATCGGCGACAAGGTTGACCCCTTGCGCGTGCGCGATGCGCTCAACAAAAAGGGCCCCTGCGTTATGCCGGGTCTGTTCGTATTCGGCGCCTGGATTTCCCAGGCCAACGATCAGTTTGATGGCAGTCACGTCAGGGACCCTTCCTTGGAGTGGTTAATAACATCGCGGCCATGGAGATGTGCGGCGAAAGTGGACGAAAAGTGCTCATTTACCATGATGTAAACTCCGCGTTCCGCCCGCTTTCTCGCTACGTTCCAGCCCGCGATGTTACTCGGTCACTCCGGCGTACAGAGTAAATTACTCTGCAGCGCCTTCTGCAGCTTCTGGAGCAACACGTGGAGCGTGAACGTTGGCAACAGCCAGGTCGTTACCGTGAGCCAGAGCAACAAATTCAACGCCTTTAGGAGCGCTGATGTCGGACAGGTGAATGATCGAGCCGACTTCGGCGTTAGCCAGGTCAACTTCGATGAATTCAGGCAGGTCTTTTGGCAGGCAGGAAACTTCGATTTCCGCAACAACGTGCGAGATCTCGCCGCCTTTCTTCACTGGAGCAGCTTCGTTGATGAAGTGCACAGGAACGATAGCGGTCAGTTTCTGACCAGCAACAACGCGTACGAAGTCTGCGTGCATCACGTGGCCTTTGGCCGGGTGACGTTGCAGCGCTTTGATGATTACGTTTTGCTTGGTGCCGCCAACGTTCAGCTCGATGATGTGGCTGTAGGCCGCTTCGTTTTCGAGCAGTTTGGCAACTTCTTTGGCCAGCATGCTGATGGATTCAGGGGCTTTTTCGCCACCGTAAACTACAGCTGGAACCAGGCTTGCGAGACGACGCAGGCGGCGGCTCGCACCTTTCCCCAGGTCGGAACGCGCTTCAGCATTCAGAGTAAAATCATTCATGTTGTATCTCCAAAATAACCACATTCGCCCCAGCGTTTGCGACCAGCGCTAAAGGCGATATGGGCAAAAAAGCCCCGCCCCGACAGGAATGCCGGGGCGGGGCGCTTTTCGTCATCGAGAAGTCCGAAGGGCAGGCCCTTAACGGAACATCGCGCTGATCGATTCTTCATTGCTGATGCGGCGAACCGCTTCGGCAACAACCGGTGCGATATCCAATTGACGGATACGTGCACAGGCTTGTGCTGCAGCGGACAGCGGGATGGTGTTAGTCACCACCAGCTCATCCAGCACGGAATTTTCAATGTTTTCGATGGCCCGACCCGACAGCACAGGGTGTGTGCAGTAGGCAAAGACCTTGGCAGCGCCATGCTCTTTCAAGGCTTTAGCCGCGTGGCACAGAGTGCCGGCGGTATCGACCATGTCGTCAACCAGGATACAGGTACGCCCTTCGACATCACCGATGATATGCATCACTTCAGAGTGATTGGCTTTCTCACGGCGCTTGTCGATGATCCCGAGATCCACACCCAGGGATTTGGCAACCGCACGTGCACGCACGACGCCGCCAATGTCCGGGGACACGATCATCAGGTTTTCGAAGCGTTGGTCTTCGATGTCATCCACCAATACAGGGGAGCCGTAGATGTTATCTACCGGAATGTCGAAGAAGCCCTGGATCTGGTCAGCATGCAAATCAACCGTGAGAACACGATCGATGCCGACGACGGTAAGCATGTCAGCGACAACTTTCGCGCTGATAGCTACACGTGCGGAACGCGGACGGCGATCCTGACGGGCATAACCAAAGTAGGGGATCACCGCAGTGATTCGAGTGGCTGAGGAACGGCGGAAGGCATCGGCCATCACGACGAGTTCCATCAGGTTATCGTTGGTCGGAGCGCAAGTCGGCTGAATAATGAAGACATCTTTACCGCGGACGTTTTCATTGATCTCGGCTGTAATTTCGCCGTCGGAAAACTTACCGACAGAGATGTCACCGAGAGGGATATGCAGCTGACGTACGACACGCCGAGCCAGATCGGGGTTAGCGTTCCCCGTAAAGACCATCATCTTGGACACGCGCAGTACCTGAAGGCTGAGGGTAACCTGGATGAGAATAGGAAAATGGCAGGGGCGGCTGGATTCGAACCAACGCATGGCAGGATCAAAACCTGCTGCCTTACCGCTTGGCGACGCCCCTGTATCTGTTGCAACGATTACCCAGTAATCGGTTCCTTTAGAGCAGACTTTGCAGCTTGCGATGCAACATCGAAACGTTGCTTCCCTTTGCTACAAACCCTGTAAGGGTCTCTGTAAGAAGGGCCGAGACTTTATCAGCTTCAGCTTTGCTTGGGAAGCCCCCAAACACACAACTTCCAGTGCCGGTGAGTTTTGCTTCGGTAAATTTACCTAACAAATTCAAAGCGTTACGTACCTCTGGATAACGCCTTGCTACTACCGGTAAGCAGTCATTTCGACTGTTTCCCTTGGGAACGGGGCGCACTTTAATGGCAGACGAGTTACGTGTCAACAACGGATCGGAAAAAATTTCTGCTGTACTTACAGATACTTGCGGTACCAGTACGAGATACCAGGGTTCTTCGGGTTCTACAGGGGTCAGTTTCTCGCCCACGCCCTCGGCAAAAGCGGCATGGCCGCGGACAAAAACCGGGACGTCCGCACCCAGTGTCAGCCCCAGCGCAGCCAGGCGATCTTCATCCCAGCCCAGTTGCCAGAGGTGGTTGAGGCCCAGCAGGGTGGTGGCCGCATTCGAACTGCCGCCACCGATTCCGCCGCCCATGGGCAGGACTTTATCGATCCAGATATCAATGCCCAGCGTCGATCCGGATTGCGCCTGGAGTTTTTTCGCGGCCTTGACGATCAGGTTGCTGTCGTGGGGGACGCCTTCGAACTCGGTGTGCAACCGGATGATGCCGTCATCACGAACGGCAAACGTGATTTCATCGCCGTAGTCGAGAAATTGAAACAGTGTCTGCAGTTCGTGATAGCCGTCTTCGCGGCGACCCAGAATGTGCAGCATCAAATTGAGTTTTGCCGGCGAAGGCAATGTCAGGCGAGCGGTCGGCATGTCATTGCCCCAACTTGCGGGGTTGCCAGGCCTTGATCACCAGCGTGACATCAAGGTTGGTGCCGTGCAGCTTGATGCGCTCGGGCAGCCAGTAACCGTTTTGCTGGGTGTAAGCGCTGTACTGGACCTGCCAACCGTCCTGTTCAAGACTGGCCAGGCGGCTGTCGGCATCCAGGGACAGGCGGCTTTTGCTGCTTGGTGCCGGCAGTCCGCGAACCCACCAGGCCAGGTTGGAGACCGGCAGTTTCCAGCCCATCTGTTCTTCGAGCAGGGTTTCCGGGCTCGCGGCGCTGTAGCGTCCCTGATTGGCCACTTCCAGGCTGACGTCGCCGGGGCGACCGGTCAGGCGCGCGGCGCCACGACCCAGCGGGCCGGACAGGCGAATGTCGTAGTAGTCCTGGCGCTGCAGCCAGAACAGAGTGCCGCTGCCCGAGTCTTTCGGCGCGCGAATGCCAATCTTGCCGTCGATCTGCCAGCCATCGAGGGCCGTCAGTTGCTGTTTGTGCTCGCGCCATAACGAGGGGGTGCCGTGGCCCTCGACCGATTCACGGGCGCCAAAACCGGCGCAGCCGGCGAGCAGGGCGATGAAGCTGAAAACGATGATGTGGCGCAAAAACATGATTTTAAAGAGTCTCGGATCCGGTCAGGCGCTTGATGGTGCTGCGCAGGATAGGGCTGTCAGGCTGTTCCTTGAGGAACTTGGCCCAGATTTGTTTGGCTTCACGTTGTTTGCCCTTGGCCCACAGGACTTCACCCAGGTGCGCGGCGACTTCCTGGTCGGGGAAACGCTCCAGGGCCTGGCGCAGATAACGCTCGGCTTCGTCGAGGTTGCCCAGGCGAAAGTTGACCCAGCCCAGGCTGTCGAGGACGGCCGGGTCTTCCGGGCTCAACTGGTGCGCTTGCTCGATCAGCGTCTTGGCTTCGGCGTAGCGGGTCGTGCGGTCGGACAGGGTGTAGCCCAGGGCGTTCAATGCCATGGCGTTGTCCGGGTCACGCTTGATGATTTGCCGCAGGTCACGTTCCATCTGCGCCAGGTCGTTGCGTTTTTCCGCCTGCATGGCACGGGTGTAAAGCAGGTTGAGGTCGTCCGGGTACTGCTTGAGGGCTTTGTCGAGCACGCTCCAGGCGCGGTCTTCGTGCTTGTTCGCCGCCAGGGTTTCGACTTCGATCAGGTACAACTGGATCGCGTAGTCCGGCTGCTCGTCACGTTCCTTGGCCAGGCGCCTCTGGGCTTCGGTGCTGCGGCCGTTCTCCATGAGGATGTCGGCCTGGCGCAACTGGGCCGGCAGGTAATCGCTGCCCGGGGTGACCAGGGCGTATTCGATCAGTGCACCTTGGGGGTCGCTCTGCTCTTCGGCAATGCGCCCCAGGTTCAGGTGTGCGGAATCGACGTGGCTGTCCCGGGCAATCAGGTCTTCCAGGTAGCCCTTGGCCTCGTCCCAGGCCTTGGCTTCCAGGCACACCAGGGCCAGGGAATAACGCAGTTCATCGTCTTCGGGGTACTGCTGGACCAGGCTGGAGAACTCGGTCTTGGCGTCATCCATGCGGTCCTGCTCCACCAGCAGGCGGGCATAGGTCAGGCGCAGGCGTTTGTCGTCCGGGTACTGGCGGATGCTTTTTTCCAGCAGCGGCAGTGCTTCATCACCCCGGTCGAGGCTCTGCAGCAAGCGCGCGCGCAACAGGATCGGCGCCACTTCGCCGGCTTCCGGCGGGTGTTTCTCCAGCAGGCTCAGCGCTCCCTGGGAGTCGCCATTTTGTTGCAGCAGCAAGGCCTTGCCGAAAATCAGCTGGCCGTTGTTCGGGTGGCGCTGCAACAAACGGTCGAAACTGTTCATCAGGCCGTCGCGGGTGTCCTGGTCGGTGTCGGCGGCCGACAGGGCGAGAAAGTCGAAATGGGTATCGCCCTGGCCCTGCAGGACTTTCTCCATGTAGACCATGGAGTCGTCATAACGGCCGCTGCGCGCCAGCTGGATGGCGGCGGCGCGTTGTGCCTCGAGGTCCTCTGGGGCATTCCTGGCCCAGATCAGTGCGCTATCGAGTGCCGCCTGGTCAGCCCCCAGGTATTCGGCAATGC
This sequence comes from Pseudomonas sp. RA_35y_Pfl2_P32, assembly GCF_963970735.1. Classification (NCBI taxonomy): domain Bacteria; kingdom Pseudomonadati; phylum Pseudomonadota; class Gammaproteobacteria; order Pseudomonadales; family Pseudomonadaceae; genus Pseudomonas; species Pseudomonas sp. RA_35y_Pfl2_P32. The sequence goes on from NZ_CAXAQF010000025.1 coordinate 28,319, forward strand.
GAAACGCCCGCTCGGAAATGCCCGGGTCCTGGGTGTTGATGGCCTGGGTCACGTAGTTGTCCAGGGCAATGTCGTAGCGATTGCGCTGGCCAGCCAGTTCGGCGCTCAGCAGGCTGAAGATCGTCTCTTCGCTGAAGGCGCTGTAAACCTTGGGCTTTTCAGGGGCTGCAGGGCTGCCTGCGACCGGCGGTGTACCGTCCGTCGACACGGGCGCCAAGGCCTGGCAGCCGCTGAGGAAGACTAAAGCGAGGAGCAACGTGGAAGATCTATTCATATAGGAAGAGGACGACTAACCTGCGGTCGGATCATCATGACACAAGCCTTCGGCCAAACATAACCGGGGCGCTCTTTATCTCTTTATGTAGGAGCGGGCGCCCGCTTGCGGCTTGCTCGCGATGGTCGTCAACGATGCAGCGGCCACCCAGAACAAGCGCAATGCCCTTGAGTTTTTCGCGAGCAAGCTCGCTCCTGCAGGCGCCTTTAAAGGCACAAGGTAGTAGGACAATGGTTAACGGTGGTTGTTCTCGGTCTGGCGAAGTAGGACAATTGCCGGCTTCTCGACATCATCAGCGATCTTGAATGGCCTTCCTTGCACTCGGTATTAACCACAAGACTGCTTCCGTAGACGTCCGCGAGCGCGTGGCCTTTACGCCGGAGCAGCTGGTTGAGGCCTTGCAGCAGCTCTGCCGACTCACCGACAGCCGCGAAGCTGCGATCCTCTCCACCTGCAATCGCAGCGAACTCTATATAGAGCAGGATCAGCTGAGTGCCGATACCGTGCTGCGCTGGCTGGCCGATTATCACCATCTGAGCCTCGAAGAGCTGCGCGCGAGTGCTTATGTGCATGAAGATGATGCGGCAGTTCGTCACATGATGCGGGTCGCCTCCGGGCTCGACTCCCTGGTCCTGGGTGAGCCGCAGATCCTCGGCCAGATGAAATCGGCCTATGCCGTGGCGCGTGAGGCCGGCACCATCGGCCCGTTGCTCGGGCGGCTGTTCCAGGCCACGTTCAATGCCGCCAAGCAGGTGCGCACCGACACGGCCATCGGCGAGAACCCGGTGTCGGTGGCGTTTGCCGCCGTCAGCCTGGCCAAACAGATTTTCAGCGATCTGCAGCGCAGCCAGGCGTTGTTGATCGGCGCTGGCGAGACCATCACCCTGGTCGCCCGCCATTTGCACGAACTGGGGGTCAAGCGCATCGTGGTCGCCAACCGAACCCTGGAGCGTGCCAGCCTGTTGGCCGAACAGTTCGGCGCCCATGCCGTGCTGCTCTCGGACATCCCGGCGGAACTGGTGCGCAGCGACATCGTGATCAGCTCCACCGCCAGCCAGTTGCCGATCCTGGGCAAGGGCGCCGTGGAAAGCGCCTTGAAACTGCGCAAGCACAAGCCGATATTCATGGTCGATATTGCCGTACCGCGGGATATCGAGCCGGAAGTGGGTGAACTGGACGACGTCTACCTGTACAGCGTCGATGATCTGCACGAAGTGGTCGCCGAGAACCTCAAGAGTCGCCAGGGTGCAGCCCAGGCGGCGGAAGAGATGGTCGCGATCGGTGCCGACGATTTCATGGTGCGCCTGCGTGAACTGGCCGCAGTCGATGTGCTCAAGGCCTATCGTCAACAGAGTGAACGCCTGCGTGATGAAGAACTGCAAAAGGCCCAGCGCCTGCTCGCCAATGGCAGCCGCGCCGAGGACGTGCTGGTGCAACTGGCCCGTGGCCTGACCAACAAACTGCTGCACGCGCCCAGTGTGCAGTTGAAAAAGCTGACTGCCGAAGGCCGCCTCGATGCGCTGGCCATGGCCCAGGAACTCTTTGCCCTCGGTGAGGGCGCGTCGGATAGCTCTTCGGATAAAAAACCGCAATGAAAGCGTCACTGCTCAATAAACTGGACATCCTCCAGGACCGTTTCGAGGAACTGACCGCCTTGCTTGGCGATGGCGAAGTCATTTCCGATCAGAACAAGTTCCGCACCTATTCCAAGGAATACGCGGAAGTCGAGCCGATTGTCGCCACCTATAAACAGCTGCTCAAGGTCCAGGCCGACCTCGAAGGGGCCCAGGCCCTGCTCAAGGACAGCGACCCGGACATGCGCGAAATGGCCGTGGAAGAAGTCCGCGAGGCCAAGGAGCAACTGCAGGAGCTGGAAGCCAGCCTGCAACGCATGTTGCTGCCCAAGGACCCGAATGACGGGCGCAATGTGTTCCTCGAGATCCGCGCCGGCACCGGTGGCGACGAGGCCGCGATTTTTTCCGGCGACCTGTTCCGCATGTACTCGCGTTATGCCGAGCGGCGTGGCTGGCGGGTCGAGATCCTGTCGGAGAACATCGGCGAACACGGTGGCTATAAAGAAGTCATCGCCCGGGTCGAAGGCGACAACGTCTACGGCAAGTTGAAATTTGAATCCGGTGCGCACCGCGTGCAACGGGTCCCGGCCACCGAATCCCAGGGTCGGATCCACACCTCGGCCTGCACCGTGGCGGTGCTGCCGGAGCCGGACGAGCAGGAAGCGATCGAGATCAATCCCGCGGATTTGCGGGTCGACACCTACCGCTCGTCCGGCGCGGGCGGCCAGCACGTGAACAAGACCGACTCGGCCATTCGTATCACCCACTTGCCGTCCGGGATCGTGGTCGAATGCCAGGAAGAGCGTTCGCAGCACAAGAACCGGGCGCGGGCGATGTCCTGGCTGTCGGCCAAGTTGAACGACCAGCAGACCAGTGCCGCGGCCAATGCCATCGCCAGCGAGCGCAAACTGCTGGTGGGGTCGGGTGATCGCTCCGAGCGGATCCGTACCTACAACTTCGCCCAGGGCCGGGTCACCGACCACCGGGTCAACCTGACCCTGTACGCCCTCGATGAAATCCTCGCCGGTGGCGTTGATGCCGTGATCGAGCCCCTGCTGGCTGAGTATCAGGCGGACCAACTGGCGGCGATAGGTGAATAAATGACCATCATTGCCAGTTTGTTGCGCGCCGCCGACCTGCCTGACTCGCCTACCGCGCGCCTGGATGCCGAGTTGCTGCTGGCCGCTGCCCTGGGCAAATCCCGCAGCTTCCTGCACACCTGGCCCGAGCGCATCGTGCCCAGTGATGCCGCGCTGACCTTTGCCCACTACCTGCAGCGTCGTCGCGGCGGCGAGCCGGTGGCTTATATCCTCGGGCAACAGGGCTTCTGGAAGCTGGACCTGGAGGTCGCACCGCATACGCTGATCCCGCGTCCGGACACCGAGCTTCTGGTAGAAACCGCCCTTGAATTGTTGCCGGCCACACCGGCCAAAGTGCTCGACCTGGGCACCGGCAGCGGGGCGATCGCCCTGGCCCTGGCCAGCGAGCGTCCGGCCTGGCAAGTGACAGCGGTGGATCGCGTGCTGGAAGCCGTGGCCCTGGCCGAGCGCAATCGCCAGCGCCTGCATGTGCATAACGTCACGGTGCTCAGCAGCCACTGGTTCGATGCCCTCAAGGACCATCGCTACACGCTGATCATCAGCAACCCGCCGTACATTGCTGCCGCCGACCCGCACCTGGTCGCCGGCGACGTGCGCTTCGAACCGACCAGTGCGCTGGTGGCCGGGACCGACGGCCTGGATGATCTACGGGTGATCATCGCCCAGGCGCCCCAGCACCTGGAAGCCGGTGGCTGGTTGATGCTCGAGCACGGGTACGATCAGGCGCAGGCCGTGCGTGATTTGCTGCTGGCCCAGGGGTTCGTCGAGGTCCACAGCCGCATGGACCTCGGCGGCCACCAACGCATCAGTCTGGGGCGCCTGCCGTGCTGAATGATCAGGAGCTGTTGCGCTATAGCCGGCAGATTCTGTTGCAACACGTCGACATCGACGGCCAGTTGCGACTCAAGCAAAGCCGCGCGCTGATTGTCGGTCTCGGTGGCTTGGGTGCGCCGGTGGCGCTGTACCTGGCGGCCGCAGGCGTGGGCGAGTTGCACCTGGCGGATTTCGACACGGTCGACCTGACCAACCTGCAGCGCCAGATCATCCACGACACCGACAGCGTCGGGCTGAGCAAGGTCGATTCGGCGATCCGCCGCTTGAACGCGATCAACCCCGAGATCCAACTGGTTGCCCATCGCACCGCTCTGGATGCCGACTCATTGGCGGCAGCAGTGGCGGCGGTCGACCTGGTGCTCGACTGTTCCGACAACTTTGGTACCCGCGAAGCGGTGAACGCGGCCTGCGTGGCCGCGGGCAAGCCCCTGGTCAGCGGCGCGGCTATTCGTCTGGAAGGGCAATTGTCGGTGTTCGATCCGCGTCGCGCCGAAAGCCCCTGTTACCACTGCCTGTACGGGCACGGCAGCGAGGCCGAACTGACCTGCAGCGAGGCCGGCGTGGTCGGTCCGCTGGTGGGCCTGGTCGGCAGCCTGCAAGCCCTTGAGGCACTGAAGCTGCTGGTGGGTTTTGGGGAGCCGTTGGTGGGCCGGTTGCTGTTGATCGATGCCCTCGGGACGCGGTTCCGTGAGCTGCGGGTCAAGCGTGATCCGGGCTGCAGCGTCTGTGGTGCGAAACATGCGTGAGGCGCCCATCGGTGTGTTCGATTCCGGCGTTGGCGGGTTGTCGGTGCTGGCGGAAATCCACCGGTTGCTGCCCCATGAGTCGCTGCTGTACGTGGCCGATTGCGGGCACATTCCCTACGGCGAGAAGTCGCCGGAGTTCATCCGTCAACGCTGTGCAGTGGTGGCCGATTTTCTCCAGGCTCAGGGCGCCAAGGCCATGGTCGTGGCGTGCAATACAGCAACCGTGGCGGGTGTGGCGGATTTGCGTCGCGACTACCCGTTGTGGCCCATCGTCGGCATGGAGCCCGCGGTCAAGCCGGCGGCGGCGGCGACCCGCAGCGGTGTGGTCGGGGTGCTAGCCACCACCGGAACCTTGCAGAGTGCCAAGTTCGCCGCCTTGCTCGACCGTTTCGCCACCGATGTGCGGGTTGTCACTCAGCCGTGCCCGGGTCTGGTGGAGCTGATTGAAGCCGGTGACTTGCAGAGTCCGGCGCTGCGCCAGTTACTGGGCAGCTACCTGCAGCCTTTGCTGGACGAGGGCTGCGACACGATTATCCTCGGCTGCACCCATTACCCCTTCCTCAAGCCGATGCTCGCGCAGATGCTCCCCGCCGACATCAGCCTGATCGACACCGGCGCTGCCGTTGCCCGGCAAACCCAGCGCCTGCTCGCTGAACGTAAACTGCTCGCGAACGGTCCTGCCCAGCCAGCCCAAATCTGGACCAGTGCCAGCCCTGAGCACCTGAGAAATATCCTGCCGCTGCTCTGGCATAACGGTGGCGTTGTGCAAAGCTTCAAGCTGTAGGCACGCTGAATTTCAGCTGAACTTCTGCGCGGGGGCGAGATTCTATTGCTGCGTCTGTTGAGCATCAAAACCTAAAACAATCGTTCGCATAAAAGGATGTTTCCTATGAAGCGAGTGTTCTGTCTGGCTGCGCTTGCGGCCGTATTGTTGGGGCATGGTTACAGCGCACACGCGGCGGGTATCGAGTTTGCCGTCGGGCAAACCAGTGACTCGACCATGACCTATCGACTGGGCCTGCAGTCTGAATGGGACAAGAGCTGGTGGCAGAGCGACGTGGGGCGCCTGACCGGCTACTGGGATGGGGCCTACACCTTCTGGGACGGTGATGAAACGGCAAGTAACCACAGCCTGTCGGTCTCGCCGGTGCTGGTGTATGAATTCGCCGGGGAGACGGTCAGGCCCTATCTGGAAGTAGGGATCGGGGTGGCGGTTTTTGCCCACACCGAAGTGGAGAACAACGCGCTCGGCTCGGCTTTCCAGTTCGAAGATCGTTTCGGTGCCGGCCTGCGCTTTGCCGGTGGACAGGAAGTGGGGATACGCGCCACCCACTACTCAAACGCGGGGATCGCCAGTCCCAACGACGGCGTCGAAAGTTACGCCTTGCACTACACCATGGCCTTGTAGGCGCTGGCGTGTCAGCGAAGGAGCGCCATCACCTGTAGGCCGTGGTGATTCCCAGGCGTTCCTCGATACACTCCGGCGCGCCCATCTCGAACTCCCGGCATATCAACGGGCGTTTTTCGTAGATGGTGCACATCATCGTGTCGCGATCCAGCGCCGCGCACCAGCCGTCGTCCAGGCGCAGCATGACTTCTCCACCCCAATCGTCGGTGTCGATAAAGCGATCAGGCACGCCGGTGTCGGTGATCAGCATCACTTCGAGCTGGCAGCAGCAGGCCGCGCACGTCGAGCAGGTGACCGTCGGCTCGACGATTTCGGTGAGGGGGATGGTATTCATGGGCGCCAGTGTAAGGCAGTGCACCCCGGCTGTGTGAACGCTCTGACGGACGCTCAGTGGGATAGGCGCCGGGCCATCAGGTGGAGCAATGGAAAAATCAATGCCCATAGCATCGCGATACCGATCAGCGTTGGCCACACCCCCATTGGAAACTGTACCCCGGCCAGTCGCCCGCCTGCGTAGTACGACAACGGTCCGCCCACGGCGCCGGTGACACTGGCCAGCCACCAGGGGTGGGCGCTCCAGCGCAGGCAATGACGCAGGGTCGTGGCCAGCAAAGCCCACAGCATGATCAGCCACAGTGGAATCAAGGCAACGGTTTGCTGGAACTCAAATACACCGAGCCGCTGCAATGAGCTGTCCAGCGCAATGCCAAGCAGCACCACCCAGAGTATCAGCCGACTGTCCTGTCCTCGGCGACTTATCCACAGGTGGTGAATCAACAACACGGCCAGCGGGATCACTAGCCAGAGGCTGTCACCGCCCAACACGCAGGCCAGCCAGCCGAGCTGAAACAGCACGGCATTGGCCAGGCGTTCAAGCATCGAAGCGCCCGAGCAGCGGTTGTGGCATGGCTGCGGGTTTGGCCAGAAGCAGTTGCGCGGTGCCGATGGTGCGCTCCAGAAAACCACCCTCGCAGTAGCACAGGTAGAACTCCCAGAGGCGCAGGAAATACTCGTCGTAGCCCAACTCACTCAAACGCCCATGGGCGCGGCGGAAGTTCTCATGCCACAAACGCAGGGTTCGCGCGTAGTGCAGGCCGAAGTCTTCCATGTGCAACAGGTTCATGTCGGTATCGCGGCTGACGATTTCCAACATCTTTTGTACACAGGGCAGGGCGCCGCCGGGGAAGATGTAGCGCTGGATGAAGTCCACCCCATTGCGGGCCTGCTCGTAACGTTGCTCGCGAATGGTGATGGCTTGCAACAGCATCAGGCCGTTGCTTTTGAGTAGATGGGCGCATTGTTTGAAGTAGGTCGGCAGGAAACGATGGCCTACCGCTTCAATCATCTCGATCGAAACCAGTTTGTCGTACTGCCCGGTGAGGTCGCGATAGTCCTGGAGCAACAGCGTGACCTGAGCGTGCAGCCCGAGCGCCTCAATGCGTTGCGCAGTGAAATCGAACTGCTCCTTGGACAGGGTGGTGGTCGTTACCTGACAACCGTAATGCTGCGCCGCGTAAAGCGCCATGCTGCCCCAGCCGGTGCCGATCTCCAGCAGGTGATCGCTGGCCTTGAGGTCGAGTTTCTGGCAAATGCGCTCGAGTTTGTTGAGTTGCGCCTGCTCGAGGCTGTCGTCGGCGCTGCGAAACTGGGCGGCCGAATACATCATGGTCGGGTCGAGAAACTGCTCGAACAAATCGTTGCCCAGGTCGTAGTGCGCCGCGATGTTCTTTTGTGAGCCCTTGCGTGTGTTGCGATTGAGCCAGTGCAGGGCGCGAACCAGTGGCCGGCCGAGTCTCGCCAGCCCGCCCTCCAGTGCGTCGAGCACCTCAAGGTTACTGACGAAGACGCGCACCACGGCGGTCAGGTCCGGGGAACTCCAGTAGCCATGGATGAACGCTTCACCCGCACCAATCGAGCCATTGCTGGCCACCAGGCCCCAGGCTGCTGCATCGAGGATGTGGATCTCCCCCTGCAGCGGGCTGCCAGCCGTACCAAATACATGCCGCTCGCCCTCTTCGACGACCAGCAGTTGAGCGTTTTTCAGGTGTGCCAATTGTCGCAGTACGCCACGGCGCAACAGGGCCCCGCTCAACCCGTGAGTGCCGAGCAGGTTGGTCTTGGCCGAAACACTAGGAGATTTCATGACGGCGATCCTTGGGGGAAACAATGGCGCTTTGAACGCTGCCGTCGGCAGCCTGATGAGCAAAAATCGGTGTGCGCTTGAGCAGCAGGCGAAAGGCTTGCCAGTAAATCGCCAGGCAGGTTTTCGCCGTCATCCACGGGAAGCGCCGCAGGTAGCGGTGCAGGCTGTGGCGATCCAGGGCTTCGCGTTGCAGATTGAGCGTGGCGTCGAACAGTTTCAGTTCGCCCTGCCAATCGGCCATGTGCACGCCGAGTCTGTGTCCGGCGGGGCTGAAACTCATGCGGTGTTCCAGATCGCGCGGCAGAAACGGCGAGACATGAAAGGCCTTGGCCACGGCGAAGTGCTGGTGCGTGTCGTTCGAATCAGTCGTGGCCCTGGCGGGTAACACGTAGTGATAACGCTCGCCCCAGGGCGTATTGGTGACCTCGCACAGAATCGCCGCCAGTTGGCCGTCAGTTTCATGGCAGTAGAAAAAGCTCACCGGATTGAACGACACCCCCCAACTGCGTGCCTGGGTCAGCAGATAGACCGAGCCCAGGGGGATGTGGCCGATGACGAGGGCGACCTGCTGTCGTACCGCTTCGATCAGTGGCATGCCTTGGCCAGTATCGGCTTGCAGGTAGTCGCGTTGACGAAAAGAGAAGGGCGCGAAACGGCTGTTGCCCGCCAATGGAGACAGCCCCAGCACGGCGTCCTGTTCGTCGAGGTCTAGGTACAACAGGCCGATTCGGTAGCGGAACGCATGATGTTTGGGCGCAAATCGCCGGTGGCTGATCCAGCCGCTGTAGAGGGCGCTGTTCATAGTCGCTCACCCAGTGCATGGGCGACGCGCAAGGCGCTGACCACCCCGTCCTCATGAAAGCCGTTGGCCCAGTAGGCGCCGCAATACCAGGTGTGCTGCGCACCGTCGAGCTCTCCCCAGCGCGCTTGCGCGGCCACCGCCGCGAGGCTGTACTGGGGGTGGGCGTAGGTGTATTGCGCAAGCACTTTGAGCGGGTCGATCTGTGCGCGCTGATTGAGGCTGACACACAGCGTTGCGTCGCTTTGCAGACCTTGCAGGATGTTCATGTTGTAGGTGACGGCGGCCTGTTGACCGTGCCCTCCCAGGCGATAATTCCAACTGGCCCAGGCCAGTTTTCGATCAGGTAGCAGGCGCGTGTCAGTGTGGAGTACGACGTCGTTTTCAGCATAGGGCAGGGCGCCAAGAATCGACTGTTCTGCGCGGCTCGGCTGGGCCAGCAGTTGCAACGCCTGATCGCTGTGGCAGGCGAATATCACCTTGTCGTAACGCTCGTTGCCGGCCTTGCTGTGGACGGTCACGCCGTGCTCATCGCGCTCGACCCGGTGCACAGGGCAATTGAGGCGAATGCGCTCGGCAAAAGAGGCCGTCAGGGGGGCGATGTAGGCACTGGAGCCGCCTTCAATCACTTGCCATTGCGGACGATTGCTGACGGACAGCAATCCGTGGTTTTTGAAAAAGCGTACGAAAAACTGCAGTGGGAAACTCAGCATATCGGCCAGCGACATCGACCAGATCGCCGCGCCCATCGGCACGATGTAATGCTGGGTGAAACGCTTGCCATAGCCGTTGCTGTGCAAATACTCACCCAGGGTGGTGTGTGCGGCGATCCGTTGTTCGGCCAGGTCGCGCTGGGCTTCGCGGTTGAAGCGCAGAATGTCGCGCAGCATGCCCCAGAACCGCGGCGACAGCAGATTGCGCCGTTGGCTGAAAAGGCTGTTGAGGGTGTTGCCGTTGTACTCCAGCCCACTGTCCGGGTCGCGCACCGAGAAGCTCATCTCGGTGGGTTTAAAGCGCACGCCGAGCGTTTCCAGCAGACGGATGAAATGGGGGTAGGTCCAGTCATTGAACACGATGAAGCCGGTGTCCACCGCATGACGCTGGCCGTTGACCGTCACTTGCACCGTGTGGGTGTGGCCGCCGATCCAGTCGTTGGCCTCGAACAGCGTGATCTCGTGTGTGCGGTTCAGCAGGTAAGCGCTGGTCAGCCCCGAGATCCCACTGCCGATGATGGCAATTTTCACGGCTGATCCTTGATCGGCGGGGAGCTTCTGACCATGCGTTTGCCGATCGCCAGTTGCACTCGGCTGGGCAGTTTCGACAGCGGCCACAGCGCAGCCATGAACAAGGCCGGGAAGGCGATCTCCAGGGGGCGCTTTTTGAGTTTTTCGACGATGTAGCAGGCAGCCTTGTCTGCCGGCCAACTCAGTGGCATGGGGAAGTCGTTTTTTTCCGTCAACGGGGTTTCGACAAAGCCGGGGCTGACCACGGTGACCTCGATGCCCTCGGGGGCCAGGTCGATGCGCAAGGATTCGAACAGGTAGCGCAGGCCGGCCTTGGACGCGCCATAGGCTTCGGCGCGTGGTAGCGGCAAGTAAGTCACCGAGCTGGCAATGCCTACCAGATGAGGTGCGGTGCCGGCGCGCAGCAGCGGCAAGGCGGCCTCGATGCAATAGCTGCTGGCGAGCAGGTTGGTGCGCACGACATGCTCGATGATCGACGCATCAAACTGCTTGGTGTCCACATATTCACAGGTGCCGGCATTGAGGATGACGGTGTCCAGCGAGCCCCAGTCGTGCTGAATCTGCTCGCCGATCTCGCGCACAGTCTGGCTGTTGGTCAAGTCTCCGGGTGCCACCAGCACTTGCCCTGGATACCGCTGGGCCAGGACTTTCAACGGCTGCACCGTGCGGGCGCTGACCGCCAGGTGCACGCCGGCCTTCAACAGTTGTTCGGCCATCGCCGCACCAAGGCCGCTGCTGGCGCCCGTTAACCAATATCGTCGCGGGGTCACATGACTCATCCCATTCTCCCTTTCAACCAACCGATGGCTCGGCCCATTACGGGTAGGTGTTCATACAGCAATGCCCCGGCATCGAAGTAGTCCCGGTGGCGGTAGACCCGGTCGCGCCAAAGCAGGAACGAGCAGCCCTCGACTTCGATCGTTTGCCCGCCCGCCAGGCGCGAGTGGCGATAGCTCATGGTCCAGCGCAGATAGCCCTGGCCTTCAGCCACTTGATCAACACCATGAAAGTCGAAGTGCAACTGGCTGACGTTGGCGTAGAGCTGGGCGAAGTAGTGGTGCAGTGGCCCAAGCCCCTGCACGTCGTGCAGCGGGTCGGTGAAGTGCACGTCCTCGCTGTACAGCTTGTCGAGGCGTTGCAGGTTGTCTTTGTCCAGTGCCGAGAACTCATGGGCAAAGCGCCGCAGGAAGTCACTCATGCCAGACCTCGGCTTCCTGGCGCGAGGGCAGGTTCTTGAACGCAGCCAGTGCGCGCTCGCGCGATTGGCCGAGGTTGACGATCGGCAACGGATAATCCGCCACGCCAAACAACCCGCCCATGGCGGCCGGGTTGTGGATATCTTTTTTGTTCAGCCCGGCCAGTTCCGGCAGCCAGTGGCGGATGAACACGCCTTCACTGTCGAATTTTTCCGACTGGCTCAACGGGTTGAATATCCGGAAGTAAGGCGCCGAGTCGGTGCCGGTGGAGGCGCTCCATTGCCAGCCGCCATTGTTGGCGGCCAGATCACCGTCGATCAGGTGGCGCATGAAAAACCGCTCGCCTTCGCGCCAGTCGATCAACAGGTTCTTGGTCAGGAACATGGCCACCACCATCCGCAGGCGGTTGTGCATCCAGCCGGTTTCCAACAGTTGGCGCATCGCGGCGTCGATGATCGGCAGGCCGGTGCGCGCCTCCTTCCAGGCCGCCAGTTCGTCGGGGGCATCCCGCCAGGCCAGGGCTTCGGTTTCCGGGCGAAAGGCGCGGTGCCGGGAGACACGGGGGTAGCCGACCAGTATGTGTTTGTAGAACTCGCGCCACAGCAGTTCGTTGATCCAGGTCACCGCGCCGGCGCTGCCGCTGTCGAATTCACCCTGGTTGGCTTGCAGGGCCGCATGCAGGCATCGCCGAGGCGAGAGCACGCCGGCGGCCAGGTAGGGCGACAGTTGGCTGGTGCCAGGCTTGGCCGGCAAGTCGCGTTCGTCCTTGTAGTAGTCGATCTGGGCGTCGGCGAAGTGGGCCAGGCGCTGCTGCGCGTGCTCTTCCCCCGCCGGCCAGAGTGCCCGCAGCTGCTCGCTGGGGGGGGCGAAGCCGCTGATCAGCTCGGGTATCGGGTCGCTGTGGATCCCTGTCGGCAGTTGGGCTTGCGGCGCCGCTACCCGTTGTGGCGGCGAGCCGTACAGGCGGGCATGACAGACTTTGCGAAACTGGCTGAAGACCTGGAAATAGCTGCCGGTTTTGGTCAGCACACTGCCGGGTTGGAACAAAAGCTGATCGAGATAGCCCTGCAGGGTGATGTCCTGGCCTTCCAGGGCCTGGCGCACGGCGCGGTCGCGGCGGGTTTCATGCACGCCGTATTCTTCGTTGAGGTGCACCGCCGCAACGTTCAGCTCGTGGCACAGTTGCACCAGCACCTGGGGGGCATCGTCCCAAACGGGGGCGCTGCGGATCAGCAGCGGGATGTTCAGCGCGGCCAATGCCCGGCTCAGTTCGCGCAGGTTACGCAGCCAGAAATCCACCTTACACGGCGCATCGTCGTGGGCCAGCCATTGCCCGGGGCTCAGCAGGTACACCGCAACACTCGGGCCGCGGGCGGCTGCGGCGCTGAGGGCGGTGTTGTCATGCAGGCGCAAATCACTGCGCAGCCAGACCAGTTGGCGAGTCGCTTGCCCATCGAGCATCAAATCAGCCCTCGTTGAATGAGTGCCCGGTGTGCCGAAAGCGGATCCTCGGCGAGGAATACATCAGGCAGTTCACGGGTGGTTACGGACAATTCACTGTGATGGATGCACACCGTGGGTCCGGCAATGAGTTTCGGGCAACTGACGTTGTGCAGGAGTTTCATCACGTGCTTCAGGTTGCTGGCCTTGCTCGAATACAGCAGCACCGCGCGGGCCTGCAGGTGCTCCACCGCCAGCGCCAGTTCACCCACCGGCAGCGGCCAGTCGAACACTTCCACCGGGCAATCGCTGCTGCTGATCAGCCAGGCGCTGAGCCACAGATGGGGTTCCAGCGGCAGGTCGGATTGATTCACCAGCAGCAGCGGGGCGCCACGCAACTGGCGGTTGTTGTGGTAGATCCGCGCGCCGAACTTGCTGCGCAACCAACTATGGAAAAAGCTGCGTTCCATCTGTGCGCCGAACTGCCCTTGCCAGCGCTGCTCGAACTCGGCGAGCAGCGGCAGCAGCAACTGCTCGCACAAGGTGCTGGGCGGATACAGGGCCATGGCCTGGTTGAACAGGTCATCGACCTGGCGCTCGGCCAGGCGGCAGATGGCCTGGGCCAGGTTCTGGCGCAGGATCTGCCAGTCATTTTCCACCGGCGAACTGAAAGCCTGGGGCGTGTCCAGCAGTTGCTTGACCTGACTCACCGCCACGCCGCGATTGAGCCAGGTCAGGATGTCGTGGATGCGCTGCACATGCCCGGCGGAGAACAGCCGGTGACCCTTGGGGGTGCGCTGCGGCACCACCAGCCCGTAGCGGCGCTCCCAGGCACGCAGGGTGACGGCGTTGACGCCGGTCACGCGGGCGACCTCACGGATCGGCAGCCAGCCTTCGTCCAGCGCCTGCTGGTAGTCGGGGTCTGGCTCATGGGGGTGAGTAGCGCTGGGCATCTTCATTCAAATCGCATTTCTGAGGCTGAGGTTTTCCGGGTGCGGCTGCAGGTAGACCTGCTGCGCGATGTACGGATCGGGATGATGACGCAGGTGATGCTTGAGCAGGGTCAGCGGGACCACCAGCGGCACGACGCCAAGGCGGTACTGGCCGATCACGTGCTGGACTTCCTGTTTGTCCTCGACGCTAAGGGTCTGCTTGAAATAGCCGCTGAGGTGTTGCAGTACATTGCTGTGGGTCCCGCGGGTGGCGCATTGCTTGAGCGCCGCCATCAATTGGCTGAAATAGCGCGGGCCGAACTCTGCGGGGTCGCTCTGGCCCATGTTGCCCAGGAGTTTGCCCAGGGCCTTGTATTGCAGCGGGTTGTGGGCCATCAGCAAGTATTTGTAGCGCGCGTGGAAGTCGGTCAGGCCATGGCGACTGAGGCCCTGTTGCAGCACCTCCTGCCAGGCGGCATAGGCAAACACCCGGGTCAGGAAGTTCTCGCGCAGCACCGGATCGTTGAGCCGGCCGTCTTCTTCCACCGGCAGGTCAGGGTGGCGGGCACAAAACGCCTCGGCGTAGATGCCCCGACCGCCACCGTCCTGTGGGATGCCGTTGGCGTGATAGACCTTGACCCGTTCCAGGCCGCAGGAAGGGGATTTGTGCATGAAGATGTAACCGCATAGATCGGTCAGTTCAGCGGCCATGCGTTGCCCGTAGTCGGCCAGCGGCTGAGTGACATCGAGCTGCGGGTTGACGCTGCCGATGGCGCTGGGGTGTTGTGGGTCGCCGACCAGGCGAATGGGCTCGCGCGGGATGCCCAAGCCGATGGCGACTTCGGGGCACACCGGGACAAACTCGAAGTAAGCACTGAGGGTCCGACTGCAGAGGCGGGATTCTTTGTGTCCGCCGTTGTAGCGCACCTCGTCACCCATCAGGCAGGCGCTGATGGCGATTTTCGGTTTGCGTGGGGATTCGCTCTGCATCGGCAGACCTCGGGCTAAAACCTGTACAATCGGTGATCGCTGTACAATATTCGTTGATCATAGGTCGAAAGGTGTACAAGTCAAACTTTTTGTATAGGTTTTGCCCGTCGATCGTTCCTCTAGCTGCTGTCGAGCTCGCGAGGCTTCGCCAACTGCTGCAAGGAGGCAGCTACTGCAGGTGTTCGTGCAGGCGGCGGGCGGCTTCCTGGCCGCTCAGCCAGGCGCCTTCGACTCGACCCGACAGGCACCAGTCGCCGCACACATACAGGCCCAGGTCGGCATCCGCCAGTACCCCCCATTCGTGACTGCTGGCAGGGCGCGCGTACAGCCAGCGATGGGCCAGGCTGAAGGTCGGGGCGGGCATGGCGCTGTGCAGCAGTTCGGCAAAGGCACCGTGCAGTTGTTCGATCACCGCCTCCTTGGACAGGTCGATGTGTTGCCGGCTCCAACTGCTGGTGGCGTGCAGCACCCAGGTGTCCAGGCTGTTGTCGCGCCCCGGTTTGCTGCGGTTGCGGGCCAGCCAGTCGAGGGGGCTGTCCTGCACGAAACAGCCCTCCATCGCGGTGTCCAGCGGTGTATCGAATGCCAGGGCGACGGCCCAGGTCGGGTCCATTTTCACCCCGGCGGCGACCCCGGCGAGTTTCGGTGCAGAGGCCAGCAGGGCAGTCGCCTGCGGGGCAGGAGTGGCGATCACCACGTGGCTGAAGGGGCCGTGGGTAAAGCCTTCGGCGTCCTGCAGATGCCAGTGCTGTTCACCACGATAGACCTCGGTGATACGGCAGGCGAAATGGACCTCCAGGTCGCCAATCAGGGCGCGGGTAATGGCGCTCATGCGCGGCGTGCCCACCCAGCGGGTCTGCTCGTCCGGCGACGGGCTGAGTTGGCCGCCCTGAAAGTTGTAGAGCTGCGGCGTCCACTCGGCGACCCAGCCATTGGCCTGCCAGCGCTGCACTTCAGTGACAAAGCGCCGATCGCGGGCGGTGAAATACTGTGCCCCCATGTCGAGTGCGCCGGCGTCGCTGCGTTTGCTTGACATGCGGCCACCGCTGCCACGGCTTTTATCGAACAGTTGCACGACGTAGCCGGTCTCTTGCAGAGCCTGGGCGGCGGAGAGTCCGGCGATGCCGGTGCCGATAATTGCGATGGGTAGAGTCATAAGGGCCTCGTTTACCTTTCTCTACAGGCTACGCTTAGGGTTAAACCTGTACAATTTAATTTTTTGGTATAACTTTCAGCGTTCTCGTTCTGACAGCTTGGCCTATTGTTAATCACAGGGCCTGCCCGATCCGAAACATCCCTGCCTATAAAAATAGACTAGTGATTGAGGTAAAACGCCACGCGAGGAAGAAGTCATGCACATATTGCTGACCGGCGGTACTGGATTGATAGGACGCCAGCTTTGCCGACTCTGGGTGAGCCAGGGCCACAGCTTGACGGTGTGGAGTCGCAAGCCGGAAAAAGTGCCGGCCCTGTGCGGCGCCCAGGTGCGAGGCATTGCGCGCCTGGAAGAGATCGGCCAGGACCCGGTGGACGCGCTGATCAACCTGGCGGGTGCGCCGATTGCCGACCGCCTCTGGACTCATAGGCGCAAGGCGTTGCTCTGGAGCAGTCGGATCAGCCTGACCGAAACCCTGTTGGCCTGGCTGGAAAGCCGTGAGCAGAAGCCCCCGCTGATGATTTCCGGGTCGGCCGTGGGCTGGTACGGCGATGGCGGCGAGCGTGAGCTGACCGAGGATTCGCCGCCGGTCAGCGAGGACTTTGCCAGCCAGCTGTGCATCGCCTGGGAAGAAACCGCACAACGCGCCGAGGCCCTGGGCATGCGTGTGGTGCTGGTGCGGACCGGGCTGGTGCTGTCGGCCGAGGGCGGCTTTTTGTCGCGCCTGCGCCTGCCCTTCAAAGCGGGGCTGGGCGGGCCTATCGGCAATGGTCGGCAGTGGATGTCGTGGATTCATATCGACGATCAAATCGCGCTGATTGATTTTCTTCTGCATCAGAATATGGCCAGCGGTCCTTATAATGCCTGCGCGCCAAAACCGGTGCGTAATCGCGAGTTTGCCAAGACGCTGGCCAGTGTCCTGCACCGGCCGGCTTTCATGCCCCTGCCATCGTTCGTCTTGAAGGTCGGGCTGGGTGAGTTGTCGCTGTTGCTGTTGGGCGGCCAGCGGGTGACCCCGATGCGTTTGCTGGCGGCGGGTTTCACCTTTCGTTTCACTGATTTGCGTGCGGCTCTGGACGACCTGTCCAGCCGCCTTTGAAATAGGACGTTGCATGACCGATCACGCGTTGCTCCTGGTCAACCTGGGTTCGCCCGCTTCCACTCAGGTAGCGGACGTGCGCAGCTACCTCAATCAATTCCTGATGGACCCGTACGTCATTGACCTGCCGTGGCCGCTGCGGCGCCTGCTGGTGTCGTTGATCCTGATCAAGCGCCCGGAACAGTCGGCCCATGCCTACGCCTCGATCTGGTGGGACGAAGGCTCGCCGCTGGTGGTGCTCAGCCGGCGCTTGCAGCAGGCCATGACGGCGCAGTGGACCCACGGACCGGTCGAATTGGCGATGCGTTACGGCGAGCCGTCGATCGAAACGGTACTGACTCGCCTGGCCGCCCAAGGCATCAGGAAAATCACCCTGGCACCGCTGTATCCGCAGTTCGCCGACAGCACCGTGACCACGGTGATCGAGGAAGCCAAGCGGGTGGTGCGCGAGAAAAAACTCGCGGTGCAGTTCGCGATTCTCCAGCCGTTCTACGACCAGCCGGAATACCTCGACGCCCTGGTGGCCAGCGCCCAGCCTTATCTGGAGCAGGATTACGATCACCTGCTGCTGAGTTTCCATGGTTTGCCGGAGCGGCACCTGAAGAAGCTCAATCCGGGTCATTGCTTTGAATGCAGTAACAATGGCGATTGCTGCGCCGCAGCGCCGGCAGAGGTGATTGCCACCTGTTATCGCACCCAATGCCTGCGCACGGCGGCGGCCTTTGCCAAACGCCTGGGCTTGCCGGACGGCAAGTGGTCGGTGTCATTCCAGTCGCGCCTGGGGCGTGCCAAGTGGATCGAACCCTACACCGAAGCCCGCCTCGATGAACTGGCCAAAAGTGGGATGAAGAAGATTTTGGTGATGTGCCCGGCGTTTGTCGCCGACTGCATCGAAACCCTGGAAGAGATCGGTGACCGCGGCCTGGAACAGTTCCGCGAAGCGGGGGGAGAGGAGTTGGTGCTGGTGCCTTGCCTCAACGATGAGCCGCAGTGGGCGCAGGCGCTGAACACTCTGTGTGAAAGGGCACCGTTGGTTTTGTAGGCGGCCAGAAAGCATCGCGGGCCAGCCTTGTTCCTGTAGGAGCAAGGCTGGCCCGCGATAACGTTCTTTCAGGCAGCAAAACCCTTAGAGCAGAGGTTCATCCGGCTGCTTGTTCTTCCAGCCGTCATTGCCCGGTAACAGCAGGTTTAACCCGATTGCCACAATGGCACACAGAGCAATGCCCTTGAGGCCGAAGTCGTCGGGGCCGGTGCCGGTGCCGATCAGCACACCGCCGATACCGAACACCAGGGTGACCGAGACAATCACCAGATTGCGCGCTTCGCCCAGGTCGATCTGGTGGCGGATCATGGTGTTCATGCCCACCGCGGCAATCGAGCCGAACAGCAGGCACAGGATCCCGCCCATCACCGGCACTGGAATGCTTTGCAGCAGCGCACCGAACTTGCCGATGAAGGCCAGGCTGATGGCGAAGATCGCCGCCCAGGTCATGATTTTCGGGTTGTAGTTCTTGGTCAGCATCACCGCGCCGGTGACTTCGGCGTAGGTGGTGTTGGGTGGGCCGCCGAGCATGCCGGCTGCCGTGGTGGCGATACCGTCGCCAAGCAGGGTGCGATGCAGGCCCGGTTTTTTCAGGTAGTCGCGACCGGTCACGCTGCCGACCGCAATCACCCCACCGATGTGTTCGATGGCCGGGGCCAGCGCCACCGGGACAATGAACAGGATTGCCTGCCAGTTGAACTCTGGTGCTGTGAAGTGCGGTAAGGCAAACCAGGGGGCAGCAGCGATTTTCGCGGTGTCGACGACGCCAAAGTAAAACGCCATGCCAAAGCCCACCAGCACCCCGGAAATGATCGGCACCAGGCGGAAGATGCCTTTGCCGAACACGGCCACGATCAGGGTGGTCAGCAGCGCCGGCATCGAGATCATCATCGCCGTCTGGTAATGAATCAGCTCGCTGCCGTCACCGGCCTTACCCATGGCCATGTTCGCGGCAATCGGCGCCATGGCCAGGCCGATCGAAATGATCACCGGGCCAATCACCACCGGCGGCAGCAGGCGGTCGATGAAACCGGTGCCCTTGATCTTCACGGCCAGGCCCAGGAAGGTGTAGACAAAACCTGCCGCCATCACGCCGCCCATGGTCGCCGCCAGGCCGAACTGGCCCTTGGCAAGAATGATCGGGGTGATGAAGGCAAAGCTCGAGGCCAGGAACACCGGCACTTGCCGCCCGGTAACGAGCTGGAACAGCAGAGTCCCCAGACCCGCCGTGAACAGCGCGACGTTGGGGTCGAGGCCGGTGATCAGCGGCATCAACACCAGCGCGCCAAACGCCACGAACAGCATCTGGGCACCCGACAGAATCTGGCGCCAGAGCGGGTCGTTGAACTCATCCTGCATGCTCACGCGTCCTTCTGCTTGGTGCCGAAGATCTTGTCGCCAGCATCGCCCAGGCCAGGAATGATGTAGCCGTGCTCGTTGAGTTTTTCGTCAATCGAGGCGGTGTAGATGGTCACGTCCGGGTGAGCCTTCTCGACGGCTGCGATCCCTTCGGGGGCAGCGACCAGGACCATGGCGCAGATGTCCTTGCAACCGGCTTTTTTCAGCAGGTCGATGGTGGCGACCATGGAGCTGCCGGTGGCCAGCATCGGGTCGATGATCATGGCCAGCCGTTCGTCGATTTCTGGAACCAGTTTTTCCAGGTAGGTGTGCGCTTCAAGGGTTTCCTCGTTGCGGGCCACCCCTACGGCGCTGACCTTGGCGCCCGGGATCAGGCTCAGGACACCTTCGAGCATGCCGATACCGGCGCGCAGGATGGGGACCACGGTAATTTTCTTTCCGGCGATTTTCTCGACCGAAACGGTACCGCACCAGCCCTCGATGTCGTAGGTTTCCAGGGGCAGGTCCTTGGTTGCCTCGTAGGTCAACAGGGCACCGACTTCCTGAGCGAGCTCACGGAAATTCTTCGTGCTAATGTCGGCGCGGCGCATAAGGCCAAGTTTGTGTCGGATCAGCGGATGGCGGATCTCACGGATGGGCATAGGGAAAGGCTCCGGCGGCGGGCAAAAAAACCGGCCTAGATTAATCTATCCGGGGTTGTTGTCCTATAGACATTCAGTACGTTAGTCCAGAAACGCTTGATTCGACCGGTCGGGATGCGTACCTTTGCTCGCTTTTCCGAATCCGCCACCCCTTGGAGAGCACCATGTCCGCTGATCTCGAGCATATCCGTCAAATCATGCGAGAGGCTGACTGCCTGTACACCGAAGCTGAAGTCGAGGCGGCCATCGCCCGTGTCGGTGCGCTCATCAACGAACAGCTGGCTGACAGCAATCCGGTGGTGTTCTGCGTGATGAACGGCGGGCTGATCTTCTCTGGCAAGTTGCTCACCCATCTGCAGTTCCCCCTGGAAGCGTCCTACCTGCACGCCACGCGCTATCGTAACGAAACCAGCGGCGGCGATCTGTTCTGGAAAGCCAAGCCGGAAGTCTCGTTCATCGACCGTGACGTGCTGATCATCGACGACATCCTCGATGAAGGGCACACCCTGGGCGCGATCATCGACTTCTGCAAACACGCCGGTGCCCGCAAAGTGCACACCGCGGTGCTGATCGACAAGGATCATGACCGCAAGGCGCGTCCGGACCTGAAGGCCGATTTCGTTGGGCTACCTTGCATAGACCGCTACATCTTCGGCTACGGCATGGACTACAAAGGCTACTGGCGCAACGCCAACGGGATTTTTGCCGTTAAAGGTATGTAAGCCATGACGACCCCCAGCTTTCTTGATCAGGCACTCTTTGCTCAATTGGCCGAGAAGGCTGCGGCCAGTCCGCGTGGGCGCCAGCACCACAATTTCCACCAGATGGAAGAGCCGTGCCACCGCATGGCCGTGGGCTTGCAGCCGTCGACGTACATCCCGCCCCATCGCCACCTGAGCGACGACAAGGCCGAGACCTTGCTGGTGCTCAAGGGGCGCCTGGGCGTGCTGATCTTCGACGACGCCGGCCAGGTGGTTGCCAGGCGGGTCCTGGAGGTCGGTGGTGACGCCGTGGGCGTCGACCTGCCGGCCAGGGTTTACCACGGCCTGGTGGTGCTGGAGGCCGATAGCGTGATGTTCGAGTGCAAGTCCGGCCCTTATCGCCCGGTGGGCGAGGGTGAGCACGCACACTGGGCACCCCGTGAGGGTGAAACCGGCGTTGCCGACTACCATGCCTGGATGCGCGCGCAGTTCGCCTGAGCGAGCTTCACGCACCTTTGTAGCAGCTGCCGCAGGCTGCGCCAGCTGCTACAGTGACGGGCCCATCCTGGAGCCCGTCATGAGCCTTTTGATCCGCAGTTGCGCCGTTCTGTTACTGAGCCTCAGCCTGCCACTGGCGGCCGCGCCTGCCGTGATGCACGGGCAATTCCTGCCACCCGATGACCTGACCCTGCGTGACGCCTCGCCCGAGCAGCAACAACTGCTACAGGTCACCGAGTATTCGGTCGTGGTGGGCAGCCAGCGCCAGTCCAATCAGCAGCCGATTCCGGTGACTTCGCCGGTACTGATCCGCCTCAAGGGCAAGCCCCTGAACAAGGGGGCGACCATCAGCCAGGTGCTGGTGAATTTCGACGGCGAAAGCAAAAGCCTGAAAAAGCCGATCTACGACGCCAATACCCGCACCCTCACCCTGTTTTACCCCATGGCCCAATACCGGGTGGTGCTGGACCTGTTGCGCAACGACACGGTCTATTGCCAGTTCCTCGGCTACGCCAATGGCCATGTCTGGGCAGACCTGCACACGGGGGCGGTGAAGCGTGGTCGTTGAGGCATCGGGCAGGGCGGGGGTAAACTGCCTGCCCCGTGAAATGTCTGCGAGCTGGAGTCGGCAATGCGTAAAGATAAGAAGCAAGTGATTGGTGACGAGATCGGCGATGAGCAGATCAAGTTGTTCCTCGATTTCGAACCGGTTGACGCCACTTCACCGTCCCAGCACAAGTTGATCAAGGCTTATCGCGGCCTGCGCATCGACGATTTCGAGCGTTTCCTCGTGTTTTTTGTCGAGGCCGGCTACGACCTGGGCGGCAAGGATGAGCATGGCCAGACCTTCGCCGAGGTGATCAAGGACCAGCGCAATAGCGCCGAGTACCTCGAGTTGATCGAAAAAGCCCGCGGCTGAGATTTTTTACGGCCAAAAAAACGCCCCGCACTCAATGAGAACGGGGCGTTTTTTATGGGCGAGGCTCAAGCGAAGCTTGGGGTCTCGCTGCTGGCTTCCACCAGCTCCAGGGCAACGTTGTTCTGCGCGTTGATCTTGCGATACAGCGCAGCGTCGGTTTCCAGGACTTTTTCACGCGCGGGGAAAATTTCCGCCAGTTTGGCAGCCCATTCGCCCTTGGTCTTGCCCGGGAAGCATTTCTCGATCAGCTCGAGCATGATCGAAACGGTCACCGAGGCGCCTGGCGAAGCGCCGAGCAGGGCGGCCAGCGAACCGTCCTTGGCGGCAACCAGTTCGGTGCCGAACTGCAGGACGCCGCCTTTTTTCGGGTCTTTCTTGATGATCTGCACCCGTTGGCCGGCCACTTCCAGGCGCCAGTCCTCGGCCTTCGCTTCTGGGTAGAAGCGACGCAGCGACTCCAGGCGTTGCTCCATGGATTGCATCACTTCACTGACCAGGTATTTGGTCAGGTCCATGTTGTTCTTGGCCACGGCCAGCATCGGTCCGATGTTGCCGGCACGTACCGACAGCGGCAGGTCCATAAAGGAGCCGTGCTTGAGGAACTTGGTGGTGAAGCCGGCGTATGGGCCGAACAGCAAGGACGTCTTGCCATCGACCACGCGGGTGTCCAGGTGCGGTACCGACATTGGCGGCGAACCGACCGCGGCCTGGCTGTAGACCTTGGCCTGGTGATGCTTGACCACTTCCGGGTTGTCGCAACGCAGCCATTGGCCACTGATCGGGAAGCCGCCGAAGCCTTTGCTTTCCTCGATGCCCGAGGCCTGCAGCAACGGCAGGGCCGCACCACCGGCACCCAGAAACACGAACTTGGCGTCGACTTCACGGCTGCTGCCGCTGTTGACGTCCTTGATGCTGACGGTCCAGCCGTTGGCATTGCGCTTGAGACCGGTCACGCGCTTGCAGTACTTGACCTGGGCATCGCCGGCGCTGGTCAGGTGCTTGAGCAGTTGATTGGTCAGGTTGCCGAAGTTGACGTCGGTGCCGTTGAGCACGCGGGTTGCGGCGAGGGTCTCGCCAGCCTCACGCCCGGGCATCATCAGGGGCATCCACTCGGCCATCTTGGCCTTGTCTTCGGTGTATTCCATGTCGGCGAAGGCATGGTGCTTTTTCAGCACGTTGAAGCGTTCCTTGAGGAACGACACGCCAGCGTCACCCTGCACGAAGCTCAGGTGCGGGACCGGGCTGATAAAGGATTTCGACGAGCCGAAGGTGCCTTTGCGGGTCAGGTAGGACCAGAACTGCTTCGACACCTCGAACTGGGTGTTGATGTGCACGGCTTTCTTGATGTCGACGCTGCCGTCAGCGGCCTGTGGCGTGTAGTTCAGCTCACACAGGCCGGCGTGACCGGTACCGGCGTTGTTCCACGGGTTGGAACTCTCCGCGGCCCCGGAATCCATCAGCTCGACGACTTCCAGCTTGATCGCGGGGTCGAGCTCTTTGAGCAGTACAGCGAGGGTAGCACTCATGATGCCGGCCCCAACCAGTACTACGTCGACTGCTTCGTTATGCGCCATTTAACGCGTCTCCAAAATCTGCAGCACCAAATTGTCGGCATAGCTGCCAGGAGTTACGGGGCATGCTCTGTAGAGCCCCAGGTCACCCATGGCGAGGATCGCCATGTCCGAATCTTCGCAATTTATCGCAACTTCGACAGACGTTACCTGCTGGCCTCAGGGTTCCCATGAACTCATTTCAGCGCGCGGCAGGCAATTCGACTTATGGTCGATACGTCCGTTTGTGCAACCAAATCCGTAGCGGACAGGCTTCAGGCTCCGGTATTCGAGGCGTATCCGGTCCTGTGTCGTTGGGCTGTTGTAGACGCTAATGGTGCATATTCAGACGCAAAACTATTCATTTGCTCGCCACACTCTTGTGAAGTTGTGAAAACCCGTTTTTTCACGCTCTTTTGAAGACGTGAACCTCAAAAAGGGCTATCTGCGCCTGGCACCGGACCCGCGTCAAAAACGGGCAAACAGCTCAGTGGCCGAGCGTCATGACAGCTCTGCAGATTCGCGAAAAGTGGTGGTTTGCAAGATAAAACAGCAAGCTCGCCAGCTTCACTCGATCTGTGTGGGCGGCTCTCTGTGGGCGGTGCGGGGGTGCCAATACGCAGGTATCAGCGGTGCTGCGAGGCCCGATCAGGAGACGTCCTTATAATCGGGGGGAGATTGTAGCGAAGAAACGCAGGGAAATGGTCGTGTTTAATGACTTTTATTAGCCGTTCGGTCAGCCGGCCAGTGCCGAGTGCAACCTGAGGCGACGAATGCGTGGGCTCAGGCGGGCGCTGGCGGGCAGTGGCTGGTGCAACCAGTGAGGGCGAATCTCGTTGATTTCGACCCAGCCATCGCCCATCGGGGGCACCTGGCAGTGCTTGAATGCCAGGCAGCGTTCGGCGCTGTCGAGCCGGGCAAAGTAACGATAGGTGCGACGTGGAGCGAATAACGACCAGAGAAAATGCATGGCAATGCCCTCGTTCGGTGACGGCGTTGAAGTTAGCAGTCTGGCATGACACTCCCGTGACCGGGCAGTCGCCACGGATGACATTGCGCAAGTCTTCAGCCGGTGTTCAGGGTTGCTGGTTTGCAGCCGGTGCCGACCGCTATACTGCGCGTCTGTCTGTGCCTGATTCTGGAGAGAAACGCATGTTGCAACGCCTGTTGTTCGGTTTGATCACTGTGACCAGTTTGACCCTGGTTGGCTGCGCCCACAGCCCGCAACAACTCGCCCCGGAGCCGAAACTGACGACTCAGTTGGCGCCGGTCGGGCGTGGCCAGCCGGTGGTGGTGAGGGTGGTGGACGGTCGTCCGTCGCCGACCCTGGGTACCCGTGGTGGCCTGTACCCTGAAACCAGCGCAATCACGGTGCAAAGCGCGCAGATCCTGCCCAAGCTGCAGGCCCAGGCCGAAGCGGCTGTGCGGCTACTGGGCTTCACCCCGACCGCCAACGCGCTGAATGCCCCGCAGTTGACCGTGACCCTGGCGGAACTGAAGTATCAGTCGCCCAAGGAAGGCATGTACGTGACCGAGGCGACCATTGGCGCGACCTTCCGCTCCGATGTGCAGAACGCCGGCCGTCGTTACAGCGGGCGCTACGGTGCCTCGCTGGACCAGCGTTTTGGCATGGCGCCAAACCAGGAGACCAACACCAAGCTGGTCAGTGATGTGTTGAGCGATGCGTTGACCCGCCTGTTCAAGGACCCGACCGTGGGTCAGATTCTGGCCGAGTAACGCTCGGTAGTGCGTTTACAAAACCCGGTGCCAGCCATGGCCCGGGTTTTTTATTGCCTGTGCCAGCCGCTCACGCCGCCTGCGAGTAGAAATCCAGCACGCTCACCCCGGTCAGCAGGTCGGTTTCCGGCAGGTCGGCATGCTGGTGTCCGCCCAGGGCGCAATACACCAGCCAGTGACGGTCCTGAACATTGAAGGCCAGGCTGCCGACGAGCGCCTGTTGTTCGTCGGTTGCAGTGATGAGGTACAGGCGGTCCTGGTTTTCGGCGTGCAGCATGACAAGCTCCGTGTCGGTTTCGAGGGGCGACAGACTGGCGTATTTAGATGACGAAGCTGTGACGCAGAGCATTAGACGGGCAGATGTTTCGTTTTTTGTCGGAAAGCCCGGGCAGACAGTGCGGGTTTGGGTAGAATTCGCGCCGCGCATGCCCTGTTTCGATTGAGGTCCACGATGTCACTGCAACTCTGGTCGCTGTTTTCCGCTCATCCCGCCAAGCTGATCAACCTCCTTGCACTGCTGTTCGCTTGCCCGGGTGGCTGGCTGCTGCATACGACCCGTCGCCGCGAGCAACAGGCACGCGCCAGCCTGGCAGCCCAGGCAGGGCGTGCCAAAGCCGACAACCAGAGGCATCTGTCGAGCATCGCCACCTTGCGCATGAACCGCTTCTTCTATGCCTTTGGTTTCGCCTGCCTGGGCCTGGCGCTGCTGGTGTCGTGGATCAGCACCCGGGTCTGATGCTAGGCCATCAGGAACAGATGCCTATCCCTGATGTGGGAGCGAGCGCCCCTACAGGGGCAGCCCGGCCTTGACCCGATACTGGTTGCGCACGGGGGTGGCGTACTGCAGCACCAGGAACGGGCGGTGCTCCTCGGGGCAATCTGCGAGGCGGTCTCGCCATTCTTGTTGGGCCTTGGCCAGTTCTTCGGCCGGGAACAGCTCGGTGGCACTGGGCACGTTCAATTGTGGGTCGGCGTCCTGCCACTGGGCGTAGGCCAGGTAGTGCACCGGGAATAGCCGGTAGCCGCCGAGAATCTGCCGGTCCATCTCGATAGCCAACTGCTTGGTGTCTTCGAACCGTTCGCTGATCGGCGCGGCAAAGTTCACATGGACCCGGCCCTTGTAGCCGGTAATACCCTTGGCAATGCTTGCGTCATCCTCGCCGGGCTCCTTGGTGTAGCTGCCGGTAGTGGCGCGGATGTACAGCTCGCGAGCCTTGGCCTGGTCGCACGGGTCGTACTCATAGCTGATCGAGACCGGGGTCAGGTTCAACGACAGGATGACCTCGGCAAACGGCTCGTCCTTGCGGCTCATGTGGAACATCTTGAGGATCGCCGACTCGGTACGGTCGTCCCCGTCCTTGGCACGGCCTTCGGCCTGGGCGATCCAGATCGATTGGCAATCGTTGCGAATCGAATGGTTGATGTACGCCGAAAGCAGCTGGTACGCCGCCATCTTCTCCCGTCGACCGCTGATGGAGCGGTGCACGATGAAGCTCTTGTTCAGGCGCATCAGGTCGCTGACGAAGGGCTTTTGCAGCAGGTTGTCGCCAATCGCGATGCGCGGTGTGGGCAGGCCTGCGTGGTAGATCGCGTAGTTGACGAAGGCCGGGTCCATCACGATGTCGCGATGGTTGGTCAGGAACAGATAGGCACTGCCGGACTTGAATTGCTCGACCCCGGTATAGGTCACGCCATCGGTGGCGCGCTCGATGGTGTGGTCGACATAGAACTCGACCTTGTCCTGCAAGGTGGCAACCGAGCAGACCCCGGCGAATTCGCGGCGCAGCCGATGAGCTATAAGAGGTTTGAGCATCCAGCCCAGGGCGCCGGCAAACCGCGGAAAGCGAAAGTGGGTGAGGATATCTAGAAACGCCTTGTCGCTCAGCAGCCGTGCCAGCACTGCTGGGACTTCGCTGTCGTCGTAAGGTCGGATGGCATCGAATTCGCCCATCATGCTCTCTTGTTAGAAACGGCTAGGGTAAGTAATGGATTGGATCAAATCCACACAGGGTACGGTCTGAAAAGTCAGCTCAAACAAAAATAGCCCTGCAAATAGACCGGCGATTATACGCACAAGTCACTTGGGAGACCGCGATGCTGGAAACCGAGCGCTATCAATGCCCTTATTGTGGTGAAGACGCCGAGGTGGTTCTGGATTTGTCCGGGGGGGACCAGACCTACATCGAGGACTGTCCGGTGTGTTGTCGGCCGATTGTGTTCACGCTGCAGATCGATGGTCAGGAATGGATGCTCGAAGTTCACAGTGAAAACGAGTGAGGAGTGGCCTCTATGCAGCGCATCTACGAACCGGAAAACCTGATGGAAGGTGAGTTGCTGCAAGGGATGCTGGCCAGTGAGGGGGTTGAGGCCCATCTGGTGGGGCGTGATCTGCTCGGGGCGGCGGGGGAGTTGCCGGTGTTCGGCCTGCTGGGCCTGGCGGTGGATAATGATCAGGCGCAATACGCCCGCGAGCTGATCGCTGCGTACAATGCGGCGTTGCCGATGCCCGGCGACGAACCGGATAGCTTCCCGGGCGTGCTGGTCTGTTAGGCTGACGTTCGTTTGATCAAGAGTCGTGTTGCGCCATGTGTGGACGTTTTGCCCTGTTTCGCTGGAACCCCGCCTTTGCGGCCTTGCCCGGTTTTCCGGCCGATCAGCAGGCGCAGTGGAATATTTCGCCAAATGCTTCGGTGCTGATCCTGCGTGCCGAGGCCGGCCAGCGTACGCTGGCGCGTGCCCGCTGGGGTTTGACGCCACCCTGGTTGACGGACCTGTCGAAGACGCCGGCCCATGCCCGGGCGGAAACCGTCGCCGAACAACCGATGTTCCGTGAGGCCTTCCGTCAGCGGCGCTGCCTGCTGCCGGCCAACGGTTTTTACGAATGGCGCGGCACCACCCGCAAGCGCCCCTATTGGTTGACCCCGGGCGAGGGGTCGTCGCTTTTTTTTGCGGCCATCTGGGAAGCCTATCCGGTGCAGGAACAACTGTGGTTGAGCGCGGCGGTGATCACCCAGCCGGCGGCCAGCCAGCGGCGACCATTGATTCTCGACGATGCGGGCCAACAAGCCTGGCTCGACCCCGACACCCCACTGCATACCTTGCAGGCATTGCTCGCCAGCGAGCCCGCCGTCCTGCGCGAACGGGTCCTGGCGAACCTGGTCAATGACCCCAAACTCAATGCCCCGGAGTGCCTGACCCCAGGTTGAGACGCTGGGCCACGTTTCTCTCGGTAAATGATGGGTTACGCGTCTGTTGCATCTGGCGCGGACACCCGCCACCGCCTACGATACGCGCCATGTTTTCAGGGAGTGTATTCATGAACAAGAATTGGGTTGTGTGCGCGCTGGGCGCCAGTCTGTTGCTCAGTGGCTGTCAGTCGGTCAACACCACCAGCGGCGGGGCCGTGGGTGTAGAGCGCTCGCAGTGGATGTTCAGCATGCTGTCGACCGACGAGGTCAACCAGATGTACGCCCAGTCTTACCAGAAGACTGTGGGCGAGGCGGGTAGCAAGGGCGTGCTGGACAAGACCAGCAGGGATGCCAAGCGGGTCCAGGCGATCGCCACTCGTCTGATCGCCCAGGCGCCGATATTCCGTCCGGATTCGGCGCAGTGGAAGTGGGAAGTCAACCTGATCAAGAGCGATGAGCTCAACGCCAACTGCGGTCCTGGCGGCAAGATCATTTTCTACACCGGACTGATCGACACGCTGAAACTCACTGACGATGAAATCGCCGCGATCATGGGCCATGAAATCGCCCACGCCCTGCGCGAGCATGGCCGTGAAGCGATGTCCAAGGCCTATGGCATCGAAATGGCCAAGCAGGGCGCCGGTGCCTTGCTCGGTCTGGGCCAGGACACCCTGGCCCTGGCCGACACCGTGGCCAACTACGGCATGACCTTGCCCAACAGCCGGGCCAACGAGAACGAAGCCGACCTCATTGGCCTGGAGTTGGCGGCCCGTGCCGGGTACGACCCGAACGCGGCGATCACCCTGTGGAACAAGATGAGCAAGGTGAACGAAGGCGCGCCACCGGAGTTCATGAGCACCCACCCGGCCTCGGCCAGCCGGATTGCCTCGTTGCAGGCGGCGATTCCGAAAGTCATGCCGCTTTATCAGCAGGCCAAGAAGTCCTGAGGAGTGTGCGGCGCGTTGAGCGCCGCACGGTAACGCCGCGCGGTGACGCCTCGCGGTAACGCCTTAAACCCAGCCACTGCTCTGCATCGCCTTGTACACCGCGACGATGGCCAGGATCAGGAATGCCGATGCCGCCAGGCGCCGGATCAGGGTCAGGGGCAGTTTGTCTGCGGCAAAGTTGCCCGCCAGCACCACTGGTACGTTGGCGATCAGCATACCGGCGGTGGTGCCGATGATCACCAGCCACAGTTCCGGGTATTGCGCCGCGAGCATCACGGTGGCGACCTGGGTCTTGTCCCCCATCTCCGCGAGGAAGAACGCGATCAGCGTGGTCAGGAACGGCCCGAACTTGCGCGCGGTGCTGGTCTCGTCGTCGTCCATCTTGTCCGGCACCAGGGTCCACAGGGCGGTGGCGGCAAAGCTGGCGGCGAGGATCCAGTGCAGGGTTGCATCCGAGAAGAAGCTGCCGAACCAGGCGCCCACGGCACCGGCGGCCGCGTGGTTGGCCAGGGTCGCGGCGACGATACCGGCGATGATCGGCCAGGGCTTGCGGAAGCGGGCGGCGAGAATGAGCGCGAGCAGTTGCGTCTTGTCGCCGATTTCGGCCAAGGCAACGATTGCGGTAGGAACGAGTAGCGAATCCAGCATCAGGGTTTTCCTAAGGGGCGGGGCGACACGGCTATGACACGTACAGCCTTCCCGCCCCGGGTAAGGTGTGCGTGTCATAGGTCTTGTCAAACCCTGCGGTCCGTCTGTGCGGACGCTTGGGTCGCATACGCCATGGCCTGTTGACCAAGTATGTTGACGTATGCCGGACGAGCATGGCGCTCGTGGGAGACTACTCCCCTAGGACGGAGCGGATTCTGCCTAGGCAAAATCCATTCGGCAAGCCTTCTTTTTCATCCGCCGAGTTAACCGCGCTTGGCCCGGTAGATCCGGAAACCCTGTCCTTCGGCCTTGATCGAACACTGCCCCAGGTGTTCTTCGATCAGCGGCTGGTACTTCAGGAAGCTATTGGCAACCAAGCGCAGTTCGCCCCCCGTTTTCAGATGTTTGACTGCTTTTCGCAGCAAGTTCTCCGTGGCGAAGTAATCCGTATGGACCCCGACATGGAACGGCGGATTGCTCAGGATCGCACTCAGTCCCATGGGGGCGGCGTCGATGCCATCGCCGGTCAGAACCTCGGCTTCAAGGCCATTGGCCGCCAGGGTCAGGCGGCTGCTGGCGGCGGCAAAGGCGTCGACGTCCAGCAGGGTCACGGTGTTGTGCGGGTAACGACGCTTGACTGCCGCGCCGAGCACGCCGGCCCCACAACCGAAGTCCAGCAGATGGCCGCTGGGCAGCTTGTCCAGGTGCTCTAGCAGCAGGGCGCTGCCGCGATCCAGGCGACCGTGACTGAACACCCCCGGCAGGCTGATGACCGTCAGCGGGCCTTCGGCCAGCGGCAACTCATAGGTCTGCGCCAGGCTTTCCAGGGACTTGGCCTGCGGCGCATTGGCCACGGTCACTTGCCACAGCTGGCAGTGACGCGCGCTGTCGAGCTTGCGGGGTTTACCGAACGGGTTGAGCTGCTTGGCGGCGCCTTCGATGCCGCTGCGCTTTTCCCCCACCAGGTACAGCTCGCAACCGGCCAGGCGCGAGGCGAGGGCGTTGAGGATGTAGTCGGTCAGGTCCTTGGACTTGGGCAGGAACAGCACCGCCGTTGCAAACTCGCGCGTGGGGGCGTTCACCCCGAAATGGCTGCGCTCGGCAAAACGGGCGTCCAGGGCCGCCTGATCGCCGGCGTGCCAGCACCAGCCATGGGCGTCGGGTAATTTGCCCAGCAAGTCGTCGGCAGGCAAACCGGCCAGCAGCACGTTGCCTTGAAACAATTCTGCCTGTCGAAGCAGTACTTCACTGCGCGGATCCATACTCTGCTCCTTGAAAAAAAGTGCGGCAGTTTATCAACTGACGACCCGCAGCGCTGTACCGCTGAAAAAGCCCCGGGCGTTTTCGCTCAACTGGCCGACAATCCGCTGGCGTGCTTCACGGCTGCCCCAGGCGTTGTGCGGGGTGACGATCAGGCGCGGGATGTCGCTGGCCAGCAGCGGATTGCCAGCAGTCGGAGGCTCGACACTCAGTACGTCGGTGGCTGCGCCTCCCATGTGGCCACTGCGCAAGGCATCGGCCAGGGCCTGTTCATCAATCAGCCCCCCTCGCGCAGTGTTGACCAGCAAAGCGCCGGGCTTGAGCAGCGCCAGTTCGCGGGCGCCGATGAAGTGGCGAGTGTGTTCGTTGAGCGGGCAGTGCAGGGTCAGGGCGTCGACCTGGGGCAGCAACTCGTCCAGCGGCATCCGGTCGGCTCGGGCCGGGCGCCCGGGAAGCTGCCCCGAGACCACCTGCATGCCAAAGGCTTCGGCCAGTCGCGCCACCGCGCCACCCAGTTCGCCGTGGCCGAGCAGGCCGAGGGTTTTGCCTTGCAGCTCGACAATCGGGTAGTCCAGCAGGCAGAACTGCTTGGCCTGCTGCCAGCGGCCTGCCTCGACGGCCTTGCGATAGTCGCCCAGCCGGGTGGCCAGGTTGAGCAGCAACATGATCGTGTGCTGGGCCACCGACGGCGTGCCATAGCCCTGGCAGTTGCACACGGTAATCCCCTGGGCGCGGGCGGCGACGAGGTCGACGTTGTTGGTGCCGGTGGCGGTGATCAGGATCAGTTTCAGGTCCGGATTGGCGGCCATGGCACTGGCATCGATCAGGATCTTGTTGGTGATCGCCACCGTAGCGCCTTGCAGGCGTTCGGCCACTTGTCCGGGCTCGGTCTGGGCGAACAGTTGCAGTTCGCTGAAGCAGTCGCGCAATGCACTGAGGTCCAGGTCCCCCAGGTCCAGTGATGGGTGATCAAGGAAAACGGCGCGGCGATTGTTCGTCATTAACTGTACCTTTTGCGCGTGAGTCTGAAGGCGTAACCTGCCGAGCCTATCAGATGAAATAAAAAGTTACGCTTGCCCTCAAGGAGCCCCAATGTACTGGACAGAGTTTTTGACCGTTGCCCTGATTCACCTGCTGGCCGTCGCAAGTCCCGGTCCGGACTTTGCCGTGGTGGTGCGCGAGGCCGTGACCCATGGTCGGCGCGCGGGTACGTGGACGGCGCTGGGGGTGGGCAGCGCGATCTTCCTGCATGTGGGCTACTCGTTGCTGGGCATCGGCTTGATCGTGTCGCAGTCGATCGTGTTGTTCAACGCCTTGAAGTGGCTGGCGGCGGCCTACCTGCTGTACATCGGCTACAAGGCCTTGCGTGCGCAGCCGGCCAAGCCTGCCACCGAAGACCTGCACAAGGAGGCCGGCATTCGTACGGCGCGCGGGGCCTTTACCTCGGGCTTCGTGACCAACGGCCTGAACCCCAAGGCCACGTTGTTCTTCTTGTCCTTGTTCACCGTGGTGATCAACCCGCACACCCCGCTGGCAATTCAGGCCGGCTACGGCATCTATCTGGCCGTGGCGACGGCCATTTGGTTCTGCCTGGTGGCGATGTTGTTCAGCCAGCAGCGAGTGCGCGCCGGTTTTGCCCGCATGGGGCACTGGTTCGACCGCATGATGGGCGTGGTGCTGATCGCCATTGGGGTGAAGCTGGCCTTTACCGAGATGCATTGATCGCGCTGAGCTGATTCAGCGCGCTGAGGTATTCCCGGGGGTTGTGCCCCAGCAACCGGCGGAACATCGCGCTGAAGGCTCGGGCACTGCCATAGCCCAATTGATCGGCAACGCTCTGCACGCTTTGCCCGGCGATCAGCCGCGGCAGGGCTTCCATCAGACGCAGTTGCTGGCGCCAGGCGTTGAAACTCATCTTCAACTGTTGCTGGAACAGTCGCGCCAGGGTTCGTGAGCTGGCGCCGACCTGTTGCGCCCAATCTTCCAGGGTATTGGGATGGTCGGGGGTGTGCAGCAGGGCCAGGCAGATCCCCTGCAGGCGCCGGTCCTCGGGCATGGGAATGTGCAAGGGGAGGTTTTCCAGGCTGGCGATTTCTTCGAGCATCAACTGTTGAATCAGCGGGTTCTTTGCATGGCGGGGGGCTTGCACCGCCTTGAGGATCAGCTCGCGCAGCAACGGGGTGACGGCCAGCACGCAGCACTGGCTGAGGTTGGCGGGCGACAGTTCGGGGTCAATGAACAGCGAGCGCATGCACACTTTGCCCGACATGAAGATTTCATGCTCGATCCACGGCGCAATCCACACCGCCCGAGTCGGCGGAATCACCCACGCACCTTGGGCCGTGACCACGCGCATGGTGCCGCACATGGCGTACAGCAACTGCGCCTCGCGATGGATATGCCGTTCCTGATGCGCGCCATCGGGGTAATCCCGCGGATGGGCGCTGACCGGGCCATGGTGGAAGTGGCTGATTAACATTGTCTGGTTCTATGAGTTTGTTGTCAGGAATGCGTGTTATTGCCAACTTAGCATAGCGCCACACCCTCAACGAATAGTGTGTCGCCATGCATCAACCCAGAAATGTCATTCGCTACATCAACGCCGCCCATGTGATCGATCACATGTTCATGCTGATTTTTCCTGCGGCCGTGCTGGGCATGACCCAGGTCTTCGGCCTGGATTACGCTGCCATGATCGGCCTGTCCCTGGGCGGGTTCATTGCCTTTGGTGCCTGCTCGCTACCGGCGGGTTGGCTGGGCGACCACTGGAGCCGACGCCAGATGATGCTGGTGTTTTTCTTCGGCATTGGCGCCTCGGCGATTTTCACCGGCTTGAGCAGTTCCGCGCCGATGCTGGTCCTGGGGTTGACGCTGATGGGGGTGTTCGCCGCGATTTATCACCCGGTGGGCACTGCGATGCTGGTGGCCTACGCCCAGAACCGTGGCCGTGAAATTGGCATCAATGGCATGTGGGGCAACCTGGGGGTGGCGTTTTCGGCCTTGGTCACCGGCTTGCTGGTGGCGCAGTTTGGCTGGCGTTCGGCGTTTATCCTGCCAGGTGTCGTCGCCATCGCCCTGGGCATCGGCTTTGCCTTGCAGGTGCGCGAGGAGCCGATTCCCGTGCGCGCCCATGCCCCACTCAAGGG
The DNA here is from genome assembly GCF_963970735.1 of Pseudomonas sp. RA_35y_Pfl2_P32. Taxonomy (NCBI): domain Bacteria; kingdom Pseudomonadati; phylum Pseudomonadota; class Gammaproteobacteria; order Pseudomonadales; family Pseudomonadaceae; genus Pseudomonas; species Pseudomonas sp. RA_35y_Pfl2_P32. The sequence continues at coordinate 62,890 of NZ_CAXAQF010000025.1, forward strand.
GGCTGCGGGTCAGCGGATTTCCATGGTCATGGTATTCGGGGTACTGGCCCTGGCTACCGCCACGGGCGGGGTGGTGTTCAACGCCACGACCATGACGTATCCGAAGTTGTTCGAGGAACGCCTGCACGACCTGTTCGCCTCGCCGCAGACCCTCGGGGTGGTGGTCAGCCTGGCCTACGCCTTTGGCGCGGTGGCGCAATTGAGTATTGGTCGGGTGTTGCACCGCTTCAGCCTGAAATGGCCGTTCATGGTGCTGACGCTGTGCCAGGCCCCGCTGTTGTTTGCCATGGCCTATGTCGAGGGCTCGGCCGTCATAGTGTTGGGGGCCGCGTTTATGTTCGTGGTGTTCGGGCAGGTCACGGTGAATGATGCGATGGTCGCCAACTTTGTGGCGCCGCAATGGCAATCGCGGGTGTTTGCCTTGCGTTACTGCCTGTCATTCGGTGCCAGCGCCACGGCCATCCCGCTGATAGCCTTTGTCGAGCCCCGCCAGGGTTTTGTAGGGTTGTACTTGATCCTGGCCGGGTTTGCCGCCTTGACCTTCCTCTCGGCACTGATATTCCCACGCACGCCGGCCGAGGCAGCTGTAGGGCAGGCGGCCTGACAGCAGCGGCTTTTTTTCCTATGAATGCTGGCGTAGAGCCAGCATTTGCCTCGCTCTCAAATCATTCCTTTGGCTGATTTGGCGCGCGTCCAGGCTGACTAAAGTGCAGTCTTTACGCCAAGACCGTGCAGTCAGATGAAAGGGATGCTTATGTTGCAGACTCGCGTTATTCCGCCAGCCGAAGGTGCTTATCGATACCCGCTGTTGATCAAGCGATTGCTGATGTCGGGCAGTCGTTATGAGAAAACCCGCGAGATTGTCTACCGCGACCAGTTGCGCTACAGCTATCCGACCCTGATCGAGCGCGTCGCACGGCTGGCCAACGTGTTGACGGCGGCCGGGGTCAAGGCCGGTGATACCGTGGCGGTGATGGACTGGGACAGCCATCGCTACCTGGAATGCATGTTCGCCATCCCGATGATCGGCGCGGTGATTCATACCATCAACGTGCGCCTGTCACCTGAGCAGATCCTCTACACCATGAACCACGCCGAGGACCGCTTCGTGCTGGTCAACAGCGAATTCGTCGGGTTGTACCAGGCCATCGCCGGGCACCTGACCACGGTGGAGAAAACCCTGCTGCTCACCGACCTGCCGGAAAAGACTGCCGAGTTGCCGAACCTGGTGGGCGAGTACGAGCAACTGCTGGCGGCCGCGAGCCCGCTCTACGATTTCGCCGACTTCGACGAGAACTCGGTCGCGACTACCTTCTACACCACGGGCACCACCGGCAACCCCAAAGGGGTCTACTTCACCCACCGGCAACTGGTGCTGCACACCATGGGCGTGTCGACGATCATGGGCAGCATCGACAGCGTGCGCCTGCTGGGGACCAACGATGTGTACATGCCCATCACCCCGATGTTCCACGTGCACGCCTGGGGCCTGCCCTACGTCGCTACCATGCTCGGCCTCAAGCAGGTCTACCCCGGCCGTTACGACCCGGAATACCTGGTGGAGCTGTGGCGCAAGGAAAAAGTCAGTTTCTCCCATTGCGTGCCGACCATCCTGCAAATGGTGCTCAACGCCAAGGCGGCGCAAAACACCGATTTTGCCGGCTGGAAAATCGTCATTGGCGGCAGTGCGCTGAACCGTGCGCTGTACGAAGCGGCCAAGGCCAAGGGCATTCAGCTCACCGCGGCCTATGGCATGTCGGAAACCGGGCCGCTGGTGTCCTGTGCCCACCTCAACGATGAGCTGATGGCCGGTACCGAGGACGAACGCACCACCTACCGGATCAAGGCCGGTGTGCCGGGGCCGTTGGTGGAAGCGGCGGTGATCGACGCCGAGGGTAACTTTCTGCCGGCCGATGGCGAGTCCCAGGGCGAACTGGTGCTGCGTGCACCGTGGCTCACCGAGGGTTATTTCAACGAACCGCAGAAGGGCGCAGAGCTCTGGGCCGGGGGCTGGCTGCACACCGGTGACGTCGCGACCCTGGACAGCATGGGGGTGATCGACATCCGCGACCGGATCAAGGATGTGATCAAGACCGGCGGCGAATGGATTTCCTCCCTGGACCTTGAAGACTTGATCAGCCGGCACGTGGCGGTACGCGAAGTAGCAGTGGTGGGCATCCCTGATCCGCAGTGGGGCGAGCGCCCGTTTGCCTTGCTGGTGATCCGTGAAGGCCACGTGATCGGGGCCAAGGAACTCAAGGAGCACCTCAAGCCCTTCGTGGAACTGGGCCACCTGAGCAAGTGGGCCATCCCGAGCCAGATCGCCCTTGTTACGGAAATTCCCAAGACCAGTGTCGGCAAGCTCGACAAGAAACGCATCCGCCTCGACATCACGCAGTGGCAGGCCAACAACAGCACCTTCCTGTCGACGCTTTAAGTCTCCTATGTCGTGCCCGAAAGGGCACGACATGCCCACCAAGCAAGCGCTTGGCTTGTTAATTCCAGATTTTCAGCCATCCTTTGCCGTGCCGGCATCTGCCGGACTGGCAGAAGGACCGTTCCAGAGTGGTTGGGGGCTGCAAATCACACTTTAGAGGGATCAAGCAGTACAGCCTGCTGGATATAGTCCGTCCAAGGATTTTTAAGAGCGAGACGCACGCACGAACAGGGGCGATGCAACTTTGGATGACTTCGCGAGCGCATGGCTCACCGTCTTCCAGAACGTTTTTAAAAGTGCTCACTGCCATAACAATAAAAGCACATGGAGTAGCGTCGATGACATCAGTAAACCAGTTCTGGCGCCGGGCGAAACTGCCTCTGGCGGTCAGTCTCGCCTCTACGCTCGCCGGGCCTGCATTCGGCGTCAGTTTCAACGTTGGTGAAATCGAAGGTCAATTCGACTCGTCCCTCTCGTTGGGCATGAGTGTGTCGACCCAATCGCCAAACAAGAACCTCATCGGCGTCAACAACGGTGGGCACGGTCTGTCCCAGACCTCCGATGACGGCCACTTGAACTTCAAGAGCGGACAAGCGTTCTCGAAGATCTTCAAGGGCATTCATGACCTTGAACTGAAGTACGGTGACACCGGCGTGTTTGTCCGGGGCAAGTACTGGTATGACTTCGCGCTGCAGAACGAAGAGCTGGAGTTCAAGGACGTCAGCAACGACAACCGCAAGGAAGGCGCCAAGTCCTCCGGCGGGCAGATCCTCGACGCCTTCGTCTACCACAACTATGCGATTGCCGATCAGCCAGGCTCCGTGCGTCTGGGCAAGCAAGTGGTCAGTTGGGGTGAAAGTACCTTCATCGGCGGCGGCATCAACTCCATCAACCCGATCGACGTGTCCGCATTCCGTCGTCCGGGTGCCGAGATCAAGGAAGGCCTGATCCCGGTCAACATGTTCTACGTGTCCCAGAGCCTGACCGAGAACCTCTCGGCCGAGGCGTTCTATCAACTGGAATGGGACCAGACCGTTGTCGATAACTGCGGCACCTTTTTCTCCCAGCCGGACATCATCGCCGACGGTTGCGACAACAACCTGCGCGTGTTGAACAAGCGTTCGACCATTCCGGCCATCGCCCTGGGGCCATTGGCTGCGAACGGCGTCGACGTCAACGACGAAGGTGTGCTGGTGCGCCGTGGTCCGGACCGTGATGCACGGGACAGCGGCCAGTGGGGCGCGTCCTTCAAGTACATGTTCGATCCGCTGGACACCGAGTTCGGTGCCTACTTCATGAACTACCACAGCCGTGCGCCGATCTTCAGTGCCACGGGGGCCTCGCAGTCGGTCTACAACACCGCGGCGTCGTTGCCGGGGCCATTCGCCGCGCTCGGTCCGCTGCTGGTGGCGGGCAACTCGCAGTACTTCGTCGAATACCCTGAAGACATTCGCCTCTACGGCGTGAGCTTCTCCACCACCTTGCCTACCGGCACAGCGTGGCAAGGTGAATTGAGCTACCGTCCGAACGCGCCGGTGCAGCTCAACTCCACTGACATCCTGTTCGCCGGGGTACGTCCATTGGGCGGCGCGCTGGCCAACGCTTCGCTGCTGTCGGCATCACCGGGTTCCGACTTGCACGGCTATCGCCGCAAGGAAGTGACCCAGTTCCAGACCACCCTGACGCACTTCTTTGACCAGGTGATGGGCGCCAGCCGTCTGACCCTGGTGGGTGAAGTCGGCGTGACCCACGTCGGTGGGCTGGAAAGCACCTCGGATGTCCGTTATGGCCGTGACCCGGTCTATGGTCCGGGTGAGCTGCCAGGTGCTTCCTGCGAATTCCTCAACGGTCGGACCATCGCCGGTGCCGGTCCAGGGACCGCCACCAACAACGCGACCCGCAATTGCAACGACGAAGGTTTCACCACGCCAACGTCGTGGGGCTACCGTGGTCGTGCGATCTGGGACTACAACGACGTATTCGCCGGGGTCAATCTCAAGCCGAACGTGGCCTGGTCCCATGACGTCAGTGGCTACTCGCCTGGTCCTGGCGGCAACTTCGAGGAAGGTCGCAAGGCCGTCAGCCTGGGCCTGGACGCCGAGTACCAGAACACCTACACCGCCAGCCTGGCCTACACCAACTTCTTCGACGGCAAGTACACCACCGTGGATGACCGTGACTTCGTCGCGCTCAGCGTCGGCGTGAACTTCTAAGCACTGCTTCTTCAGGACGAACAAGAAATGAAAATAACCAAGAATCTGGTGTACGTCGCAGGACTGGGGCTTTCGTTGCTGGCGACCGGCGTCATGGCCGCCGTCCCGGCAGCCGAAGCCGATAAGCTGGGCAAGAGCCTGACGCCGATGGGCGCAGAAATGGCCGGCAATGCCGATGGCTCGATACCGGGCTGGAAACCCCTGGCCAAGAACGCCGGCGCGGTTGACAGCAAGGGCTTCCTGTCCAATCCCTATGCCAGCGAGCAACCGCTGTTCACCATCACCGCGCAGAACGTCGACAAGTACAAGGACAAGCTGGCGCCGGGCCAATACGCGATGTTCAAGCGTTACCCGGAGACCTTCAAGATGCCGGTGTACACCTCTCACCGTGGCGCTACCGTGCCGCCTGACGTGTTCGCGGCCATCAAGCGCAACGCCACCAACACCAGCCTGGTATCGGGTGGCAACGGCCTGGAAAACTTCGAAACGGCCGTGCCGTTCCCGATCCCGAAAACCGGCGTGGAAGTGATCTGGAACCACATCACCCGCTACCGTGGTGGCAGCGTGACCCGCCTGGTCACCCAGGCCACGCCGCAAGCCAACGGCTCCTACAGCCTGGTGTACTTCCAGGACCAGTTCGTGTTCCGCGACAAAATGAAGGACTACGACCCGAAAAACCCGGGCAACATCCTGTTCTACTTCAAGCAGAAAGTGACCGCGCCGGCGCGTCTGGCCGGTGGTGTGCTGCTGGTCCACGAGACCCTCGACCAGGTCAAGGAGCCGCGTTCGGCGTGGGTCTACAACGCCGGCCAGCGTCGTGTGCGCCGTGCCCCGCAAGTGTCCTATGACGGCCCGGGTACTGCAGCCGACGGCCTGCGGACCTCCGACAACCTGGACATGTTCAACGGTGCACCGGACCGCTACGACTGGAAGCTCGAAGGCAAGAAAGAGATGTACATCGCCTCCGACAGCTACAAGCTTGACGATCCGAAGCTCAAGTACTCCGACATCATCAAGGCCGGGCACATCAACCAGGACCTGGCCCGCTACGAGCTGCGCCGCGTGTGGCATGTGGTTGCGACCCTGAAGGAAGGGCAGCGTCATATCTACGCCAAGCGTGACTTCTACATCGACGAAGACACCTGGCAAGCCGCGGTCATCGACCACTACGACGGTCGTGGTCAACTGTGGCGCGTGGCTGAAGCCCATGCCCAGGACTACTACGACAAACAAGTGCCGTGGTATGCCCTGGAAACCCTCTACGACCTGCAGTCCGGCCGCTACCTGGCGCTGGGCATGAAGAACGAAGAGAAGAGTGCGTATGACTTTGGCTTCACCGCCACCACCAGCGACTTCACCCCGGCCGCACTGCGCCAGGAAGGTGTTCGCTAATACGCTGCACCAGAGGCCGCATCCTCGAAAAACGCCCCGACTGGTTCGGGGCTTTTTTTGCTTCGCAAAAGCGTTCGACACCCGTCGAATGGGCCGGAGCAAGGGGGGGCGTAGACTTTTTGTAGCCATTTGTAGCAATTGCCTTCAAACCCTGGCGGTTTGCCGCTAGTCTGCGGACATCTGCAATGCCGACAACAGCACTTCAACAAGAGTTGGCTATGACTGACCTGTTCCCAATCCATCGCCCTGCGAGCCCGGCCGTGCCGATGCTGGAAGGACGCTTTTACCGTCCCCCCTTGCCCGACGGCCACATCCTGCGGCCGCGACTGTGCGAGCGGCTGAGTGCCGGTTTGACGGGACGCCTGCTGCTGGTCAGCGCCCCGGCCGGGTTTGGTAAAAGTTCGCTGGCGGTGGAATTCTGCCAGAGCCTGCCGGACCATTGGCAAAGCCTGTGGCTGGGACTCAGCCCGCGGGACAATGACCCGGGGCGTTTTCTCGAGCGGTTGCTCGAAGGCCTGCAACACTATTTCCCTCAGTTGGGCAGCCAGGCCCTGGGCCTGCTGAAAATGCGTCAGCGTCATCAACCGTTCGCCTTCGAAGAGTGGCTGGACGGGTTGCTCGACGAACTGGCGGTCCAGCTCTCGCCCAGCACACCGCTGTTACTGGTGCTGGATGACTACCACCTGGCCCAGGGCCCGGTGCTGGACCGCTGCCTGCAATTCTTCCTCAATCACCTGCCCGACGGCTTGTTGGTGCTGGTCACCAGCCGCCAGCGGCCAGACTGGCACCTGGCGCGTTTACGCCTGTCGCGGCAATTGCTCGAATTGCACGAGCAGGACCTGCGCCTGACGCACGACGAATCCCTGGCCCTGCTGGACCGACACAGCAGTTCCCTGCGTGGCGAGGCGCTGGAAAGCCTGATCGAGCGTAGCGAAGGCTGGGTGGCCGGGCTGCGCTTCTGGTTGCTCGCGGCATCGGAAGCCGGCAATGGCGCGACATTGCCACCGCCCTTGCACGGTGGTGAAGGGCTGATCCGCGACTACTTGCTCGAAGAAGTCATCGATTGCCTGCCCGCCGAAGTCCAGGCCTTTCTCTACGACACCGCCCCCCAGGAGCGCTTTTGCAGCGAACTGTGCGACGCGGTGCGCGAGGCCCACGACAGTGCTGAAATCCTGCGCTACTTGCTGTCCCACCAGGTGTTCCTGGTACCGCTCGATGAGCAGGGGCACTGGTTCCGCTATCACCACTTGTTTTCCGACCTGCTGCGCAGTCGCCCGACCGTCAATGCCATGGTGCCCGTCGCCAGCCTGCACCTGCGGGCATGTCGCTGGTTCAACGCCCAGGGGCTGCTCGACGAAGCCGTGGAGCAGGCCTTGCGGGCCGGGCACCTGGACGTGGCGGCGAACCTGGTGCAGAACTTGTCCGAGGAACAACTGCTGGCTGAACAGAACGTCGGCATGTTGCTGCGCTGGAAAATGGATTTGCCCGACAGCCTGCTGGTCAGCACCCCGCGCCTGATTGTGCTGTACAGCTGGGCCCTGGGCCTGGCCTGCCAACTGGACGCCGCGCAAGAGTTGGCCAGCCACCTCAGTCGGTTCCTGCCAGCCCCTTCGGCCACCGCGCAAAAGTCCATGCTGGCGCAGTGGCTGGCCCTGAGCGGGATCATCGCCCGAGGCCGCGGCCAGCGCGACCTGACCCTGCTGTACTGCTCCGAGGCCCTGCAAAGCCTGCCGCACAAACGCTATGGCCAGCGGCTGATGTGCCTGTCGACCCTGTCCAACCTGGCCATTGCCGACGCCGACCTGTGGCGGGCCCGGGAACTGAACCGAGAATCCCTGGAGCTGGCGCAGCGGGTCGGCAATCCGCTGTTCGAAGCGCTGGCCCATTACGACCGCGCCCGGGTGCTGCAGGCGCGGGGGGAAATCCTCCGCGCCCTGGACGAAGTCCGCCAGGGCCAGCAACGCTTGCAGGGTTTGTCGCCGCAACGCCTGTATGCAGTGCGCGCACGCCTGACCCTGTACGAAGGTTTCCTGCTGGTCCTGCGCCTGCAACCCGAACACGGACTCGCCCGCCTGCACGCCGGCCTGACGGAAGCGCGGGCCTGTCGCGACATCAGCGTGCTGATCGGCCACAGCGTGATCGCCCGGCTGGAGGGCAGCCGGGGCGAGTTTGCCAAGGCGTTCGCCGAGCTGGCCGAGGCCGAGCGGCTGATGCACATCTGGGACGTGCCGCCGATCTACTACCTGGCCATGCTCACGTTGGTCAAATGTGAACTCTGGCTGGTCCAGGGCCGTACCGACCTGGCCGGTGCCTGGCTGACGCGCCTGGGCCAGACCTACAACGGCGAACAGGCCGCGGCGCCCCCTGAGTTCCACCCGCAAATGCCCCTGCACATCGAGTTGCAGCAAGCCCTGCTGGAGTCGATGCAAAACCAGCCGATGTTGGCCGAAGGGCGTCTCAATGCCTTGCTCGAGCAAGGGCAAAAGAGTGGTCGGCAGATGCTCAGCGTGATGGCGCTGATTCAGAAAGTCGGGCTGTTGCTGGGCCATGGGCGCGAGCCTGAAGCACGTCGGGCCCTGGCCCAGGCATTCGAGGCCGCCAGCGGTGGTGTGTTGCAACCCTTTGACGGCTTACTGCGCGAGCGCCCGGACTGGCTGCGCGAGCAACTGGCCCACAGTCCTCCCACCCCTCTGCGCCAGAGCCTGGTGGAACGCTTGCCCCAGGCTGCGATTCGCGAAAGCGTTGATAGCCAGCCCGGCGGCGAGTCCCTCAGCGTTCGTGAGCAGGCGGTGCTGCAACTGATTGCTCGGGGCTGTTCGAACCAGGAAATCAGCGATCAGTTGTTCATCTCGTTGCACACGGTGAAAACCCACGCCAGCCACATCAACAGCAAACTCGGCGTCGAACGCCGCACCCAGGCCGTGGCCCGGGCCAAAGAGCTGGGGTTGTTGGCGTAGGAGCAATACGCTCCCTCGCCACGCATTCACTCAACAACGTTCAACCGCAAGAAACGTAGTTCTTGCGGTTGAACAGCAAACTAGTGTGAATGCGTCCTCTGACAACGATGAACGATCGTCTTCAACGTCCAGCGACGTCCGAAGCCCCCGTTGGATCAAGGAGTCACCCATGTCATACGTATTCAAACTGATGCACTCGCCCGTTGGCACCCTCACGCTGGTCGCCAAGGGCAACAAACTCTGCGCCATCCTCTGGGAAAACGACAAACCCGACCGGGTTCGCCTGGGCGCCTTGCACGAAGATATCCACAGCCCGGTGCTGCTGGAAACCGAACGCCAACTCAGCGAATACTTCGCCGGAAGCCGTGACTGCTTTGAGCTGGAACTGGATTTTGCCGGCACCGATTTCCAGCAAAAAGTCTGGCACGCCCTGCTGACCATCCCCTTCGGCGAGACCCGCAGCTACAGCCAGATCGCCCAACAGATTGGCAGTCCCAAAGCGGTTCGGGCGGTAGGCGCAGCCAATGGCAAGAACCCGATCTCGATTGTCACGCCATGCCATCGGGTGATTGGCGCATCGGGGAGTCTGACCGGGTTTGCCGGCGGGTTGGGAGCGAAGCAGTTTTTGTTGTTGCTGGAGGGGAAGGAGACGTTGCAGTTGGGGTTTTGATGGGGGAAGCCGGCCGCTTGTGATCTGGTCAAATCAGGAGCAGAAAAACTGAGCGTGACATTTAGGACCGGTCCTACATCCTCCCAAGCCTTGAGTCATTACCATCGGGAAAACCACTCTCGAAGGAATGCATCTCGTGGCCTATGTAATCAGAGAAGGTGACCCAACCACGACCGGTGGCAAGGTGCTCGCAGGTTCGACCACCGTGAATGTGGAATACCGCAAAGCCGCGAGAATCAGCGACCCGGTGTGGTGCCCCAAATGCAGCAGCATGGGGTTTATCGCCGAAGGCAATCCGACCTTTATCGTTGAAGGGGTTGCGGTGGCCACTCATGGGCATGCCGTGCAATGCGGCTGCCCTTCAGGCAGCAATCGCTTGATCGCCACTCAGGGCACGGTGATGGCCGCTGAAGACGGTAGCGTGACCATCGCCCCGGAGTTTGCTGCGCTGGCACAAGCCGCCACGCATGTCTGGGCAAAAGCCATCGCTGATGGTTCCTATAACAGCGAATACACCCGTGATATCCCGACTCAAGGACTGACTGGCTTGACCAGTCCGGAGACGACACTGCTCGAAAAACCGGAGCCTGTCGTTTGCAATCATCCTGATCAGATGCACGAACTGGCCAGCTACATTGCTGGTGAGATGAACCGCAACATCCACGATCCGGCTGTGCTGGAGATGAAAAAGCTGATCAACTACGACCCCGATGTGGCGGCAAAGCAGTTTTCTGAATTGCCTTTGCTCGCTCGCATGGGGGGGCGACCAAACTTTGACGATATCGCAAAAGCGAAGAAGTTGAAGGAAGGCCGATGAGATGCGGACTAAGCCCAAAGCGGATTGGGAACTCCCCGGCCCACATCTGACGGCGAGTCTATCTGATGGACTACGAGCATTTGACGATGTTCCTGATAGGGTGTCGATCAGTATCGGCGTGAAGCTTGCCAATCATAATCCCCATGGTGGGATAACGGCGAAGATGGTCATGGATGAAGTGCTTGCCGTTGCACCGGAAAATTGGGGGGAGGGAATACGTATCCACGAATGCAAGTAAAACCCGACCACGGTACATGCGATGGCTATGCATTCCGTTATTGCCACTGTTGGCGTTTGTCCTCTGGCGTAGCGCCCTACCAACTGCGACTGTTCACTACCCCAAAGATGGTCGGGAAAAACTGTGGTATGTCTGGAACGTCAAGGATCAGATATACAGGGGGCGATTTTCTCCCGGTGGCAGTGTTAGCGACAACGGCCTCCTGTCCCCGGATGGCGAGTTCTTTATGGAGTTCTCATGGCACAGCGAGAAAGGCCGCTGGCATTGCATCAGCATCATCCCGAAGTGGCCCAACACCGACATCTACCTCGACGCAGATGGCAACATTGATATGCGGAAAGAGAGCGGAACTGATGTCGATCGGTTGAAAGAGTGTCAGTGGGATTTAGCCAAGCCTTGAAAGTGGCTCACCCAACACCTAAGTCCTGTCATCCAGCGTTGTGGTGGTTAAACTGAAGGCGTGGGCGAAGCGGCAAGACTCTACGGCCTCAGCCGGAACGCGGGGGAGAAGTTAACATAAGAGGTGACCATAAAAGGTGACGGATTTATTTTCTTGATGAGAGTGTCAAATTTCCTTGGCACTTTTTTATGAGAATGTTAAATGACTACCTCTGTGTTTGTTGTCGGTTATTTATGCGGTTTAGTTCTCGTCTGCATGTTTGTTTGGATCGGGATCGCGCTGCATATGGCCTACACCAAGATGGACGTGATGCTGGAGCTTCTGAAAAATTGCTCTACGGTCATGGCCCGCGCCCCGCTCAGGCATGGTGGCCCTTGGGGGAAGCTGTTGTTGATTGGGGGGGTTTCCGGAGTCGTTACGTTTCCCGGTGTTTACCTTAAGCACGGTGGTGTCAGTATCGAGGATTTAGAAAACTTTCCCGCGCCGCTTAAGCGAAAATTGGCAATATTGCAGTGGAGCGTAATAGGGTTGCTAATTGCCTTGGCACTTTTTGTAGCGCTATACAAAGTAATAGAAACGTACCAAATCTGACACTCTCTGCGGGCACTCTCGAATGGGCGGGGGGGCAGATCTATTTACTGCTGCTTCCCGGAACTCCCGGTTCAGTCCTAGGAAACGATTACAGACATCGGGAGTCTGGGTGACTTTTCCGACAGCATTTCAAGGTTGCAGAGTGGGAAGGTGTGTGGATAACCTCCGTGTGTCGCTGCCAATTCAGCGGCCGGGTTTAGCGACTCGAACAGGTATAGGTGCTACAGCGTTCCAAAACTTTGTTGCAGGTGTTTTTTTGTGCCCGCAATATTGCGTCTTGGCGGCTGTGCGTGGGAGATCTTCGGGTCTGCCGGGCTCCTATACCCCCGGTTCGCTAACCTGCGTACGGTCGCCACCTTTACTTGCTTAGCGACGAGTCACGGTGGTTCCAACTCAGGTATAGGAGCTTCACCATGCACAAGGTCACTCCCAATCCCCCAGAAGCCACAGAAACCCCAAGCGTTTCGCCATACGCCTCCGACGATTCCAACAAACTCCACGACGCCGCCGAGCGGGCGTTGGATCACTATCTCAAGCCGCCATTTGCCCCAGCCAATCAGCCGGATAAACGTCCTTCCAGCATCTTTGCGGTGATCCCTGATCTGGATAACGAAACCCTGTTGGCCCACGCCTCGGAAACCCTGGCTTCGTTGAATGTGATGGCCAGTGATCTGGCGTTCGCGCTGCAAGGCTCGCGCCGGCATGTGGCGTTGGCGATTCAGCAGATGATTTCGTTGGGGCAGTTGTTGGTGGATCGGACGCTGGATAATCTGGATCAGCCGCAAGAGCAGTAGCGTCGGCCCCGGAAGCCAGAGCGCTTTTGTGGCGAGGGAGCAAGCTCCCTCGCCACGGGTGGGGTGTGACAGAATAGGCGATCCATTTTTTCCAGGAACGCCCATGGACGCTGCCAAATCCGCGCTGATCCGCGAAACCTTCCCCGTCGGCCCTTTGCAGTGCAACTGCACGATCATTGGCGATCCGATCACTAAAAAGGCCATCGTCGTCGATCCGGGTGGCAATCACGAGTTGATCCTGGCCCGCCTCGAGGCCTTGGGCCTGAAGGTGGTGAGTATCATTCATACTCATGCGCACCTGGATCATTTCCTGGCATCGGGCCAGTTGAAGGAAAAAACCGGTGCTACCCTGCACTTGCACAAAGAGGATCAGTTCCTCTGGGACAATCTGGAGATGCAATGCCAGATGTTTCGCGTGCCCTATACCCCGGTACCTTCGCCGGATCGCTGGCTGGATGACGATGAAGAGCTGGCCTGCGGCTGCGGCGTGGCGTTGCACACGCCGGGTCACACACCAGGCTCTATGAGCTTCTGGTTTGCAGAGGCTAAGCTGCTGATAGCCGGCGACACCTTGTTTCGGCGTGGGGTAGGGCGCACGGATTTGTGGGGTGGTGACCAGGCGACTATCGTGCGCTCGATCAAGCAACGCCTGTACACCCTCGACGAAGAGGCGACCGTGGTCACCGGGCATGGTCCCGATACCCGCCTGGGCGATGAGATGCGTGAAAATCCGTTTGTCCGCGCCTAGGGCAGCAGTTGTTACAGGCGGCCACGGAATTTTTGCCGGTTGCCGTGTTCCAACGCCCGCAGGGGTCCATTGCTAACGTCCGCTGCACCACAGAATGTAAAAGTAGGAGCTCTCCATGTTCACCTCGCGTCGTTTGATGATTGTCGCAACTGCCGTGGCCTTGTTGTCGGGCTGTGCGTCCCCTAACCCTTATGACAACCAGGGTCAGGCCGACGGTGGCTCCACGGGCATGAGCAAAACCGCCAAGTACGGTGGCCTGGGAGCCCTGGCTGGCGCCCTGGCGGGTGCAGCCATCGACCACAACAACCGTGGCAAGGGGGCGCTGATCGGCGCTGCCGTGGTCGGTGCTTCCGCCGCCGGTTATGGCTACTACGCCGACCAGCAGGAAAAGAAACTGCGCGCCAGCATGGCCAACACCGGGGTTGAAGTGCAGCGCCAGGGCGATCAGATCAAGCTGATCATGCCGGGCAACATCACGTTCGCCACCGATTCGGCGAACATCGCCCCAAGCTTCTACCAGCCGCTCAACAATCTGGCCGGCTCGCTGAAAGAGTTCAATCAGAACCAGATCGAAATCGTTGGCTACACCGACAGCACCGGCAGCCGCCAGCACAACATGGACCTGTCCCAGCGTCGGGCGCAAAGCGTAGCGACCTACCTGACGTCCCAGGGCGTCAGCGGTGCCAACCTGTCGGCACGTGGCGCAGGCCCGGACAACCCGGTTGCCAGCAACGGCGACGTCAACGGTCGGGCGCAGAACCGTCGTGTCGAGGTCAACCTCAAGGCGATTCCTGGCCAGCAGTATGGCGGCCAGCAGCAAGGTCAAGTGCAGCAGTACCCATGAACATCTGACTGAACCCCAGGTGTTAAAAAACCCGCCCGGTCCTTGTGACCGGGCGGGTTTTTTTATGGCCAAGTGAGGGCGTCTTCGCGGGCAAGCCTCGCTCCAACAGCTGTCAGGGGGAGATTGGAACCGTAGGAGCAAGGGCTGCCCGCGAAGGTTTCAAAACCCACGGGCACAAAAAAGCCCCCGGGCAATCACTCATCCGGGGGCTTTTGGCGATCGCCTGAAAGCGTATTACTTCTTCAGGCCGTAATGCTCGTCGAGCATGCCCGGTGCGTTGGGCGTTTTTGGTGCGTAGTCGCGAGGCGGTTCCTGATCGCGCGGTGGCGTCAGGCGTTCCCGTGGAGCTTGGGCGGCGTCTGCGTGCAGCGCGGCCAGCAGGCGTTGGCGAGTCTGCTCGTCCAGGGCCAGGCGGTTGGCACCCTCGGCGAGGTGGTCTTGTACTTCCTGATAGCTCTGGGTGAGTTTTTTCACCAGCGTTGCGGTGCTGTTGAAGTGGGTGACCACTTCATTCTGATAGCTGTCAAAACGTTCCTGAATGTCATCCAGCTGACGTTGCGTGCTGTTAGGCACGGCATTGGGCAGCAGGCGCGCAACCAGAAATCCAATGGCGACACCGGCAACCAGGGCAAGAGTCGGCAACAACCAAACTAAGAGCGAGTGTTCCACGAGTCCTTCCTCTATAAACGGCTTTGCTTTACGTTAACGGCTCGGACCTGCGCTGTATACCGCGACGAGATCGCAATCATGCCAGGCACAGACTTTTAGCTAGACGAGTCGACCCTTCGAGAGGTCACGGAGTTCCTTCCTTGCTTATGCGTGAAACCCCTGTAGAGATTGCTGGCCCGGTGGGTCAATTGGAAGCCTTGTACCTGGATTCCCCCGAACCACGTGGCCTGGCGCTGATCTGCCATCCCAACCCGGTGCAGGGCGGCACCATGCTCAATAAAGTGGTTTCGACCCTGCAGCGCACCGCCCGCGATGCCGGCTTGATCACTTTGCGATTCAACTACCGTGGCGTGGGCGCCAGTGCCGGCAGCCATGACATGGGCAGCGGTGAAGTCGATGATGCCCAGGCGGCCGCCCAATGGCTGCGGGCCAGGCACCCTGACGTGCCCCTGACCTTGCTCGGTTTTTCCTTCGGCGGTTTTGTCGCCGCCAGCCTCGGTGGGCGCCTGGAAGCCCGGGGCGAAACCCTGGCCCGGCTGTTCATGGTGGCGCCGGCGGTGATGCGCCTGGGGGATCAGGACCCGTTGCCGCAGCAGGGCACGCTGACCCTGATCCAGCCGGAAACCGACGAAGTGATCGACCCGCAGCTGGTTTACGATTGGTCTGCGGCCCTCGATCGCCCCCATGAGCTGCTGAAAGTGGCAGAATGCGGACACTTTTTTCACGGCAAGCTGACCGATCTCAAGGATCTGCTGCTGCCGCGCCTTTCGAATTGATAGCAGTCTGATAAGCGATTACCCATGACTACTCGTACGCGCATCCTCACCGGCATCACCACCACCGGCACCCCGCACCTGGGCAACTACGCCGGTGCGATCCGTCCGGCGATCATCGCCAGTCGCGACAGCAATGCCGATTCGTTCTATTTCCTGGCCGACTACCACGCCCTGATCAAGTGCGACGACCCGCTGCGCATCCAGCGCTCGCGCCTGGAAATCGCCGCGACCTGGCTGGCCGGTGGCCTGGATGTGGACCGGGTAACTTTCTACCGTCAGTCCGATATCCCGGAGATTCCTGAGCTGACCTGGCTGCTGACCTGCGTCGCGGCCAAGGGCCTGCTCAACCGTGCGCACGCCTACAAGGCGTCGGTGGACAAGAACCTGGAGACCGGCGAAGACCCGGACGCCGGCATCACCATGGGCCTGTACAGCTACCCGGTGCTGATGGCCGCGGACATCCTGATGTTCAACGCGCACAAGGTGCCGGTCGGCCGCGACCAGATCCAGCACGTGGAAATGGCCCGCGACATCGGCCAGCGCTTCAACCACCTGTTTGGCCAGGGCAAGGAGTTTTTCACCATGCCTGAGGCGCTGATCGAAGAAAGCGTCGCCACCTTGCCCGGCCTGGATGGGCGCAAGATGTCGAAAAGCTACGACAACACCATTCCGTTGTTCACCAGCGCCAAGGACATGAAAGATGCGATCTCGCGCATCGTCACCGACTCCCGCGCCCCGGGCGAAGCCAAGGACCCGGACAACTCGCACCTGTTCACCCTGTTCCAGGCATTCGCCACCCCGGCCCAAGCGGCAGAGTTCCGCAGCGAACTGTTGCAGGGCCTGGGTTGGGGCGAGGCGAAAAATCGTCTGTTCCAGTTGCTCGACGGCGAACTGGGCGAGTCCCGCGAGCGTTATCACCAGTTGATTGCACGTCCCTCGGACCTGGAAGACATCCTGCAGATTGGTGCGAAAAAAGCCCGCGCCGTGGCCACGCCGTTCCTCAACGAACTGCGCGAGGCGGTTGGCCTGCGTTCTTTTGTCAATCAGACGCAAGTCGCTGCCAGCACCAAGAAGAAAGCCGCCAAGGCCGCGCGTTTTGTCAGCTTCCGTGAAGACGACGGCAGTTTCCGCTTCCGGCTGCTGGCGGCCGATGGCGAGCAACTGTTGCTGTCGCGCAACTTTGCCGACGGTAAAACCGCAGGGCAAGTGACCAAGCAGCTGCAATCCGGCCAGGCGCTGGATGTGCGCAGCGACGAGCTGGGTTTCAGCGTCTGGCTCGAAGGCGCGTGCGTCGGCGATAGCCCGGCCTTCACCGACAGTGCTGCGCGGGACCAAGCCATCGACGCCCTGCGGGTCGCTCTGACGCCCGTCCAGGAATAATCAGCGGCGCGGCCCGACCAAGGGCCGATTGCCATTCTTTCGGGCCGTCGCTACAGTGACGGCCCGTTTTTGTTGCCTTGCTAACGAATTATGACGCCCCTAGAACGATATCAAGCTGATCTCAAACGTCCGGAGTTCTTCCATGACGCCGCCCAGGAAACTGCCGTGCGTCATTTGCAGCGCCTGTACGACGACCTGGTTGCGGCCTCGCAGAACAAGCCGGGGCTGCTCGGCAAACTGTTCGGCAAGAAGGAGCAGGCGCCGGTCAAGGGCCTGTACTTCTGGGGCGGCGTAGGTCGCGGCAAGACGTACCTGGTCGACACCTTCTATGAAGCGCTGCCGTTCAAGGAAAAGTCCCGGACTCACTTCCACCGCTTCATGAAGCGCGTGCACGAAGAGATGAAGACCCTCGGCGGCGAGAAGAACCCGCTGACCATCATCGCCAAGCGTTTTTCCAACGAGGCGCGGGTCATCTGTTTCGATGAGTTCTTCGTCTCCGATATCACCGATGCGATGATCCTCGGCACTTTGATGGAGGAACTGTTCAAGAACGGCGTGACCCTGGTCGCGACCTCCAACATTGTGCCGGACGGTTTGTACAAGGACGGCCTGCAACGTGCGCGGTTCCTGCCGGCGATTGCGCTGATCAAGCAGAACACCGACATCGTCAACGTCGACAGCGGCGTCGATTACCGCCTACGGCACCTTGAACAAGCAGAGCTGTTCCACTTCCCGCTCGACGAAGCGTCCCACGAGAGCCTGCGCAAAAGCTTCCGCGCCCTCACTCCGGAATGCACCCAGGCCGTCGAAAACGACGTACTGATGATCGAGAACCGGGAAATTCGTGCCCTGCGCACCTGTGATGACGTGGCCTGGTTCGACTTCCGCGAACTGTGCGACGGTCCGCGCAGCCAGAATGACTACATCGAACTCGGCAAGATCTTCCACGCCGTGTTGCTCAGTGGCGTGGAGCAGATGAGCGTCACCACCGACGACATCGCCCGACGTTTCATCAACATGGTCGACGAGTTCTACGACCGTAACGTGAAACTGATCATTTCTGCCGAAGTCGAGCTCAAAGACCTCTACACCGGCGGTCGCCTGAACTTCGAGTTCCAGCGGACCCTGAGTCGCCTGCTGGAGATGCAGTCCCACGAATTCCTGTCGCGGGCGCACAAACCGTAAGGTATTTCGGAATGCAAAAAAGGGCCTGCGATTGCAGGCCCTTTTTTATGTTTCGAACAGGTCTCGAATCCAGCGCGGGACCCTGTGGGAGCGGTGTTGGACTTGAGTATTAGGCAGCCTGCTGGAACTGCTGCCGGTATTGGTTGGGCGACAATTCGGTGTGCTGGCGGAACAGTCGGGCGAAGAAACTCGCGTCGTCGTAGCCGACTTCGTAGCTGATGGTCTTGATGCTCTTGCGGCTACCGGACAGCAAGCCCTTGGCGGTTTCGATGCGCAGGCGTTGCAGGTAGTGCAGCGGCTTGTCGCCGGTGGCGGTCTGGAAGCGGCGCATGAAATTGCGGATGCTCATGCCGTGCTCGCGGGCCACGTCTTCGAAGCGGAACTTGTCGGCAAAGTGCTCTTCGAGCCAGTGCTGGATCTGCAGGATAATCACGTCCTGGTGCAGTTTCTGCCCGCCAAAGCCGATGCGCCCGGGGGAGTAGCTGCGCTGCACTTCATACAGGATGTCGCGGGCCACGGCCTGGGCCACATTGGCCCCGCAGAAGCGCTCGATCAGGTAGATGTAGAGGTCGCAGGCCGACGTAGTGCCGCCGGCGCAAAACAGGTTGTCGGCATCCGTGAGGTGCTTGTCCTTGTTGAGCTGGACCTTGGGGAAGCGCTCTTCGAAGGTATTGAAGAAGCGCCAGTAAGTGGTCGCTTCCTTGCCATCGAGCAGGCCGGCTTCGGCCAGCCAGAACACCCCGGTGGCTTCACCGCAGAGTACTGCACCCCGTGCATGCTGCTCACGCAGCCACGGCAACACCTGTGGATAACGTTGGCACAGCGTGTCGAAGTCGTCCCAGAACGCCGGGAGGATGATGATGTCGGCATTTTCCAGGCCGCCATCCACCGGCATCAGCAC
Source organism: Pseudomonas sp. RA_35y_Pfl2_P32 (assembly GCF_963970735.1). NCBI lineage: Bacteria > Pseudomonadati > Pseudomonadota > Gammaproteobacteria > Pseudomonadales > Pseudomonadaceae > Pseudomonas > Pseudomonas sp. RA_35y_Pfl2_P32. The sequence goes on from NZ_CAXAQF010000025.1 coordinate 81,902, forward strand.
ATCGCTGAAGCTGTTGACGGGTTTTCCATCGGGGCTGACCACGCGGGTTTCAAAGCCGGGGGTCAGTCCCTGGCCTTGTTGTTTGCCGTACCGCAGGCTGGCCAGGTGGAAAAAATCCTTGGCCTGCATGAGGGTGTAGGCAAACACCCGGTCGATCGCCAGGATGCTGACGCGCCGTAACGGCGCAGAGGATTGGATAGACATAATTCAATTTATTCTTATAGGGGAAAGTGGTCACCAAGCGGCTGGATCGTCTTATTTTTTGGCGGATGTGTCCAGTGTCCCGTTACAGGTGGTGGGATTAGTCTCTGGGATACATTTTCGGCCAACAATCACGACAGGTACCCCGATGATCCCTAGAACCTTGTTCAGCTCCGAGCACGAATTGTTTCGCGATAGCGTGCGCACCTTCCTCGAAAAAGAGGCCGTGCCGTTTCATGCTCAGTGGGAAAAACAGGGCTACATCGACCGCAAACTGTGGAACAAGGCGGGGGAGGCGGGGATGCTCTGCTCCCATCTGCCGGAGGAGTACGGCGGCCTGGGGGCGGACTTTCTCTACAGCACGGTGGTGATCGAGGAGGTGGGGCGGCTGGGCTTGACCGGCATCGGTTTCTCCCTGCATTCGGACATTGTCGCGCCGTACATCCTGCATTACGGCAGTGAAGCCTTGAAACACAAATACTTGCCCAGGCTGGTCTCGGGCGAGATGGTCACGGCCATTGCCATGACCGAGCCGGGCGCCGGTTCCGATCTGCAAGGGGTGAAAACCACGGCGGTACTGGATGGCGACGAGTATGTGATCAACGGCTCGAAGACCTTTATCACCAACGGCTACCTGGCGGACCTGGTGATTGTCGTGGCCAAGACCGACCCCAAGGCCGGGGCCAAGGGCACCAGTCTGTTTCTGGTGGAGGCCGACACCCCGGGCTTCGACAAGGGCAAGCGCCTGGAAAAGGTCGGCATGAAAGCTCAGGATACCTCCGAGTTGTTCTTCCAGGACGTCCGGGTGCCCAAGGAGAACCTGCTGGGGCAGGCCGGCATGGGCTTTGCGTATCTGATGCAGGAGTTGCCGCAGGAGCGCCTGACGGTGGCCATAGGCGGCCTGGCGTCGGCCGAGGCCGCGCTGCAGTGGACCCTGGATTACACGCGCGAGCGCAAGGCCTTCGGCAAGTCGATTGCGGACTTCCAGAACACCCGCTTCAAGCTGGCGGAAATGGCCACCGAGATCCAGATCGGCCGGGTCTTTGTCGACCGCTGCCTGGAACTGCACCTGCAAGGCAAGCTCGACGTGCCGACGGCGGCGATGGCCAAGTACTGGGGCACCGACCTGCAATGCAAGGTGCTCGACGAATGCGTGCAGTTGCATGGGGGCTACGGCTTCATGTGGGAATACCCGATCGCCCGGGCCTGGGCCGATGCGCGGGTGCAACGGATTTATGCGGGGACCAACGAGATCATGAAGGAGATCATTGCTCGCTCGCTTTGACCTGGTCTTGACTGGGCGACCGCTATCGCGGGCAAGTCGAATCGTCGCACCGCCGCTCCCACATCTATGGTTACCCCCTTTTCTGCAATACTGTTTCTGATGTCGTGTTTGGCTTGCTTTCATCTATTCGGCGTCTGAGTGGGGGAGCTACCCCGCGCCTCGATGAGAATCGATGCCCA
>NZ_CAXAQF010000026.1:0-75095 GCF_963970735.1 Pseudomonas sp. RA_35y_Pfl2_P32
ACGCTCACCTTCAAGGCCGCGCTGGATAAAAGCAACAAGGTCGAAAATGCGCTGGTGTTCCCGAACCAGGTTTACACCATCAAGGCCATTGAGTTGGTCACCCCTACGATTACCTCGGTCAAAGGCTCGTCCAGCGGCGTCGAGATTGCCCACAACGGCTTCACTGTCGAGACCGCCGTGACCCTCACCGGCACGGCCAGTAAAGGCCAGAAGGTCGATATCCTCGATGGCACCGTTTCCAAAGACCAACCGACTGCCAACGCGACAACGGGCATCTGGACCACCACCAAGGTCATCACCGACCTGAACGTCGCCACCCACAATTTCACCGCCAAGGCCCTGTATGGCCCGGGCGCCTCATCGACCGCCAGGGTCGTGAACGTGACGGCCGTCGTTGCGCCCACCATCAGCTCGGTGAAGGACGCCAAGGGGGTCGAGATTGCCCACAACGGCTACACTGTCGAGACCGCCGTGACCCTTACCGGCACGGCCAGTAAAGGCCAGAAGGTCGATATCCTCGATGGCACCGTTTCCAAAGACCAACCGACTGCCAACGCGACAACGGGCATCTGGACCACCACCAAGGTCATCACCGGCCTGAACGTCACCACCCACAGTTTCACCGCCAAGGCCCTGTATGGCCCGGGCGCCTCATCGACCGCCAGGGTCGTGAACGTGACGGCCGTCGTTGCGCCCACCATCAGCTCGGTGAAGGACGCCAAGGGGATCGAGATTCCTCAAGGAGAGACTACCGTCGAGACCACGATCACCCTGACAGGCAGCGCCAGCAAAGGGCGGAAAGTCGATGTGCTCGACGGCGGGGTCTCCAAAGGCCAGCCTACGGCTAACGCGAGCACGGGAGTCTGGACCTTGCAGGTTACTGCACTGAGCGTGACGACCCACAGTTTCATCGCCAAGGCCCTGTATGGCCCGGGCGCCTCATCGACCGCCAGGGTCGTGAACGTGACGGCCGTCGTTGCGCCCACCATCAGTTCAGTGAAGGACGCCAAGGGGGCCGAAATTCCTCAAGGAGAGACCACCGTCGAGACCACGATCACCCTGACAGGCAGCGCCAGCAAAGGGCGGAAAGTCGATGTGCTCGACGGCGGGGTCTCCAAAGGCCAGCCTACGGCTAACGCGAGCACGGGAGTCTGGACCTTGCAGGTTACTGCACTGAGTGTGACGACCCACAGCTTTACCGCCAAAGCCTTGTATGGCAGTGGGCAAGTATCAGCACCGAGAGTACTCACGGTGATCGAGGAAACGATCGAGGATTTCGAGTCGATACGCTTAGGATCATTTACAAGTATTAAAGATCGTCCACTCATGGATTTTACTGCGGGTAACGTTACCAGAATGCCGGAAATTTCTACCACCACACTTCCGCATTTCTCTGGCCGTGCTTTGTATATGTTGAAAGGCAGCGTTGTGCATGTAGACTTCAAAAAGTATGTAGGGCGCGTCAGATTTTCGGCATGGGTCAGCCACTGGGACTCGCGTATTGGAATTATGGTTCAATACAAAAATGGAACATTGACCAATCATGCATGGCCGAATGGGCAGTCTGGTGTAATACAGGTATATGGAGCTGATCGGGGAGGTATCCTCCGGCTTCATATTTACCCGCCTACAGCAGCGAACGGGGGGACAGCGTATATAGATAATATTGAGGTTTTTGACAGTTAACGCCGATTACTAAGTAATAAGCAGAGCGCCCAGTAGTCGGTCTCAGATCAAGGTTAAAAGCCCCCTCTGAGAGGTGAGGAGGCTAGTCAGTTAACCTGCCGGTGCCAATATCACAAACAACCCGGTCCTATACCAGTATCTACAATGGCGCTTCCACGAGAAAACATGGGAGCGAGTATTGTAAGAGAAGTTGTTCTCAGCGCTCCTCATGCCACCTGCGCACCACCTTCATCACCGGCACAAACAGCACCGCCAATGTCGCGGTGATCATCCCGCCAATCACCCCGACGTTGGCCTGCTGGCTCGCCGGGCTGGCAGCACCAGGGGCCGTTGACAAGACTCGCCCCCCTCACCCCAACACCGGAATCACCCGCGACGGTTTCACCGACTTAAACGAAAAACTCGAATAAATCTCCTTCACCGCCGGCAAGGTCTGCAGCACTTCGCGGGCGAATTCGCCGAAGGACTCCAGGTCCTTGGCCACCACTTCCAGCAGGAAATCATAGCGCCCGGAGACGTTGTGGCAAGCGACGATTTCCGGGATCTGCAGCAGCCGCTGTTCAAACGTGCGGGCCATTTCCTGGCTGTGGGATTCCATCATCACGCTGACAAACGCAGTCACGCCGTAGCCCAGGGCCTTGGGCGAGAGGATGGCCTGGTAGCCGGTGATCACCCCGCTTTCCTCGAGGATTTTCACCCGGCGCCAGCACGGTGAAGTGGTCAGGGCCACCTGGTCGGCCAGTTCGGCGGTGGTCAGGCGGGCGTTGCCTTGCAGGGCGATCAGCAGGGCTTTGTCGGTACGATCCAGACCAGGGGGCATGTCTTGCCTCTTTCACTTGTTTTTATGGGCATTCATTCCAATTGACCGTTTATTTGCGGGCAAATTTGGAATTTATCGCGTTGAATTTGAGCATAGCATTGTAGGAAATCAGGGAGCGTCAACCATGAACAATAAAAACAACGAACTTGGCTTTTCTACCCGTGCGATCCACCACGGCTACAACCCGCTGGACAACCAGGGGGCGTTGATCCCGCCGATCTACCTGACGTCCACCTTCACCTTCCCCACTGCCGAATACGGTGCCGGCTGTTTTGCCGGCGAACAGCCCGGGCATTTCTACACGCGGATTTCCAACCCGACCCTGGCCTTGCTGGAGTCGCGCATGGCGACCCTGGAAAACGGCGAGGCGGCAGTGGCGTTCAGCTCCGGCATGGGCGCGATTGCCGCAACCCTCTGGACCTTGCTGCGCCCGGCTGACGAGATCATCGTCGACCGCACCCTGTATGGCTGCACCTTCGCCCTGCTGCACCACGGCATCGGCGAGTTCGGGGTCAAGGTGCGGCATGTCGACCTGTCCAACCTCAGTGAGTTGCGCGCAGCGATCAGCCCAGCCACGCGGATGATCTACTGCGAAACACCGGCCAACCCGACCATGCAACTGGTGGACATCGCCGCCGTGGCCGAGATCTCCCGGCAGCACCCGCAGGTCACCCTGGTGGTGGACAACACCTATTGCACCCCTTACCTGCAACGCCCGCTGGAACTGGGCGCGGACGTGGTGGTGCACTCGGCCACCAAATACCTCAGCGGCCATGGCGATATCACCGCCGGCATCGTGGTCAGCAGCCAGGCGCTGGCCGACCGGATCCGCTTGCAGGGCCTCAAGGACCTGACCGGCGCAGTGATGTCGCCCCAGGATGCCTTCCTGCTGATGCGCGGGCTCAAGACCCTGGCCCTGCGCATGGAGCGCCATTGCAGCAACGCCCAGGTGATCGCCGAATATCTGCAGGCACACCCGGCAGTCGAATGGGTGACCTACCCGGGCCTTGCCTCTTTTACCCAGCACGAACTGGCCTCGCGGCAGATGAAATTGCCCGGCGGCATGATCGCCTTCGAACTCAAGGGTGGCCTGGTCGACGGCCGGCGCTTCATGAACGCCCTGCAACTGTTCAGCCGCGCAGTCAGCCTGGGGGACGCCGAGTCCCTGGCCCAGCACCCGGCCAGCATGACCCACTCCACCTACTCCCCGGAGCAACGCGCCGAACACGGTATTTCCGAAGGACTGGTACGCTTGTCGGTGGGCCTGGAGGACATCGCCGACCTGCTGGCCGACGTCACCCAGGCCCTCGACGCTTGCGCCTGAGGGAGGCCAACGATGACTACGCCCGTCCCGCTTCATGAGGGCACGCCCTGCGCCCAGGATGACGACCCGCAAGAAACCCGCGAATGGCTCGACGCCCTGGCCTCGACCCTCGCCGCCTGTGGCCCTGCCCGCGCCCGCTACCTGCTCAAGCGCCTGGAAGAATACGCCGGCGAACACGGCATCAACCGCGACGCCCAGGCCTTTTCCGCCTACCGCAACACCCTGTCGCTGGAGCAACAGGGCACCTACCCCGGTGACCTGCTGCTGGAAGAACGCATCACCGGCCTGCTGCGCTGGAACGCCCTGGCCATGGTGGTCCGGGCCAACCATGCCTACGGTGAACTGGGCGGCCATATCGCCAGTTACGCCTCGGCAGCAGAAATCTTCGAGGTGGGGTTCCAGCACTTTTTCCGTGGCGATGGCGACGCTGACCAACGCAACGCCGACCTGGTGTTTTTCCAGCCGCACTCGGCACCCGGGGTCTATGCCCGGGCCTTTCTCGAAGGGCGCCTGAGCGAGGAACAACTGGCCAACTACCGCCAGGAAATCAACGGCCCCGGGCTGTGTTCCTACCCTCACCCGTGGTTGATGCCGGACTTCTGGCAGTTCCCCACCGGCTCCATGGGCATTGGCCCGATCAGCGCGGTGTACCAGGCGCGGTTCATGCGCTACCTGCAACACCGCGAGCTGCTGCAGACCGAAGGCCGTCATGTCTGGGGGGTGTTTGGCGACGGCGAGATGGACGAGCCCGAGTCCATCGCCGGCCTGTCCCTGGCCGCCCGCGAGCAACTGGACAACCTGACCTTTATCGTCAACTGCAACCTGCAACGCTTGGATGGCCCGGTGCGCGGCAACGGCCAGATCATCCAGGAGCTCGAAGCACTGTTCGCCGGCGCCGGCTGGAACGTGATCAAGGTGCTGTGGGGCTCGGAGTGGGATGCGCTGTTTGCCCGCGACACCGACAACGTGTTGCTCAAGCGCCTGGCAGCCACCCCGGACGGCGAATACCAGACCCTCGGCGCCCATGACGGCGCCTATAACCTGGAGCACTTCTTCCAGAAGGACCCACAGGTAAGGCGCCTGGTGGAACACATGAGCGTCGAGGAGATCAACGGCCTGAAACGCGGCGGCCACGACTTGCGCAAACTGCACGCCGCCTTCGCCGCCGCCAAGGCCTGCAAGGGCCGGCCGACGGTGATCCTGGCCAAGACCAAAAAGGGCTATGGCATCGGCGCGGCCGGCGAGTCGCGGATGACCGCGCACCAGGCGAAAAAACTGGATGTCGCCGCCCTGCTGGCGTTCCGCGACCGCTTCCACCTGCCGCTGTCGGACCAGGATGTGGAGCAGTTGCGCTTCTACCGTCCGCCCGAGGACAGCGCCGAGATGCGCTACCTGCGCGCCCGACGCCAGGCCTTGGGCGGTCCGCTGCCGGCGCGCAAGAGCACTGCGCCGCAGATCCCGGTGCCGGCGCTGGTGCTGTCCGGCGGTTTCGCCCTCAAGGCCGAGGGCAAGGAAATGTCCACCACCATGGCCGCCGTGCGCCTGCTGACCGCCTGGCTCAAGGCGCCAGAGCTGGGGCCGCGAGTGGTACCGATCGTCGCCGATGAAGCGCGCACCTTCGGCATGGCCAGCCTGTTCCGGCAGATTGGTATTTACTCGCCCCACGGCCAGTTGTACGAACCGGAAGACAGCGGCTCGATCCTCTCCTACCGGGAGTCACGCAATGGCCAGTTGCTCGAAGAAGGCATCACCGAGGCCGGCGCCCTGTCCTCCTGGGTGGCGGCCGCGACCTCCTATTCCGTGCACGGCGTGCCGATGCTGCCGGTGTACATCTACTACTCGATGTTCGGCTTCCAGCGGGTCGGCGACCTGATCTGGGCCGCCGCCGACCAGCGCTCCCGGGGCATTTTGCTCGGCGCCACGGCGGGCCGTACCACCCTCGGTGGCGAAGGCCTGCAACACCAGGACGGCTCCAGCCTGGTGATGGCGGCGATGGTGCCCAACTGCCGCGCGTGGGACCCGTGTTTTGCCGGGGAACTGGCGGTGATCCTCGACCACGCGGCCCGGCGCCTGCTGGAACAACAGTGCGACGAGTTTCACTACGTCGCGGTGATGAACGAAAACTACCCGCAGCCGAGTCTCGACGACAGCCTGCACGCCGATGTCCTGCGTGGCCTGTATCGCTATTCGCGCAGTGGTGCCGATCCGTCGCCGATTCGCCTGCGCCTGGTGGGCTCGGGCGCCATATTGCGCGAGGTGATCGCTGCCAGCGAGTTGCTCGCCAATGACTGGGGGATTCACACCGACGTGTTCAGCGCCACCAGCTTCAGCGAACTGGCGCGCGAGGCCCGCGAGGTCGAGCGCGACAACCGCCTGCACACTGGCGAGCCGCGCAGCAGCCATCTGCAGCAACAGCTGGGCGGTCGCCAACCGATCATTGCCGCCAGTGACTACGTACGTGCCTGGCCGCAATTGATCGGCCAATACCTGGAGGCGCCCTTCACCGCCCTGGGCACCGACGGGTTTGGCCGCAGCGACAATCGGGCCAACCTGCGGCAGTTCTTTGAGGTGGATCAGCACAGCATTGTCCTGGCCGGATTAAAAAGTCTGGTGGACCATGATGGCCTCGACGCTGGCATACTCACCGAGGCGATCAGCCGCTACCGCCCCGATCCATCGCGCAGCGCGCCCTGGGATCGCTGAATCAACTGCAAGACCTTTATGAGTCATTACCCACAGGAGTGGAACACCATGAGTCGTATCAATAAAAAAACCACCCAACTGCTCAGCGCCATGATCCTTGCCGGCCTGTCCTGCCATGCCCTGGCTGACGACACCATCCGCATCGGTATCGCCGGGCCGAAAACCGGCCCGGTGGCGCAGTACGGTGACATGCAGTTCAGCGGTGCCCGCATGGCCATCGAGCAGATCAACGCCCGTGGCGGCGTCGATGGCAAACAGCTGGTGGCCGTGGAATACGACGATGCCTGCGACCCCAAGCAGGCGGTGGCGGTGGCCAACAAAGTGGTCAACGACGGCATCAAGTACGTGGTCGGGCACCTGTGCTCCAGCTCCACCCAGCCGGCGTCGGATATCTATGAAGACGAAGGCATCGTGATGATCACCCCGGCCGCGACCAGCCCGGAACTGACCGCTCGCGGCTACAAGATGATCTTCCGCACCATCGGCCTGGACAACGCCCAGGGCCCGGCGGCGGCGCGCTACATCGTCGGCCTGAAACCGGCCAATGTCGCGGTGCTGCACGACAAGCAGCAGTACGGTGAAGGCATCGCCACCTCGGTGCGCGATATCCTCGGCAAGGAAGGCATCAAGGTGGCGATGTTCGAAGGCATCAACGTCGGCGAACGCGACTACTCCTCGATCCTGACCAAGCTCAAGCAGGCTAATGTCGACTTCGTGTACTTCGGCGGCTACCACCCGGAAATGGGCCTGCTGTTGCGCCAGGCCAAGGAAAAAGGCCTCAGCGCCCGCTTCATGGGCCCGGAGGGCGTGGGTAACGACTCGATCTCGCAGATCGCCAAGGACGCGGCCGAAGGCATGCTGGTAACCCTGCCGAAATCTTTCGACCAGGACCCGGCCAACCAAGCGCTGGTGGCGGCCTTCACCGCCAAACAGGAAAACCCCAGCGGCCCGTTCGTGCTGCCAACCTACTCGGCGGTGGACGTGATTGCCGGCGCGATCGTCGCGGCCAAGAGCGAAGACCCGGAAAAAGTCGCCGCCGCGATCCACAGCGGCACCTTCAAGACCCCCACTGGCGACCTGAGCTTCGACGAGAAAGGCGACCTCAAGGACTTCAAGTTCGTGGTCTACGAATGGCACTACGGCAAGCCAAAGACCGAAGCCGAGCAAAGCGCCGGACTCTGACGCTTTGCCGATCAGTTGAGCAATTTGCGCAGCCCTTGTAGCAACTGCCGAGCCCGCGAGGCTGCGTTCGAGGACGCAGTCCTCGCCGGGTTGCTATAAGCTCCTTGGCGTCTGCTTCGCAGCCGAACGCAACCTCGCGGGCTCGGCAGCTGCTACAGATTCCTGTTATCGCTTAACTGATCGGCATTAGGCACCGCTTGCCTTAATTGGGGTCCAACAACCCACCGTGCCAGTTACGCGACACCTGGCTGCCGGTGAACTTCGCGACCACCGTGCCCTGGGCCACCAGGCGGTCCCGATGGCGGGTGACCATCCGCCCGGCCTGTTCGGCCAACAACACCACCTCGGAAGACGGATCACCCGGGCGCGCGATAATTCGCGCAAATCGCTGCCCTTGCTCGACGAAATCCCCCAGCGCCTTCTCAAACACCAGCACCCCCGGCTGCGGCGCCAGGATGGTTTCCATCTGACCCATGTCCATGGCCTCGACAGGCCAGTCCACAGGCTCACGCGCCTCATCGATGACCCCATGGCCACACAACCAGGCATACAGGCCCTCGGCGTCCTGCGCGGCATCGGCATCGCTGACATCGCCCTGCCCGCGCAGCTCCAGGGTCGCGGCCATTTGCCGCTCGTTCACGCCTGCACGCAGCCAGGGGGTGATCAGGGTTTCTTCGAAAGAACCGTCACCGCCGTCATCCCAGATGATCGCTACGTCCATGCGCATCGCCGCCGCCAGCGCGCGGCCGTGGGGCCAGAAACTGCGGTGCAGGTAGAGGTATGGCAGGGCTTCGTCGTCGGTGTGCAAGTCCAGCACCACGTCGGCGCCGGAGGCCAGTTGCACCAAGCTTTTTTGCCAGTGCTGGACCACGGTCGACGGCTGCGCCATCGCCGCTGACTGGTCGAAACCACGGTTGAAATTGTGCCCCGTGGCCTCGTGGAACCGCCCGAGAATCCGCCCCTGGCGAAACTGCCCGATGCCCAGCGGGTTGGCCTGGGGCACCACGCTCACCGAGCCCTTGAGCCGGCCCGCGGCTTCGGCCCGGGCCAACTTGGGCATCAGCAGGTGCAGCACCAGCATGCCGGCGATTTCATCGGCGTGGACCCCGGCCTGCAGGTGCACGGTCGGGCCGCGGCCATCGCCGGCGAAACGCCAGGCACCGACCCGCACCGGGTCGCCGTTATTGTTCGGCACACTGAATGAAATATCCTCGGCCATCCCCCTGTCCTCCCCTGTTCATGGCTGTTGCTCAACGGATTGCCGGTCGCGCACGGCCTGCTCCTGGGTCGCTGGCGGATACAACGGCTGCGAGACCGAACACTCAGCGCCGACCACCTCTTGGGAGCCATGCCGACCGAAGATCATCGCCAGGGTGCCGCTGACCGCAATCAACCCGGCGCCGATAATCAGCGAGCCGTCCAGCAATGTGCCCCAGACCAGGCTCGACAGGGCAAAGGCCCAGATCAGCCCGGTGTATTCAAACGGTGCGAGCAAGGTCGCGGTGGCCCGCTGGAAGCTGGCGAACAGCAGGAACTGGCCGATCCCGCCCACCAACCCCGCCGCGAGCATGCCCAGCCAGGCCGGGGTCGGCACCGGAGTGTGGGTCCAGGGCAGCGCCACCAGCATGCACAGCACAAACACCCCATTGGTGATCAGCATCTGCTCCAGCACCGAGGTTTGCTCATCGACCTGGCGCAATTGGATATAAGTGAAGGCCCAGCACATCGCGGCCAGCAGGGTCAGCACCACCGGCCAGGGGTCCTGGATCTGGGTCGGGCGGCAGGCGATCACCACCCCGACAAAACCGATGATCAGGCTCAGCCACTGCCAGGCGTTGGCGCGCTCCTTGAGCATCACCGCCGCCAGCACCGTGACCATGATGGGCGCCGAGAAATACAAGGTGGTCATCTCCGCCAGCGTCAGGTCGCGGGCGGCGGTGTAATACAGCAGCCAGGCGACGATCGACAGCAGGCCGCGCACCACCAGCAAGCGCCGGCTCGGCGATCGCCAGGCCCGTTGCACCAGTTGCAGGCGGCCCACCAGCACGCAGGCGACGACCACCACCAGGCTGCGCCAGAACAGGATGCTGACCACCGAATAATCAGCCACCAGCCACTTGATGCCAGCGTCCTGCAGGGCCAGGAAGGCGTAACCCAGGGTACACAGGCCGATACCTTGCAATGAGCGGTCGACCCGCGAGTTGCTCATCAGACCGACCTGCGCACGGGGGTGCCACGACGTTCGGCAAAGGCAAATAGCGCCTCGATCAGGAACGTCAGGCAGACGTACACCAGGGCCACCAGCAGCAACGGCTCATACACCTGCAGGGTCTGGGCGCGGACGACGTTGGCCGCGCCCAGCAGGTCGATCACCGCGATGGTCGAGGCCAGCGCCGTGGACTTGAGCAGCATCACGCACTCCCCGGCCAGGGTCGGCAGCAGCAGGCGCATCGCCCGGGGCAGGCGCACCCGCAGCAGCGCCTGGCGCGCCGTCATGCCAAAAGCCGAGGCCGCTTCCATCTCGCCCTTGGGCACCGCCAGCAGGCCGCCGCGAATCACTTCACCGACATAGGCCCCCACCGACAGCACCAGGGCGAACACGATGTACCAGTAGCCATCGCGCAGGTAAGGCCAGAGGAAGCTGGCGCGCAGCAGTGGGAACTGGGCAAACAGGCTGCCCAGGCCGTAGTAGAAAATGTAGATCTGGATCAGCAGCGGCGTTCCGCGCCACAGGCTGGTGTAGAACAGGCTGGCCTTGGCCAGCAGGCGGTTTTTCGAGATCCGCGCCAGCGCCACCAGCACCGCCAGGACGAAGCCCAACACACTGGCGAGCAGCAGGATGCTGATGGTGGTCTGCAACCCTCGGCCCAACAGGGCGGCGTACTCGATTATCCACGCTGCTATCATGTGATTCACTCAGCCAATGGCATCCAGCGACGAATGCGTCGCTCCAGCCGTCCCGACAGGTAGTTGGACAGTAGCGTCACCGCGTAATACAGCGCGGCGGCGGTGAGGTAGAACAGCAGGTAGTGGCGGGTCGAGCCAGCGCCCTGCTTGGCCGTGTACAGCAACTCGTTGGTGCCGACCACGCTGATCAGGGCGCTGTCCTTGATCAGGTTGATCCACAGGTTGGCCATCCCGGCCATCGCATAGGGCGCCATGATCGGCAGGGTGACCCGGCGGAACAGGCCAAAGCCGCTGAGGCCGAAGGCTCTTCCCGCCTCGATCAGGCCAAACGGAATGGCCTGGATCGCCGCGCGGAAAATCTCCGAGGCGTACGCCCCCTGCACCAGCCCCAGGACCAGAATTGCCGCCAGTGGCCCGCTGACGTCTAGCGCGTCGTAGCCCATGCGCGCCATGAGGGCGTTGAGCAGCATCGAACCGACGTAGTACAGCAGCAGGATCAACAGCAATTCCGGGATCGCGCGGAACAAGGTGGTGTAGCCGCGCATCAAGGCCGCAATCGGTTTCGGCGCGCCCAGCTTGAGGCAGGCCACCACCAGGCCGATCAACAACCCGACCACGAAGGCCCCGGCGGATATCTGCAGGGTCATCCACAACCCACGCAACAAGGCCCCACCCCATCCCTGTTCGCTGAAGCCGATCAATTCGAACATTGCAGGCATTTCACTCTCCGGTTAGCGGATGTCCAACCCTTGTGGGAGCAGTTCAAAGACCGGGCTCACAGAATCAGCATGTGCACCGCTGCATCCCTTGTGGGAGCTGGCCTGCCAGCGATGGCGGCCTCAGCCACGGCGCACAATCCAAAGGCCTCATCGCGAGCAGGCTCGCTCCCACAAGGGGTGGGTGGTTGCAGATTGCGCCTACACCCACGGCGATCCGGTTCGTCGTCAGAAGGCTGGTTTTACGCTGGTTCCGAAGTAGTGTTGCGACAGGTCATCGTAGTCCTTGCTCGCCAGCAGAGTCTGGATCGCCTGGTCCAGGCGTGCCTTGAGTGCGGCGTCGTCCTTGCGCAGGCCGGCGCCGACGCCCTTGCCGAAGATCGGGTCGTACGGCACGGTACTCAGGTAGGCGAGGTCCTTGGCGTCGGTCGTCTTGACGAACTCGGTCATGGCGGTGCCGTCGGCCATCATCAGGTCGATGCGCCCGGCGATCAGGTCGGCGTTGGCCGAGTCCTGGGTGTCGTAGTACTTCACCTCGGCGATTTTTTCGTATTTGGCCTTCAGGTAGCTGGCGCTGACGGTGGAGTTCTGCACGCCGATGATCTTGCCCTTGAGGTCATCCGGGTACTTGCTCACCGAGCTGCCCTTGGGCCCTACCACAGCGATCGCCGAATCGTAGTAGGCCTTGCTGAAAGCGATCTGTTTCTCGCGTTCGGCGGTGACTGACATCGAGGAAAAAATCACGTCGATCTTCTTCGCCAGCAGCGAAGGAATGATGCCGTCCCACGCCACTTCCTTGATCTCGCACTCGGCCTTCATTTCGCTGCACAGCTTGTGGATCAGGTCGACTTCAAAGCCCTTCCACTCACCGTTGGCCTGCTTCTCGGTGTACGGCGGATAGGGTTCGGCTGCCACCGCGAACCTGATCGGCTGAGCCTGCGCGGCGCTCATGCCAGCCAGCATCACGCAGGCCACACCCGTCAACCAGTTTGCCAAACGTCGATTTGCCATGATGTTTCCCCGTCTTGTTATTGTGTTTTAGCGAGTCTGATGAGCGTTGACGAACTGCCGGCAACGCTCGCTGCGTGGGTGTACAAACACTTGGTCCGGCGTACCGCTTTCCTCGATCAGTCCCTGGTGCAGGAAGGCGACGTTGGATGAGACATCTCGGGCGAAGGCCATCTCGTGGGTCACCAGGATCATGGTCCGGCCTTCTTCGGCGAGCGAGCGGATCACCCGCAGCACTTCGCCCACCAACTCCGGGTCGAGGGCCGAAGTCGGTTCATCGAACAGCATGACTTTGGGCCGCATGGCCAGGGCCCGGGCGATGGCCACCCGCTGCTGTTGGCCGCCGGAAAGAAACGCCGGGTACTCGTTGCGCTTGGCCGCCAGCCCCACCCGTTCGAGCAGGGCTTCAGCGCGTTCGGTGGCTTCGGCCCGGCTCTCGCGCAGGACCTGGGTCGGCGCCTCGATCAGATTCTCCAGCACCGTGCGATGGGGCCAGAGATTGAAGTTCTGGAACACCATGCCCAGGCTCGAGCGAATCCGCACCAGTTGCCTGGCGTCGGACACCAGCGGCGCACCGGGACGGGAATGGTTGAGGCGGATGCTTTCACCGTCCACCAGGACGCGCCCCTGGTCCGGCACTTCGAGCATGTTGATGCAGCGCAGCAAGGTGCTTTTGCCCGAGCCACTGGCGCCGATCAGCGACACCACTTCGCCTTCGCGGGCCGTCAGCGAGACGCCCTTGAGCACCTCGATATTGCCGAAACGTTTATGCAGGCGATCGACTTCGATCATCGTCCGGGCTGCCTGAGGAATCTCCCCAACGTCAGCATCCGGGCCTGGGATTCGCTCTACCAAGGGTGAAAACCGCATGCCAGTGCCTCGTTCGAAGAGAGGAAAGCCAAGCCCGCAACCAGCCGGGAACAGAAGGTGCGCTCAACATAGTTCAAGCTGAACAGTCGTTCAACAGAAAACTCAGTGGGGTTCGCGTTCGATGCCAACAAGTCGTTTTCACGACAGTCCGGGCGCTTTCCCGATGCTCACAGCCGATTCGGCTGTGATCCCGGGGTATTCAACCGCAACCGCTGCGCCATGGCCACGGATTGGCCGAGATAGGCCGGCGCTTACCCCGACAATGGCGCTATGGCCAACCGCCGCATCTCCCCCCCTCAAACGCTAATAAAAAAGGTACGCCCATGACCCGCTACGTTGATGTCAATGACCTGAGCCGCCTCGTCCAGGCCAAAGGCCTGACCTGCTGCCTGACTGAAATGGCCGAGTACATCCGCCAGGATTACCTGCGCTGGGACGACTTCGAGAAATGTGCCCGCCTGGCCAATCACTCGCCCGAGGGCGTGATCGAGTTGATGCCGGTGTCGGATGCCGCGCTGTACGCCTTCAAGTACGTCAACGGCCACCCGAAAAACACCCACAACGGCCTGCTGACGGTCATGGCCTTTGGCGCGCTGGGGGATGTCGATACGGGCAAGCCGGTGCTGCTCAGCGAGATGACCCTGACCACCGCCCTTCGCACCGCCGCCACGTCCGCCCTGGCCGCACGCTACCTGGCCCGGCCGGACAGCCGGCGCATGGCGCTGATCGGCAACGGCTCGCAAAGTGAATTCCAGGCCCTGGCATTTCACACCCTGCTGGGCATCGACGAACTGAGCCTGTACGACATCGACCCGGCCGCCAGCGCCAAACTGCAGGCCAACCTGAGTGCCTACCCGGCCCTCAAGATCACGATTGCCGCCAGTGTCGCCGATGCGGTGCGCGGCGCCGACATCGTCACTACTGTGACCGCCGACAAGGCCTACGCCACCATCCTCACCCCGCAGATGATCGAACCGGGCATGCACCTCAATGCCGTGGGCGGCGACTGCCCTGGCAAGACCGAGTTGCACCGCGACATCGTCGAGCGGGCCCGGGTGATCGTCGAGTACGAACCGCAAAGCCGCATCGAGGGTGAGATCCAGCAGATGCCTGCGGATTCGCCGGTGGTCGAGTTCTGGAAAGTCGTCAACGGCCAGGAACAGGCCCGACGACACGCCGACGAAGTCACCCTGTTCGACTCCGTAGGCTTCGCCCTTGAGGATTACTCAGCCCTGCGCTACGTGCTGGACGTGGCCAAGGCCCTGGACATCGGCAGTGAGATTGAACTGGTGCCGACGCTGCAGGACCCGAAAAACCTGTTCGCCTTGCTGCAGCCGCCTGTGGCCGCCGCCCACTTGCGTCGGGCCTGAGCAATCGGCCCGCGGTTCAGGGATCGACCTGGCCCATCAGTTCGGCCACCGTCTCCGGGCGTTTGGCATACCGCTGGGCCAGCACGGCACAGACCATCAGTTGAATCTGGTGGAACAGCATCAGCGGCAGGATCAACAGGCCGATGGTGCTGCCGGCGAACAGCACCTGGGCCATCGGCACGCCGGTGGCCAGGCTCTTCTTCGAACCGCAGAACACAATAGTGATGCGGTCTTCCTGATTGAAACCAAAGGCTTTGCCCAGCAGCGTCGCCGCGATCAACACCAGCGCCAGGACGATGCAGCAAGCCAGCACCAGGCCCGCCAGTTCCCACAGCGGAATCTGCTGCCAGAGCCCTTCGCTCACCGCCTCGCTGAAGGCGCCGTAGACCACCAGCAGAATCGAGCCCTGATCGACAAACTTCAGCCAATGCTGGTTGCGCCCCACCCAGGCACCGACCCAGCGGCGCGCGATCTGCCCGGCCACAAACGGCAGCAGCAACTGCAGGCTGATCTTGAGGATGGCATCGAGGGTCGAGCCGCCCTCGCCGTGCACATTCAGGAGCAAGGCCACCAGCAAGGGCGTGAGGAAGATCCCGAACAGGCTGGACGCCGCCGCACTGCAGATGGCCGCTGGAATGTTGCCCCGCGCCAGGGAGGTAAAGGCAATCGCCGACTGCACCGTGGCCGGCAACGCGCAAAGGTAGAGCATGCCCATGTACAAGTCGTTGCCGACCATCGGTGAGAGCAGCGGCTTGAGCGCCAGGCCCAGCAACGGGAACAGCACAAAGGTCAGGCCGAACACCAGCAGGTGCAGGCGCCAGTGGCCGGCCCCGGCGATGATCGACTCACGGGACAGTTTGGCCCCATGGAGGAAAAACAGCAGGGCAATCGCGCCGTTGGTCAGCCAGCCAAAGCCGACCGCGACCTGGCCGCTGACGGGCAGCAGGCTGGCCAGGAGCACCACGCCGATCAGGGTCAGGGTGAAGTTGTCGGGCAGGAAACGGGGGCGGGTCATCGGGATCATCCGGGGGTTGCCAAGAACGTAGCGGCGACTCTAACGTGACTGCGTATGACCGACTAACGCCAAAGAGCCAGCAGATGCCGCCTAAAGGACATGACCAGAGCTACCGACGCAGTGTGCCCGGGCTGCCCAGCCTGCCACGACCGGTCTACGGGCGCACCGAATCGCTGCCCAATCGCGCCCTGACCCGCCGCCACAGCCATCCCTGGGTGCAGTTGTCCTACGCCATTCAAGGGGTGCTTGAGGTGCAGACCAGCGCCGGACGCTTCGTCGCGCCGCCGCAACGGGCCGTGTGGATCCCCGCCGGTGTGCCGCACCGGGTGTTCAGCTCGCCGCGCACGGAAATGCGCAGCCTGTACCTCGATTGCAGCGTCACCGCCTGGGGCCAGGCGCGATGCCACGTGCTCGGGGTCAGCGACCTGTTGCGCGAACTGATCCGCCGCTTCAGCCAAATGCCCGTGGAGTACCAGGCGGACGGCGCCCAGGGTCGACTGGTCCAGGTTCTGCTCGACCAGTTGGCCGAGGCGCCGCAGATCGACCTGATGTTGCCCCTGCCCCAGGACAGCCGCCTGCAGAAAATCTACCAGAGCCTGCAACTGCACCCCGAGCAAGCAACCACCCTGGGCCACTGGAGCGAAAAATTCGCGGTCACCGAGAAGACCCTCAGCCGCTTGTTCCTGCGCGATACCGGCCTGACTTTCCGCGCCTGGCGCCAGCGCTTGCGCCTGCTCGGCGCGCTGACCCCACTGGAACAGGGCGAGCGCGTCACCGACGTGGCGCTGGCCTGCGGCTACGACTCGACCTCGGCCTTCATCGCCGCCTTCCGCCAGCAGTTCGGCGCCACACCTGGGGAGTTCTTTCCCTGAGCGCACGAGGGCCGGGCTGCGACCAATTGTCCCGAAGCCGGCACCCATCGCCGCGATTTTGATAGGATGCTGCCCTTTCACGGTGACCCCCCTGCCAGGTCAACTCGACTGCCAGGTGGCCAAAGGGCGTTGACGCATGAGTGTTTTGATGAATCGCCGCAAGGTGATTGCAGGGATGGGGCTGTTGGGCCTGGGGCTGCTGACCGGCTGCGACACCCGCGGCCAGCTGTCGTACAAATACGGCAAGGACCTGAGTGACAAGATCCTGGGGCGCACCTTCAAGTTGAAAGACACCCATGGCGATGTGCAAACCCTGTCGAGCTTTCGCGGGATGATGCCGATGGTGTTCTTCGGGTTCACCCAATGCCCGGCGATCTGCCCCACGACGCTTGCGCGTGCGGCGAACATCAAGAAGCTGATGGGCAAGGATGGCGACCGCCTGCAGGTGATCTTCATTACCCTGGACCCGGAACGGGACACCCCGCAAGTACTCGACGCCTACGTCAAGGCCTTCGACCCGTCGTTTGTCGCGCTGTACGGCAGCCTCGAAGAAACCGCCGCCACGGCCAAAGAGTTCGACGTGTTCTTCGAGAAGGTCCCCAGCGGCTCGACCTACACCCTGTCCCACACCGCCACCAGTTATGTTTACGACTCCCGGGGCACCCTGCGCCTTGGGTTGTCCCAGTCACTTTCGGCACAAGAGTGTACGGAAGACCTGCTCACTGTCATGGAGGTCTGCTAATGACCGCATCGTTCGCCAAAAGCCGTATCAAACAGTTGGTCCTGGGTGTTTCCCTGTTGGGCCTGGCCTTGCAGGTCTCGGCCCAGACCCAGGTCGATGACGCCTGGGTTCGCGCCACCGTCGCCGGGCAGCAGGCCACCGGGGCGTTCATGACCCTGACCGCCAGCACCGACAGCAAGCTGCTGGCCGTGCAATCACCCGCGGCGAAGCTCGTCCAGGTGCATCAGTCGACCATGAAGAACGACGTGATGAGCATGCAACCGGTGGAGTCCGTCGCCCTGCCTGCCGGCAAGGCGGTATCATTCGATCCCCACGGCTACCACGTGATGCTGATCGACCTGGTGGCCCAGGTGCAGGAAGGCGACACCGTGCCGCTGACCTTGATCGTTGAAAACGCCAAGGGCGAAAAAGAGTCGGTTGAGGTCCAGGCCCCGGTGCGGGCACTGAACATGGCCGACCATAAGATGTAAGTCAGTCGACCACGAACAGCTTTGCCCCCAGGGCAGTGGAGGAACGGTGCCCTTCTGCATCGTTGCCCACCTGATAGCTCATGCCCGGCGTCAGGGTGAACTGGCGCCCGTCTTCCAGTTCGGTGAGCAACTCCCCTTCCAGGCACAACAGGATATGCCCACGCCAGCACCAGTGATCGGCCAGGTAGCCCGGGCTGTACTCCACCATTCGCACCCGCGTCGACGCAAACTGGCAGGTCCGCCAATACGCCGTACCCGTTTGCCCCTCGTGCCGAGTGGGTTCGATGGTTGACCAATCGGTGGTGCCGAAGGGAATGTTTGTCAGGTCCATGGGAGCCTCCTGGAGCACAGTTGATCGGCGCAAACTACCCATCCGCCAGGACCCGCGATAGACACAGATGAGCTGCATTTGCGCGATACAGGCGTCGCGGGGTCTGATGGCGGTGTGCAAGGGTGCCGACGTCGCGTGTACATTAGGGGGTGATGGATGTGCTCGTTGACGCACGCCAACCCGCCGCTTATTGATAGGCTGCGCCGATCACCACAATAAAAAGGACGACTCCGTGACCAGCCTCAGACAGCGTGCCGCCCAGGGCCTGAAGGTGGGCGACAGCTTCACCCTCAGCCGTCTCTTCAGTGAAACCGACATCCAGGACTTCGCGAAAATATCCCGGGACTACAACCCGGTGCATTGTGATCCCCACTTCGCCGAGTCCCGGCGCTTTCGCGCGCCGGTGTCCCACGGTCTGCTCACCGCCAGCCTGCTCACCGAAATCGGTGGGCAGATCGGTTGGCTGGCGGCCGGCATGACGTTCGACTTCAAGAAGCCGGTGTATGCCGGCGACCGCATCACCTGTCACTGGGTCATCACCGAGATCACCGACAACGACCGGGCCACGGCGACAGTGACCATGACCAACGAAGACGGGATTGTCGTACTGCTGGCCCATACTCGCGGCATCCTGCCGGGGACAAACGAGCGCAAAATCCTCACGCGGATGCTGGCCGAAGGCGACCCCAGCAACGGCGCGCGTGAAGCCTGCGCCGTGGCGGCGCCTGCTATGCTGCTCTGACGCCGCGACAGCTCGATTCCCTGCTGCTGGGGTCCGCCAACGATTTTCACGGGAGCGCACAGATGGACCGTCTCACTGCGAAAGACTTTGCCCCTGAACTGCTGGAACTCTACGACTACTACGCCCATGGGCGGATCAACCGACGCCAGTTCCTCGATCGTGCCGCGCTATTCACCTTCGCCGGCATGAACGCCAGCGCCCTGCTCGCGGCCCTGAGCCCCAACTATGCGCTGGCCGAACAGGTGGCCTTTACTGACCCTGAAATCCTCGCCGAGTACATCACCTACCCCTCGCCCAAGGGCCATGGTGACGTTCGCGGGTACCTGGTGCGCCCAGCCAAGGCCAGCGGCAAGCTGCCGAGTGTGGTGGTGGTGCATGAGAATCGCGGGCTCAACCCTTATATCGAGGATGTCGCTCGGCGCCTGGGCAAGGCCGGGTTCCTCACCCTGGCACCCGATGGCCTGAGTTCGGTGGGCGGTTATCCGGGCAACGATGACAAGGGTCGCGAGCTGCAGGCGAAGGTCGACCCGGCGAAACTGATGAACGATTTTTTCGCCGCCATCGAGTGGCTGACGAAGCATGACGCCAGCAACGGCAAAGTCGGGATGACCGGCTTCTGCTATGGCGGTGGGGTGTCCAATGCCGCGGCGGTGGCCTACCCGGAACTGGCGGCGGCCGTGCCCTTTTACGGCCGCCAGCCCGACGCCAAGGATGTACCCCGCATCAAGGCGCCGCTGCTGTTGCACTACGGCGAACTGGACAAGGCGATCAACCAAGGCTGGCCGGCCTATGAGCAAGCCCTGAAGGCCAATGGCAAAACCTATGAAGCCTACATCTACCCAGGCGCCAACCACGGCTTCCACAACGACTCGACCCCACGCTACGACAAGGACGCCGCCGAACTGGCCTGGAGCAGGACCCTGGCGTGGTTCAAGCGATACCTGGTCTAGAGGCTGCCCGAGATGTGAATGTGCGAGCAAACCTGCTAGCGATGGCCTGGAGAACGCCGCGCTCATCCTGAGTGCCTGCGTCATCGTTGACGATTATCGCGAGCAAGCCGCAAGCGGGCCGGGCGGCGCTCCGCTTGCAGGGGATGGCGGTGTGTCAGAGGCCATAAATGTGGCTGTGCCGGCCCTATCGCGGGCAAGCGGAGCGCCGCCCGGCCCGCTCCCACAGAGGTACTCCAACGAAAAAAAGCAGGCCGGCCGGTAGGCCGCCTCGCCCGCCCTTACCACTCAGGCCGACCGGCAGGTCGCCGTGCTCTGGCTTTTGATCTTGATCTTGATCCACCCGCCCCATCGGCAGGCTGAGCGGAGGTGTCCATCAGGGGGGAGGCGCGTAGCGCCGTGCGGCGAAGCCGCATACATCGAGAGGAGGTGCAGCGAAGCAAACCGGAGGCGATGCCCCCTGATGGGCACCGTAGCGAAGGAACCCCGAGCCCTAGCGAGGGGCCGTACGCCAGGGGCAAAGACCTTTGGTTACTTTGGGGCGTTTGCCAAAGTGACCCGCCGTAAGGGCGGAACCAATAGCCGCCGTTACCGCAACAACGGATATGCCCAAAAAGCCCAGATCAAAAGATCGTAGCCTTGAGCAAGTTGGGTTTTTTAAGCTTCTTCAAGCGCAGCGTTGCCCTGTGCACCGCCGCCATTTTTTCCGGGCGCTTCATGCGTTTCCATTGGCGGATGTCATCCTTGGTCCGACCACAGCTGACACACAGCTCGCCGCTCAACTGGCAGACGGCGATGCACGGATTCTCGATGTCCTTGGCCATGGCTCAGCCCCGCAGCGCTTCGCAGGCGAACTGTACATGTGCCGCGACTTGCTGGATTGGCACCTCGGCCTCCCGCAATGCCACGGCCGTCAGTTCAAGCATGCGCTCGCCCTCCCCGCTGGCCAGCGCTCGATCCAGCTGGGCCTGGGCCTGGAATACCCAGGTCACCCGCAAGCTGGCGGGGAACCGTTGATAATCGACCTCGTGGGTCAACCAGCAGAAGCCGACGATCTCGGCCTTGGCCGTTTCGCAGGCCTCGGTCAGGGTGGCGATCAGGCGGCGCTCGATGTGCGCCTGTTCGCGTTTGCTCAGTGCCATGGGGGTTCCTTGAATGACGGGCGGCCAAAGCGCCCATCATACGTGACCGGCGCCCACTCAGCGGCCGCTGGTGACGGTGGTCCACAGGCGGGTGGCCTGGCGCATGGTCCGCTCGCGACCTCCGACCCGAGGCAGGAAGGCCCCGCAACCGGACGTCTCGAAGCTTGGCGGGGTCGTGCACGGCCAAAAAAAAGCCCAGCGCTAGGGCTGGGCTTTTGCACATCGATTCAAACCCTGCCCCCTCAAACGTGTTGAGGGGGACTCAAGGTTTTACAGCGCCATGTCGGCCGCTGGGTTGCTCGGCACAGGCTTGGCCGGGGCTGCCGGGGTTGCAGCTGGCGCCAGGGCCGGATTGATGGCCGGCGGAGGATCCAGTTGCAGGACCTCGCTGGTGTAAGCCCATTCCTGGGCGACACGGGCTGGATCATCGTTGAGCTTGGTACCGTAGCTCGGCACGATCTGGTGCAGTTTTTCCTGCCAGGCCGGGGTCGCGACCTTGTCCTTGAAGACCTTCTCCAGCACGCTGAGCATGATCGGTGCGGCGGTCGATGCGCCGGGCGATGCGCCCAGCAAACCAGCGATGCTGCCGTCTTGCGACGCCACGATCTCGGTGCCCAACTTCAGCACGCCGCCCTTCTCTTCGTCACGCTTGATGATCTGCACACGCTGACCGGCCTGCCACAGACGCCAGTCTTCAGCCTTGGCGTTCGGGAAGTATTCCTTCAGGGCGTTCATGCGGTCGGCGTCCGACAGCATCAACTGACCGGCCAGGTATTCAACCAGTGGGTACTGCTCGATGCCCACCTTGGTCATTGGCCAGAAGTTGTGAGTGGTGGTGCTGGTCAGCAGATCGAAGTACGAGCCTTCCTTGAGGAACTTGGTGGAGAAGGTCGCGAACGGGCCAAACAGGATCACGCGCTTGCCATCCAGCACACGGGTGTCCAGGTGCGGAACCGACATCGGCGGTGCGCCAACCGACGCCTTGCCGTAGGCCTTGGCCAGGTGCTGCTGGGCAATGGTCGGGTTCTCGGTGACCAGGAACGAACCACCCACCGGGAAACCGGCATATTCCTTGGCTTCCGGGATACCGGACTTCTGCAGCAGGTGCAGGGCACCGCCACCAGCGCCGATGAACACGAACTTGGCGTCGGTCTGGGTTTCGCTACCGTCTTTCAGGTTCTTGTAGGACACACGCCAGGTGCCGTCCTCGTTGCGCGTGATGTCTTCGACTTCGCTCGACACCTTCAGGGAGAAGTTCGGCTTGGTCTGCAGGTAACCGGCGAACTGGCGGGTGATCTCGCCGAAGTTCACGTCGGTGCCCAGGGGCGACCAGGTGGCGGCGATCTTCTGGTTCGGATCGCGGCCTTCCATCATCAGCGGGACCCATTGCTTGATCTGGGCCGGGTCTTCGGAGTACTGCATGCCCGCGAACAGCGGGCTGGCCTGCAGGGCTTCGTAGCGCTTCTTGAGGAACTTGATGTTGTCCTCACCCCACACAAAGCTCATGTGCGGCGTGGAGTTGATGAACGAACGCGGGTCCTTCAGGACACCGTTCTTGACCTGCCAGGCCCAGAACTGACGGGAAATCTGGAAGGCTTCATTGATTTCAATGGCCTTGGGGATTTCGACCTTGCCGTTCTTGTCTTCCGGCGTGTAGTTCAGCTCAGCCAGGGCGGAGTGGCCGGTACCGGCGTTGTTCCAGCCGTTGGAGCTTTCCAGGGCGACGCCATCGAGACGCTCGACCATCTCCATCGACAGGCCAGGCTCGAGTTCGTTGAGCCAGACACCCAGGGTGGAACTCATGATGCCGCCACCGATCAGCAGCACATCGACTTTTTTGGTTTCAGCTGCATGCACAGGCATCAGGGCCATCGACATGGCCAGGCCAAGTAGCCCCTTGTTCATTTTTTTTAACATTCGGTAATACCTAGGATAGAACGCCATTCACCCCCGCTCATGATCATGAGGCGCCCTGGCTGGCAACATGCGCTGGCGCACGCCGTCGAACCCCGCACTCAGGAAGACCGGTGGGTGAACATATAAGGCCGACAAACACTGTCGACTTCACGTTTAGGCCCCTCCCGCGCTGACTTTCTTGTAAGTCATTGGCTTCAGCTACATGGGTGACACTAATTTCGGATACAACATCAAGCGCAGTGATTAAACAGAGTAGACCCGCTTGCTCAACTACGCCCGTCAACCGCTTCGCGGCACTCACACCCAACGCCTGAAGACGCCGGATGCCCATGATCCCCGAGGCCGCGAGCCTCCGTGCCGCGGCATTCTACCTCAGGTGCGGCGCTCAACGAACCCGCAAAACCGCTTGATTACCGCCTGAAACGGGCAGGGGGGAAAACCGTTTACATTGCCCCTTACTGCGCCGTGCCATTACGCGGTTTATAGAACAGAAAACTACCGGTCTCGGCGGTCTTGATGTATTGGCGCGACCAGTCGGGCTTCACATTGCGATCATGGAAATACAAGGCCCCCAGGGTGCGGTCCTTGAGTTGCTGGTTGAGCGCCTTGCGCGCGATCTCCTTGGCCTCGGTGTACTCGCCCTCCTCCCGGACCTGATCCGAGCGCCCGTCGCACCACCAGGAGAACTGGCAGGCGCGGGTCTCGACGCCCTGCTTGACCACGCCACACACGGTGTCGGGAAAACCGCGATGGCCCAGGCGGTTCATCACCACGCTGGCCACCGCTTCCATGTCGGCCGTGGAGATACCTTTTGCCTCCCAGTAGATCGTCCGGGACAGGCAGGTGATGGCATCGTCCAGCGGCGCCTTGCCGGCCGGATCGACCACCTGCACCTCGCTGGGGGTGATGGCCTGGGCCTTGGGCACCGGGGCCGTCCCGGCCTTGTCGACGACTTTCTGCTCAAGGAGCTCGGCCTTGTCCTCGACTACCGCGGCCGGCTTTTGCTGACCTTCGGCCGCGACCGCCTGGCTCCCCAGGAGCACGAATACCAGAGCACAGACCCTCCAGATGCAACGCATGAGCGCACCCTGCTGATAGATTGGCGACAGCCCCAAACAGTCGACACGGCGGCCGATTGACAGGCGTAAGCGTAGCTGCGAAGTAAAAACCCGTTGCGCGACCCGGGGCAAGATCGCGCATCATGTGCCCAGTCAGTTCAAGGGAGACCTTCATGCGCGTCCTGTCATCCGTTTTGCGTCTTGCCACGTTGTCGCTGGCCTTAGGTTTTGCCAACAGCGCGGCGGCCACCGAGGAAAGCCAATTGGTGGACTCGATCAACGCCTATCGCAGCCAGATCCAGCGCTGCGCCGGCCAGGCCGCCGGCGAACTGCCCCCACTGGCGGCCGACCCACGACTGGTGCTGTCCCCCGACAGCAACCTCGGCGACCTGCAACAGGCCATGGCCCGCGCGGCTTATCCGATGGTCAACGTGCAGGCGATCACCCTCAAGGGTCCACTCAACGCCCAGGCTGCGATGAAAGCGGTGCAGGAAAGTTTTTGCCAGGTGGTGCTCGACCCGCAGTTCATCGACATCGGGGTCAGCCGCGCTGGCCCGGCATGGCGCATTGTACTGGCGCGGCCACTGCTGAGCGGGCGCCTGGGTGACTGGCAGGCCGAAGGCCAGAAACTGCTGGAACTGATCAACAGCGCCCGCGCCCAGGCGCGCCAGTGTGGCACCCAGGCGTTCACCGCCACCACGCCCCTGGCCTGGAACGCCACGCTCGCCACCGCTGCCCTGGATCACACCCGGTCCATGGCCAACAACAACTACTTCGATCACAAGGACCGCGACGGCCGCACACCCGGCGACCGCGCAGAACTGGCGGGCTACAGCGGACAATGGGTCGGCGAAAATATCGCCGCCGGACAGGACACCCCGCGCAAAGTGCTCGACGGCTGGCTGACCAGCCCCGGGCACTGCGCTAACCTGATGAACCCGCAATTCAGCGAGCTGGGCGCGGCCTATGCCGTCGACCCGAAAAGTGATGCGGGCATCTACTGGACGAGCCTGTTCGGCGCGCCATAACCCCCTCGACAGCTGCTACAGGCCCCTATACGGGGCGATCCGAGCACATTCCTAACGCCGGTCGTCGGACAACGGCGATGGCTCGTTGGGCCCTGGTACCTGTGGGTTGGCGCCGGGCGCATCCGGGTCCATTGGGCGCTCGACATCCGTGTCCTGGTCCTGGCGATCGGCATCGCCATTGACGTTGGGGTCGGTCACCGGGTCGTGTTGCCGGGCCGGATCCGGTGGATCGCTGGGGCCGGGTTCGTTCGGGGTAAACATGGACATTATCGTGTACCTCATTCAAGACACCTGGGGGCCATCAGGACCTGCCAGGCGTGCGGTTCAAATGCAGATCAGTCATTGGGCAGCGGCATCTCCTTGTCGCTGGGAATGCCATCGCCCTCGCTGGGTTCGTTCCAGTCTTCAGGCCGCGCTGGGGTCACGACATCGGGACGCGCCAGCGGATCGGACAACCGTGGATCGTCCTCCGATGCCGGGTCGACAGAGGATGGATCATCGTCCAGGGGTTCGTCCTGGAAACTCGAGTCAGTAGACATAGTCACCTCACCGATTGAGGTCCAGAAAGCCTGGGCCGTACTTGTTGGAAGGCGTCCGTGCGCCGGGGTGCGGGCCAGGTGACGAACGGTTTGCGGGTGCCAGGCCAGGCGGCAAATCCCGACTAGGCTGAGTCAGGCTTGCTTCTATTCACACGACACCAGGAGACTCCCATGGCATTGCGCATCAACGACCTCGTCCCCGACTTCAGCGCCGACACGGACCAGGGCCCGATCCAGTTCCATGACTGGATCGGCTCGGGCTGGGCGATTCTGTTTTCTCATCCCAAGGACTTCACCCCGGTGTGCACCACCGAGTTCGGCGCCGTGGCGCAACTGGCCGCCGAGTGGGCCAAGCGCGGCACCCAGGTGATCGGCGTGTCCGTGGACAGCGCCGACTCGCACACGAAGTGGAAGGCCGACATCGAAGGCTTCTGCCGCGCCAAGGCCGACTTCCCGATCATTGCCGACGAAGGCCTGGCCGTGTCCAAGGCATTCGACATGCTGCCGGCCGAGGCCTACCTGCCCGATGGCCGGACGGCGGCCGACACCGCCACGGTGCGCTCGGTGTTCATCATCGGCCCGGACAAGAAACTCAAGTTGTCGATGACCTACCCGATGTCCGTCGGGCGCAACTTTGCCGAGGTGCTGCGCGCCCTGGATGCCCTTCAACTGACCTACAACGTACCCCTGGCGACACCGGCCAACTGGCACGCGGGCCAGGATGTGATCGTCGCCCTGGCACTCAACGATGAACAGGCCCGGGACCAGTACGGCAGCCTGGACATCCATCTGCCGTATCTGCGCACCACGTCGGCGCCGAAGTAAGGGCTACCGACAAACGCCCGGGCCGTGGCGACGGCACGGGCGCCTGCCCTACACCAGCCGCTCGATCTTCTGATGGCGCCACACCCGCCGGTAGTAGGCAGACTGCAATGCCAGCATGCTCAGGTAGGCGACCGGAAAGGCCATCCACACACCTGGCAGGCCGAAACGCGCATCCAGCAGGTAAGCCACCGGCAACTCCACGCCCAGAATGCAAAACAGCGAAATCGCTACCGGCACTAGCACCGTACCGCTGGCCCGCATGATCCCGCCAATCACCGACTGGAAGCCGAACACCAGCATGCTCCAGAGCATGATGTGCAACAGGTGCTCAGCCTGTGCCTGGGTCGCCGGCTCCGTGATGAACAACCCCAGCAGCCAGTGCGACAACAGGTAGCCCAGCAGCACCAGGCCGCCGGTCAGCCAGACGTTGATCAGCAGCCCCGTGCGCAGGATCGGGCCAATGCGCTCGACACGCCCGGCGCCAATGGCCTGGGCCCCGAGGATCGAGGCGGTGATGGCGATCGACAGCGCCGGGAACTGCACGTAGTTGACGATCTGCGTGACCGCGCCGTACGCCGCCGTGGCCTGGGAACCGTGCTGGTTGACCAGCGCCAGGATCACCAGCTCGGACAGCGAAATCACCACCATCTGCAGCCCCGTGGGCAAACCGATCCGCAGCACCTTGGCCAGGATCACCCGGTCCAGGCGCATCGCGGCCAGCAACGCGCGATCCGGCGCCAGCACATGGGCCTTGCGGTTCAAGCGCCAGACCAGCAACAGCATCGCCGCCAGGTTGCCCGCCAGGCCCGCCCACGCCGCACTCTGCACGCCCATCTCGGGCAAGCCGAACCAGCCGCGAATCAACGCCGGCGTCAGCAACAGGCCAATGCAGGTCGACACCACCAGCGCCAACAGCGGCGACAACGTATCGCTGACCCCGCGCAACAACTGGGTGAACAGCACAAACACCAACAGCAGCGGCATGGTCCACATCATCACCCGGGCATAGACGACCGCATCCTCCAGCACGTCCGCCGGGGTGCCCAAGCCCTGCAATGCCTGCCGGGCGAACACACTGCCGAGCAGGGCCGCCACCAAGCCGATCAGCGCCCCCAGCAGCAGCGTAGTGCCGGCGATGGCCTTGACCATCGCCGGCTCCCGCGCGCCCCAGGCCTGGCCAATCAACACCCCGGCGCCGGCGCCCAGACCGATCACCAGGGCGATAAAGAAAAACACGATGGGGAACATCCCGGACACCGCCGCCAGCGCCTGGGTACCGAGCATCTGGCCGATGTAGATACTGTTGACCGTGCCCGACATCGACTGCAGGAAATTCGACAGCACCATCGGGGCAAGGAACAGCAGGTAGATTTTCCAGAGGGGAGGTTGCGAAACCGGGTTATGCATGGAGGATCCATCTCGGGCGGGCAGGAGAATGTGCTCGCCGCAGTCTACGGCAAATCAACCCTGCCGAGCCTGGTGCACGCCGGACCTGTAGGAGCTGGCTTGCCAGCGATGGCTGTGTGTCAGGCACCACCGCTGTTGATGGTACTGGCCCCATCGCGGGCAAGCCCGCTCCCACAGGGGAAATTCACACACCAGGAAAACGCAGGCCGAGCGGCCGGTCGCCATGCTTTTGATTTGGTCCACCTGCCCAGCGAAGGTATGCATCCGGGGCTTGCCCTCACCCCTGGAATCCCCCACAGAACCGGGTGCTCGCAGATTGTGCATCCATCCATCAAACGTGTGCCAGCCGGGTTACTTCAGGTCCAGGCAATAGGTGTAGTAGCCGGGGTCGCGGACGTCATCGGCACGCAGCAGTTTGAGGGTCATAGGGCTCTCGGCCCAGGTCAGGGCTCGACCCTGGAGTCTGGCCAAGCCTGCCACCCAAGCACGGGCTTTTACGCCTGCCGCGCCACGCGCTCAAACAATCGGCGCAAACCCGGCCGGCGTGTCCGGCCAGGGGCTCAACACCTCGAAGCCCTCGGCGGTCACCGCCACCATGTGCTCCCACTGCGCCGACAGCGAGTGATCCTTGGTCACCACGGTCCAGCGGTCGCCCAGGGTCCGGGTGTGGGGTTTGCCGGCGTTGAGCATCGGCTCGATGGTGAAGATCATCCCCGGCTTGAGGATCAGGCCCTGGCCGGGATGGCCGTAGTGCAGCACCTGGGGCTCGTCGTGATAAACCTTGCCGATCCCGTGACCGCAGTACTCGCGCACCACGCTGTAGCCCTCGCGGTGGGCCACGGTCTGGATCGCATGGCCGATGTCGCCCAGGGTCGAGCCCGGGCGCACGGTGCGGATCCCGGCACACATGGCTTCATAGGTGGTCTCGACCAGGCGCCGGGCGTCCGCGCTGGGCTCGCCGACGAAGTACATGCGGCTGGTGTCGCCGTACCAGCCATCCTTGACCACCGCGATGTCGATGTTGAGGATGTCGCCGTCCTGCAGGGCCTTGGCCGAGGGGATGCCGTGGCAGACCACCTGGTTGACCGAGGTGCACACGGTTTTCGGGAAGCCGTGATAACCGACGTTGCCGGGAATGGCTTGCTGCACGTTGACGATGTAGTCGTGGCAGATTTTGTCCAGTTGGTCGGTGGTGACCCCTGCCTTGACGTGCGGGGTGATCATCGCCAGCACTTCGGCGGCGAGCATTCCGGCCGTGCGCGACTGGGCAATCTGCGCCGGGGTATTGAGCGGGACTTTCGCACTCATCGCTGGGCCCCCCCGACTGCCCGCACTGCCGGGCTCGAAACCTGGTCCGCCGGTGCGCACAGCTGGTTCAAGTCGAGGCCACCGGCCTGTTCGGCACGAATCAGCAAACGGCAGATATCGCTGTGGTCGAGGTTGGGATGCAACTCACTCAACATGCCGATGCGCATCCAGTGCTCGGCCTGGGCGTTGATCGAGCGACTGAGCGCATCGCTGGCGACACGCAGGTTCTCATGCATGCCTTCGGAAATTTTTACGATACCCATGGGGTCACTCAATATGAAATGTATACGTTTCGTATATTACGCCAATCCAGGGTGCGATCGCAATTGGCGGATAACCCGGGAAAAATCCCTGGGCTGATTCTTTTAGCCGCGCCTTGGTGTTAAATAGCCCGCTCAGGGCGCAAGCCCGGACCCTGGCGGGTAATACAGTGCAACGAGAGTCGATATGAAAAAGCAGTTTGAGGTCACCGAGGTATCCATTGCGCAGCTGCGGGCTGCGCTCGAATCCGGCCAGACAACTTCGGTTGAGCTGGTCCAGGCCTACCTCGCGCGAATCGCCGCCTACGACGGCGCCGATACCCCTACCGCGCTGAATGCCGTGGTGGTGGCCAACCCGGATGCGCTGCAAGAAGCCCAGGCCAGCGATGACCGTCGCGCCAAGGGCCAGACCCTCGGGCCACTGGATGGCATCCCCTACACCGCCAAGGACAGCTACCTGGTCAAGGGCCTCACCGCCGCCTCCGGCAGCCCGGCCTTCGCCAAGCTGATCGCCTGCCGCGATGCATTCACCATCGAACAGCTGCGCGGCGCCGGCGCGATCTGCCTGGGCAAGACCAACATGCCGCCCATGGCCAACGGCGGCATGCAGCGTGGCGTCTACGGCCGTGCCGAAAGCCCGTACAACGCCGCCTACCTCACCGCGCCCTTCGCCTCCGGTTCCTCCAATGGGGCCGGCACGGCGACCGCCGCCAGTTTTGCCGCCTTCGGCCTGGCCGAGGAAACCTGGTCGAGCGGTCGCGGGCCGGCGTCGAACAATGGCCTGTGCGCCTACACGCCGTCGCGCGGGGTGATCTCGGTGCGCGGCAACTGGCCGTTGACCCCGACCATGGACGTGGTGGTGCCCTTTGCCCGCACCATGGCCGACCTGCTGGAAGTCCTGGACATCGTGGTCGCCGAGGACCCCGACACCCGTGGCGACCTGTGGCGCCTGCAACCCTGGGTGCCGATCCCCAGCGTGACCTCGGTGCGTCCGGCGTCCTACCCGGCGCTCGCCGCCCAGGCCGAAGCCCTCGCCGGCAAACGCTTCGGCGTGCCCCGCATGTTCATCAACGCCGACCCGGATGCCGGCACCAGTGCCGCCCCGGGAATCGGTGGCCCGACCGGGCAACGCATTCACACCCGCGAGTCGGTGATCGGCCTCTGGCAAGCCGCGCGCAAGGCCCTGGAAGCGGCTGGCGCCGAAGTCGTCGACGTGGACTTCCCGCTGGTCTCCAACTGCGAAGGCGATCGCCCCGGCGCGCCCACCGTGTTGACCCGTGGCCTGGTGTCCAAGGAGTTCCTCCATCACGAACTGTGGGACCTGACGGCCTGGGCCTTCGACGATTTCCTGCAGGCCAACGGTGATCCGCAGTTGAACCGCCTGGTGGACGTCGACGGCGCGCTGATTTTCCCCCACGACCCGGGCACCCTGCCCAACCGCGAAGGCGACCTGGTCGCCGGCATGGACGAATACGTGCGCATGGCCGAGCGCGGCATCACCCCCTGGGACCAGATCAGCACGGTGCCTGACGGCCTGCGCGGCCTGGAGCAGACCCGGCGCATCGACCTCGAGGAATGGATGGACCGCCTGGGGCTCGACGCGGTGCTGTTCCCCACCGTCGCCGACGTGGCGCCGGCCAATGCCGATGTCGATCCGGCAGCCGCGGATATCGCCTGGAGCAACGGCGTGTGGGTAGCCAACGGCAACCTCGCGATCCGCCACCTGGGCGTGCCGACCGTCACCGTGCCCATGGGCGTCATGCCGGACATCGGCATGCCCGTGGGGCTGACCTTTGCCGGTCGGGCCTATGACGATTCGGCGCTGCTGCGATTGGCCTCGGCGTTCGAGTCCACCGGTTCCAAGCGCCTGGTCCCACCCCGCACCCCGCCACTGTGACCCACAGGGGATTGGCGCTGCCCTGGCGCCAATCCCCTGCCCCGCGCCTCACTTGATCCGGTAATGAAAGGTATTGCGCACTGCTGGCACGGCCACCGCGCGGCCGTCCACCAGGCGTGGCTGGTAGCGAAAGGTGTTGGCCGCCGCCAGTGACGGACGCATGAACAACGGATGGCAGCCGTCGAGCACCCTCGGGTTTTCCACCTTGCCCTGGGGGTTGACGGTGTACTCCACCGAGCAGTCGCCCTCGATGTTCTTGTCCAGGGCCCGCTGCGGATAATCCGGCGCCTCCTTGCTCAACGGCAGGTACTGACGACTGTCGGCCGCCGCCTGCTGGCGCGCGCGCTCGGCTGCCTGACGCGCCAGGTCGGCACGCTGCGCCTGGTCAGCCTGCTGCTGGGCCAGGCGTTGCTGCTCGGCCTCGCGGGTGCGCTGTTCCTGGGCCACGCGCTGGCGTTGTTGCTCGACCTCGCGCGTGCGCTGCTCTTCGACCCGCTTGCGGGCCAGGGTCGCCTGTTCGAGTTTTCGGGCCTGGATCTGCGGGTCGACCGCCGGCTTGACTGGAGCCGGGGGCACCGGCGCGGTCACTACCGGCGCCGGCGGTGCTGGCTCGACCACCGCCGGCAGCGGTACTGCGGCCGGCGGTGGCGGCGCCGGGGGCAACATCACCAACTGGGTCCGCAGCACCGCTGCCGCTGCGGGAGGTGGCGGCGCTACCGACCAGGTGTGCACCAGCAAGCCCAGGACCAGCCCATGCAGCGCCACGGCCAGGGCCGCCGCCAGGCTATTGCGCCAGAACCCCGAGTGATCGACGCGCGGCAACACCAGGGCTGGATTGGCCATGCTCATGCTGGTCATTGCGGCGCCTCGGTAACCAGTCCGAGGTTGCTCACCCCGCCCTGCTGCAACGCCGCCATGGCCGCCACCACCGTGCCGTAGCCAGCGTCTTTGTCGGCGCGGATGTAGACCTGGGTCTGGCTGTTGGCCGCAACGATGTCCGTGACCTTGGCCCGCATCTCGTCCAGGGTCAGCGCGCTGTCGGTCTGCTGCTGGGTGTCGAGCTCCCCTCCCAGGTTCCAGGCGTAACCGCCCTCGGCCTTCACCGACAGCGTCAGGATCTGTTGGCGGCTGTCAGTGGCCAGGGCTTCGCTGGCGACCTTGGGCAGCTCGATCTTCACGCCCTGGGTGAGCATCGGTGCGGTGACCATGAAGATCACCAACAGCACCAGCATCACGTCGATATAGGGCACGACGTTCATTTCGGCCTTGGGCCCGTGTTTGCGTTGCGGCCTGACTAACATCGGCTCTCTCCTGCTCAGGCGGCTACGGCCAGGTTGATGGCGCCACCGTGCAAGGTGCGATGCAGGCGTACCTGCAACTCATTGCCGAAGGCGTAGTAACGGGTCAGCAGGGTCTGGCTGCGGGCGGAAAAGCGGTTGTAGGCGATCACCGCCGGAATCGCCGCGAACAGGCCGATGGCCGTGGCAATCAGCGCTTCGGCGATGCCCGGCGCCACCGTGGACAGGCTGGCCTGCTGCACCTGGGACAGGCCGAGGAAGGCGTTCATGATCCCCCACACGGTGCCGAACAGGCCGATGTAAGGGCTGACCGAACCGACCGTGGCGAGAAACTGCAGGCCCTTTTCCAGCTTGATCTCCTGCTCACTCAGGGCCACGAACATCGCTCGTTCCACGCCTTCGAGCACCACCTCGGGGTTGTTGCCGGGGTGCTGGCGCAATTGGCTGAAGGCCAACAAGGCGCTATGGAAAATGGGCTCGACACCGGCTTCGGGATCGCGGCTCTGCGCGGTCTCGCGGTACAACGGCTGCAAGTCCGGGGCGCTGCGAAAGCGCTCGATAAACCCGTTGGCCTGGCGCTCGCGCTGACGCAGCACACGGCTGCGGGCAATGATCAGGTACCAGCTGAGCACGGATGCCAGCAACAGCGTGAGCATGACGGCTTTGACCAACAGACTGGCGTCGCTGATCAGCCCCCAGACGGTCATGTGTTCCAGTGTGGCCTGCATGGTGAAGCTCCTTGGTGGGTGCCCGGTGGCGGTTGCCGTGCAACGGCCGCCAGGCTATTCGATGAAAAACCGATGACAGGTTGATGACGGCCGCGCTCAGGGCAACTGCAGTGCCTGGGTGACCTCGGCCCAGGGCACGAACTTGAAGTTCTGGGTCTGCTCGGGCATGCGCTTGCGCCCGTCTTGCACCACCAGCATGCCCTTGCTCCAGGCGTCACCAAGGTTGACCGCGGTGACTTCCAGGCCGTCGGTTTCCGCCGCACCGTCGATGCCAGCGGCCGCATTCAGGCCGACTCGGAAGGCGCCCCGGGAGGCGAATGGCGGCTCGGCGTCCAGCACCAGGTAGCTGTCATTGCCTTGGCTGGAGATCACCAGGTAGTCATGGCCCGGGCTTTGGTACAGCGCCAGGCCCTCGACATCGGCGTGCAGTTGCGGGCCAACCTTGATCACGCTGGTCAACTGCGCTGGCTGATCGGCGCGGGCATCCACCGCCCAGACCCCAACGTCCTCTTCGCCGAGGAACAAACGCTGGCGTTGATCGTCGGCCACACAGCCTTCGGGCTGGCTGTCGACCTTGAACTGGCGCACCAGCTCACCCTGCACCACACCACGGGGGGCACTCAGGCGGTACTGCAGGAAGGTGCCGTCCTTGCCGTTGGCAATCGCATACAGCTCGCCACTGGCCGGCTGGAACAGGCAGATGCCATAGATGTCCTTGAGCGGCGTGGCGATCTCGCCAGCCTCGCGCAACTCACCGCTGCTGCGGTCGATGCTGAACAGGCTGAGGCTGTTGTGATCGCGATTGCTCGCCACCGCGAGATCGACCGTCTGCGCGCCAAGCTTGAAGTTGGGCCGCACGTCGACATTGTTCAGGCGCCCCACCGGCAACTCCTGAAGCAGCTTGCCTTGCAGGTCATAGGCCAACAGCCCCTGTTTTTTGTTGGTGCCCAGGATCCGGCTCAAGGCCGGTTGCTGCGGGTGAATCCAGATCGCCGGATCGTCCGCCGCATCGCCCTGGCGCCCGACCGGGTCGCTCTGGGCCATAGCACCGACGCTGGGCAGCACCGGCGCCAGGGGCACAGGCTTGGCCTGCCAGTCCAGTTCGCCCTGGTACAGGCGCCCGTCATCGTCGTCACGCAGCAACAGTTGCAGGCCTTTGGCGGTGGCTCGCAGGGCGAGGTTTTCCGGCGCCTTCAAGCCACTCAGTGCCAGCGTTGCGGCGGCAGTCCAGGCGGCGCCCTGCTGCTGGTACAGATGCAGTTGTGCCGCCTTGGGGTCGAGCCCGACCACGCCGCCCGGCACCAGCGCCATGGCCCCGGCCACCTGGCTGATCTCGCCAAAAGGCGCGCGCAGGGCCACCGGCACCCGCAGCACCTCGGCCTCTGGGTGGGCCGGATAGGCCCACCAGCCGACGTTTTCCTCGTTGACCAGCAACTGGTTGGCGCCATCGTCGACCTGGCAGAACTGGGCCGAAGGCGGCAGCGGCACACCACGCACCCGCTGCGGTTGCGGGTTCAACTGCGCGCCGTGGCCCACCAGCCACTGCTCACCCTTGCCCTCCTCGCCCACCAGGAACAGGAACAGGTTACTGGCGTCGTCGCGGTACAGGCACAGGCCATTGACCGGGAAGTCCCGCGCCGGCAGATACACCGGCTGGCCAAAACGCCGCTGGCGCGGATCGAGGCTGACCAGCAGTGCCTGTTGCCGACGGTTGTCGAGACTGGCCAGCAGCACTTGCTGGCCGGCCGCCCGGCGGTCCAGGCCACTGAAGGTGCCCGGCAGGCTGGCCAGCGGCGCACCTTGGTCGTCGAGCAACAACAAGCCATCGCGCTCACTGGCCGCCAGGCGTTCCGGGCCGAGGTCGGCCGGCAGGAACGCCAGGGCGTCAACAGTCAGGCCCGGCGCCCAGGGGCTGAGGGTCAGCTTCGGCCCGGCGGCCAGCGCCTGGGCCGTGCCCAGGCAGATCAAGGCGGCCAACAGGCAGCGCTTGGGGGAAAACGAAATAGTCATGAAAGTCCTTGGTGATGTATTGCCCGAATCTGCGGCCCGCAGGGAATCAAAAATGGGTAAAGGTCAGGCCGAGCTTGAAGGTCGGGCCGTACTCTTCGTATTGGGCGTTGTAGGCGCCGTGGCCGGTGTAGACGTAGTACGACTCGTCCGTGAGGTTCTGCGCCTCGAAGTTGAGCTGCAGGTTCTTGGTCAGCGAATAGCGCGCACTGAAGTCGACGAAGGTCTGGGCATCCACGTGCAGGTCGTGGGCCTTGTCGTTGATCGCGGCCAGCTCATAGAGGTAGTCGGACTTGTAGTTGGCCGACAGGCGCAGGCTGAGCGTGTCGTTTTCCCAACCGAGCATCAGGTTGCCGACGGTGTCCGACTGGCTCGGCAGGTCGATGCTGCGCTTGCGGTTGCTCCCGCTGGCGGCGTCGAAGCCTTCGATCTCGGCATCCGAACGGCTGAAAGTGGCGTTGGCCCCCAGCAGCAGGCCGTTCCAGGGTGCGGGCAGCCAGTCGTATTTCTGCGAGTAGGCCAACTCCAGGCCGTAGAGCTTGGCGCTGTCACCGTTGGTGAAGGTGTGGGCCTCGGAGAAATCGACCCAGGCCCCGCTGCCGGCGACGTCGGTGTTGTAGACGAAGTTCTGGATGTCCTTGTAGAACACGAACGCCGAGACCGTGCCCGCACGGCCCATGTAGTGCTCGATGCCCAGGTCCAGGTTGCTCGACTCCAGGGGCTTGAGGTTGGGGTTGCCGAAGGTCGCCTCGTCATCGTCGATGACAAAGCCCGGCGCCAGTTGACCGAAGGTCGGCCGCACCACTGACTTGGTCCAGGCCGCGCGCACCTGGGTGTTCTTGTCCAGTTGGTAGCGCGCATGCAGGCCGGGCAACCAGTGGTGGTAGCGGCGCTTGCTGTCGCTGGCCTCGAACTCGCCGTCGTTGACCCCGGTGCCCTTGGCTGCGAACTCGGTGCCTTCGTAGCGCATACCGGCAATGAAGCGCCAGTCGTCGATGTCCAGGGTGTTCATCAGGTAGCCGGCGTTGATGTCCTCGCTCATCTTGAAGTCGTTGACCCGCGACTCGGTCTCGTCATAGAACTGCGCCCGGTCGAGGCCGCCGATCAGGTCCTTGATCGCGCTGCCACTGATGCCCGGCCCGAACTCGCCGAGACGGTAGTGGACCTTGCCCTTCTGGAACTGGCTGAGGTTGAGCTGATCATCGCTCAAGCCCAGGTCGTCGAAGTCCTCATAGACCCAGGCGTCAAGGTTGTTGTCTTTGTTGCGCCGGCTGACCTTGCCGCCGAACTTGACCTGGGACGCATAACCGCTGAGGTCGTAGTCGCGGGCCAGGTCCAGGCGCAGGTTTTTCTCGGTGTCGGTGGTTTTCTGCTGTTCCCAGTCGACCTTGTCGAGGCTGAAGTTGTTGGGGTTGTAGAAGTCCTGGCCAATGATCAGCCGAGGCTTTTCGGTGTCGTAGAAACCGCTGCCGGCAAAGTCGTCGGCGCCGCTGAAGGCCGCATTGGCGATGTGCCCCGGGCTGTCTTCGCTGGAGCGGCTGTAGCCGGCCTGGCCGCTGAGGGTCCACAGGCCCAACAGGCGCTCACCGCCCAGCACGTAAGACTGGACTTCCTGGGTCTCCTCACGCTGCTTGAGCTTGCGCTGGCCGTCGGCGTTCCCCAACTCACCGGCGGCCTGGGGCTCGGCGAACTCGATGCTGGTGGAGTTGCGCGTCTCGCTGTCCTTGTAGCGGCTGTAGAGGGTGCGCAGGTAATAGCTGCTCAGGTCGTCGGGCTTGTAGTCGAAGTTCAGGCCACCACCGGCGCGTTCCCGGCTGATGTCGTAGTCACGCTGCTCGAACTCCTCAAGCCTTGCGCCCCGCTCGAAGTCCCAGGCACCGCCGGTCTCGACGTTGTCCGAACCGAAGTCACGCTTCTGCCAGCTCAGCGCCGCGGCCACCCCGAAGTTGTCGATGCCGTCGCCCAGGCTGAAGCGGTCGCTGATGGCCCCGGAGAATTTCGGGCTGGTCTGGTGGCTGTTCTGGTCATAGCTGGCCTCGCTGCTGCCGGTGTAAAACAGGCCCTGGTGATCGAAGGCCGACAGGCTCTGCACATCCACGGTGCCACCGAGGGAGTTGGCATCCATGTCCGGGGTCAGGGTCTTGATCACCGACAGCGATTGCACCAACTCCGCCGGTAGCACATCCAAGGCCACGGCGCGGCGCTCGCTTTCCGGCGAGGGCACCAGGGTGCCGTTGATGGTCACGCTGTTGAGGTCCGGGCCCAGGCCGCGCACGCTGACAAACCGGCCTTCGCCCTGGTCGCGCTCGACGCTGATCCCCGGCAGGCGTTGCACGGCTTCGGCCACGTTTTCGTCCGGCAACTGCGCCACGCCGTCGGCATGCACCACGCTCTTGATACTGTCGGAGCGGCGCTGTTCCTTGAGCGCCTGATCGATACTGGCGGCCTGGCCGACCACTTCGATGTGCTCGGTCTGGCCGGCGGTTTCGGCGGCGTGCAGGCGTTCGCTGGCAATCGCCAGGGCCAGGGCGGTCAGCGTGAAACTGACGAGCCCGGCGGTGCCGCTGCGCGGGTGGCTACTGCGCTGGTACATGGTGGTCCCCCCCAAGAGTCCGATGACGCCAGGCAAGACGCCCGGCAACTGGGAGGGCACGCTAGGGGTGGGGAATGACGGTTCTGTGACAGTCGGTGTCAAGTAGCCCGGCAAACCGCGGGTTTAGCGCGGTTTACCGGGCACAGTGAGCTGATTTGACCTCTGATACGGCGCGCCGGATAAGCGTTTTTGCGCTGACTAAAGAGCATCGCGAGCACGCTCGCGCCCACAGGGTGTGTGCATGTACGTGGGCGCGAGCGTGCTCCGGGCGGCGTTCCGACGATGGCGATTTCCCAGGCACAGCGCGCGGGGTGGCACAAAAAAACGCCTGTCCCAGGCTGAGCTGATTCGACCTCCCACCCCTGTCACCCAACTGTCACAGACATCTGCTGTGCTGGCGCGCACTGCTCGTTCGCCAAAGGATCACGGCCATGTTCTCGGTACTCAAACCCCACCGCTGGAAACTGCTCCTGCTGTTGTTGGCCGCCAACCTGGGCTTGCTCCTGCACCTGGCCTGTGGCGAGTTGAAAAGTGTCAGCGAGTGGGTCTGGCTGGACATCGTCGGTGAAGGCGGTTCGGCCCTACTGGCCCTGCTCTGGCTGGGCCTGGTGCTGAAAAGCCGGCCCGCCGGACGGGTCACCAATTACCTGGTGCTGGGCCTGGGCTGCATCTTCTTTTCCTGGTGGATCGACAGCCTCGACGAGTTTATCCGCCTGCCCGACAGCATCACCTGGGATCACTGGCTGGAGTCCGGGCCGATGCCGGTGGGCATGCTCCTGCTGACCCTGGGCATCTATCACTGGCACCGCGAACAACTGGCGATCAGCGCGCAGATGGAAAAGCGCGAGCGGCTGTTTCGCGAACACCGGCTGTTCGACAAGCTCACGCCCCTGGGCGGTGCCGACTACCTCAAGCGCCAACTGGCCAGCAGCCTCGACGAAAGCCTGGAGCAGCAGCAACCGCTGTCGCTGCTGGCCCTGGACCTGGACAACTTCGCCGCCATCAACCAGGCCTGTGGCCACGCCGAGGGCGATGCCGTGCTGCAGGCCGTGAGTCACTTGCTGCTGCTCAACCTGCGGCGCCAGGACCTGCTCTGCCGCCTGGCCGGCGACCGCTTCGTGGTGGTGCTGGCCAACACCGGCGAAAGCCAGGCGCGGCTGCTGGCGCTGGAACTGCAACAGGCCGTACACGGCCTGGCCCACAAAACCCGCCAGCACGGCGAACGCCTGCACCTGTCGGCAAGTACCGCCGTGGTGATGGCCATGGACGAATCCCCCGAGCAGTTGCTCAAACGCCTGAACCTGGCGCTGGCCCGGGCCAAGCAGCCATTGGCCAAGACGGCCTGAGGCGCGCACATGACCTGCAAAACCCTCTGGTACGAAAACGACAGTCGCTTCATTCCCGGGCACTACCAGCCGGCGACCCTGATCGACCTGGCCCTGTCGCGGGATATCGACAGCCATCGCCTGCTGCGCGGCACCGGGCTGTTTCATGAAGACATCCTGGCCGGCCAGACCCGCCTCAGTCCCCAGCAGTTCTTCGCCCTGATCGGCAACAGCAAGCGCCTGCTCGACGCCGACGACAGCAGTTTCCTGTTTGGCCAGCGCCTGTTGCCCGGGCATTACGGCGCCGCCAGCCATGCCCTGCGCCACGCGCAGAACCTGCACCAGGCCCTCGACACCCTGGTCCAGCAGCAAGCGCTGCTCAGTCCTTTGGTGACGCCGCAACTGGTGCTGGATGAGCAATACGCCTACGTCTACTGGCTCGACAGCTGCGGCGCCAGCGAGCAGTGGCGCTTCCTGCTGGAAGCGAGCATGACCTCGCTGGTCGCCATGAGCCAATGGCTCAGCGGCCAGCGCCTGCCCTGGCACTGCAGTTTCAGCTATGGCGAGCCACGTTATGTCGAGCAGTACTGGGTACACCTGGGCGAGCAGACCCAGTTCCAGCGGCCCCTGGACATGATGCGCATTCCCCGC
The DNA here is from genome assembly GCF_963970735.1 of Pseudomonas sp. RA_35y_Pfl2_P32. NCBI lineage: Bacteria > Pseudomonadati > Pseudomonadota > Gammaproteobacteria > Pseudomonadales > Pseudomonadaceae > Pseudomonas > Pseudomonas sp. RA_35y_Pfl2_P32. Next base: position 39,689 of record NZ_CAXAQF010000026.1, read on the forward strand.
CAGTACCTGACGCAAGCCTGGCCCGGCGCCTCCGCCACGGCCGGCCAGGTCGCCCGCCAGGAGGCCCAGCAGCAGTTGGACCAGTTGGGCCATGCCAGCAGTTTTCTCGCCTGCCTGTACCGCTACCTGCAAAGCCACGTTCGCCAGGCGCCGAGCCTGGAGCAGGCAGCCCAGGCTTTCGCCATGAGCCCGGCCACCCTCAAGCGCAAGCTGCACAAGCACGACACCGGCTTCCAGCAGCAGGTCGACCTGGTGCGCAAGCATGTGGCGCTGTACCTGTACCAGGTCAAGGGCCTGAGCAACGAGGAAGTGGCCGCCTACCTGAACTTCAACGACCCGGCGAACTTTCGCCGCTCGTTCAAGCGCTGGACCGGCAGCACCCCCAACCTGATCCGCCAGTTGTTCAGCGGCGCTTGAAACGCCGCGGGCTATCGAAAGCGCATCGGTGCGTTGTTATGCTCGCTGCCTGTCCCCCCACCTTTTTCGTAGAGCCTTGAATGTCCCCACTCCCGAGCGCAGACCGCAGTCCCTGGCAAGTCTTTGTGGTTTTCCTGCGCCTGGGCCTGACCTCCTTCGGCGGCCCGATTGCCCATCTGGGCTACTTTCGCGAGGAGTTCGTGGTGCGTCGGCGCTGGTTGAGTGAGCGCAGCTACGCCGAACTGGTCACGCTCTGCCAGTTCCTGCCCGGCCCGGCCAGCAGTCAGGTCGGCATGGCCCTGGGCTTGTCACGGGCCGGCTACCGTGGCGCCCTGGCCGCCTGGTGCGGCTTCACCCTGCCCTCGGCCCTGGTGCTGATCCTGTTTGCCCTGGGCCTGCACGACTATGCCGACGCCTTGCCCGGGGGCATTGTGCATGGCCTGAAAGTGCTGGCGGTGGCGGTTGTCGCCCAAGCCGTGTGGGGCATGGCGCGTTTGTTGTGCCCGGACTTGCCGCGCATCCTGCTGATGATCTGCGCCGCTTGCCTGGTGCTGATGCTGCCTGCTGCCTGGGCCCAGGTCGGGGTGATTGTCGCGGCAGGGTTTGCCGGGCTGTGGCTGTTCAAGCCGGCGCCCACCCTCGCGCATGAGCCATTGCCCATCACCGTCAGCCCGCGCGCCGGGCTGTTATGGCTGGCGCTGTTTGCTGTGCTGCTGGTGGGCTTGCCGATTCTCGCCCAACTGCTGGCGAGCCCGACCCTGAGCATGGTCGATGCCTTCTACCGTACCGGTTCGCTGGTGTTCGGCGGCGGCCACGTGATGCTGCCGTTGCTGCAGGCCGACGTGGTGCCCAACGGTTGGGTCAGCAATCAGACCTTCCTCGCCGGCTACGGCGCCACCCAGGCGGTACCGGGGCCGCTGTTCACCTTCGCCGCGTTTCTCGGCGCGTCGATGAACGGCCCACAGTCGGGCTGGCTCGGTGGGCTGCTGGGACTGCTGGCGATCTTCGCGCCGTCGTTCCTGCTGGTGGTCGGCGCACTGCCGTTCTGGGAGCGCCTGCGGCGCAACCGGCGCATGCAGGCGGCGATGTTGGGGATCAACGCGGCAGTGGTCGGCCTGCTGCTGGCGGCGCTGTATCAGCCGGTATGGACCAGCGCCATCCTCACCCCGGCAGACTTTGCCCTGGCCCTGGTGGCAGGGGTGGCGCTGATGTTCGGCAAGGTCGCGCCGTGGAAGGTCGTGCTGGGATGCGGCTTGGCGGGCTGGTGGCTGGATGTCATCCTGTGAGCCACTCAACCACCCTGCGGGACCCTCTGTACATGGATCAGTCACACCGCGGCAGTTGCCTGTGCGGCGCCGTCCGCTACCAGCTCAGCAGCCCGCTCAAGGCCTTCACTCATTGCCATTGCCGCAAATGCCAGAAAGCCCATGGCGCGGCGTTCGCCACCTATGCCAGTGCACCTAAGTCGGCGCTGGCGATCACGGCCGTTGCCTCGGCGCTCAAGGCCTACCCATCCTCCCCCGGGGTCACCCGCCAGTTCTGCGGGCACTGCGGTTCATCGCTGTTCTGGTCCGATGCCCGGGGGGCGTTCCCGGACTGGATCTCGATTGCCGTCGCCACCCTGGACACTCCATTGCAGCCCACCAAGCAACGCCATAGCTGCCTCGAGGCCAAAGCCTGCTGGTATCAGCTCGACGACGGACGGCTCCCCAGGTAGCTGAAAGCGGCTTGCAGCGCGGCCTCGGGCGAGCGCGGGGCAAAACCCAGGTGCTGCCTGGCCTTGTCGATGCAGTATTCCTGGCGTACCCGGTGGAACATCCGCACCTGACTTTGCAACAACTGCGCCGGCCGCCCAGTCAGCCGCGCCCGCGCTTCCTCGACCCAGGCCAACGCCAGCAACAGCCAGCGCGGCGCCGACGCGGGCAATCGATAGCCCGCAGCGACCGCGTTGGCCGCGTCGATGATCTGCGCCAGGGACGAAGAACGTTCGTTGGCCAGAATATACCGCTGCCCAGGCACGCCCTTTTGCGCGGCCAGGATCATGCCCGCGGCCACGTCCCGCACATCGACGAAATTGAAATGAAAACCCGGGTCCAGCGGCAGTTTGCGCTGCCTGATCGACTCGATGAAACCCATGGTGTCGGTCAGGCGCGTCGCGTTCGGGCCGATCATGGCCGAAGGCAAGACCGCGACCATCCACAGGTCAAGGGCTCGCGCCATGTCCCAGGCGAGTTGCTCGGCGAGGATCTTCGAGCGGTAGTAGGGGTTGTCCTGCTCGACGTTCCACTGCTGCTCATCCAGCGCCTGCCCGTTGTGCCCGACAGCCGCCACGGAGCTGACGTAGACCACCCGCTTGACCCCGGCCCGCTTCGCTGCCCGCAAGATCCGGCGGGTGCCCTCGACATTCGGCTGGACAATCTCGGCCTGGGGATCGCGGGCCCAGTGCTTGAACACCGCCGCCACCTGGAACAACACCTCAACGCCCTGCAGCGCCTTGGACAGCGACTCCTCGTCGAGCAACTCGACGTAGACCCGTTCGCAATCCAGGCCCTGGAACGCCGTGCGGTTGTCGATATCGCGAACCCCGGCCCGCACCCGATAGCCCTGCTCAAGCAAGGCCCTGACCAAGGTATTGCCCAGGTGCCCGTTGGCCCCGGTGACCAGACATGACTGACTCATAGCGCCTCGTTGATCCCTGTCGTGGCGGCCAGCATAGACTCTGCCCCTGGGGGGAGAGTCAAGGACACTGGGGAGGTATCCCCGCGCGCACGCGATGGAAAGCTCGCTTTACATTGGCAAAACAATCGACGAAGATGGAAAGGATGTCTTACACAAGGACGAAACACATGAGACGTTACTACATTGAGTTGGGCTCGGCGCTGGCGCTGTACATGGTGGCGTTGTTCACCTCGTTGTACCTGCTGCAGCAATTCCACGACATGGGCCGGCTATTGCGCACGCTGGTCTCCCTGGCACCGGTGCTGCCGGCAGGCCTGATGTGCTGGGCCATCGTGCGCCAAATGCGGCGGCTCGATGAAATGCACCTGCGCATCCAGTTCGAGGCCCTCGGTTTCGCCTTCGCGGCGTCCGCCCTGCTGACCTTCAGCTACGGTTTTCTGGAGAATGTCGGGTTTCCCCACATCACCTGGCACTGGGTCTGGCCGGTGATGGGCATGATGTGGATCCTCGGCCTGGCCATTGCCAGACGGCGCTATCGATGAAAAACCGACTCAAGCAACTGCGGGCCGCACGCGGCTGGTCACAGGCCGACCTGGCCGGCCTGTTGAGCGTCTCGCGACAAACCATCAATGCGATCGAGAACGAACGCTACGACCCGAGCCTGCCCCTGGCCTTCCAGATTGCCCGGGCGTTCGAGATGCCGATCGAAAGCATCTTCGACGACCAGGCTGCCCCTCAGTCGTGAGCCACCCGGGCGCGCTTGAGCAGTTTCTTGCAGCGCTCGGACAGGTGCAGCACGCGCAGGTGCTTGCCGGCCTTGGCGTAGCGCTCGCGCAGGGTGTCGAGGGCGGCGATGGCCGAGTAGTCGACGAAGCTCAGGTGCTGGCAGTCGAGGGTCACCTGGGGTGGGTCGCCGGCGCTGTCGAACTGGTTGAGAAAGGGCGTGGTCGAGGCGAAGAACAGCGTGCCGTGCACCCGGTAGAGCTTGCTGCCGTCAGCTTCCAGGTGGCTGTCGGCATACAGTTGGCGAGCCTGCTGCCAGGCAAAGTTGAGCGCGGCAATGATGATCCCGCACATCACCGCAGTGGCCAGGTCAGTGAACACCGTGACCAGGGTCACCGCGACAATCACCAGCACATCGTTCAGCGGCACCTTGTTCAGGACCCGCAGGGAGGCCCAGGCGAAGGTCTGCTGCGAGACCACGAACATCACCCCGACCAGGGCCGCCAGGGGAATACGCTCGATCAGCGGTGAGAGGAACAGCACGAACAGCAGGATCATCATCCCTGCCACCACGCCGCTGAGCCGTCCGCGCCCACCGGAGCTGAGGTTGATCACGGTCTGGCCAATCATCGCGCAGCCGCCCATGCCCCCGAACACCCCCGACACCATGTTGGCCGCGCCCAGCGCCACGCACTCGCGGTCCGGGTAACCACGGCTTTCAGTGATCTCATCGGTCAGGTTCAGGGTCAGCAGGGTTTCCAGCAGCCCCACCAGCGCCATCAACACCGCGTAAGGGGCAATGATGCGCAAGGTCTCGAGGGTCCACGGCAAGTCGGGCCAGGCCAGCACCGGCAAGCCGCCGGCAATGTGCGCCATGTCCCCCAGGGTACGGGTTGGCAGGCCCAGCAGGTAGACCGCCGCACCGACGCCCAGGATCGCCACCAGGGCCGGCGGCACCGCGCGGGTCAGGCGCGGCAGCAGGTAGACGATGGCCATGGTCGCGGCCACGAGCCCAAGCATCAGGTACAGCGGCGTGCCGCTGAGCCAGGCCTCCCCGCTCTTGAAATGCTCCAGTTGCGCCAGGGCGATGATGATCGCCAGGCCGTTGACGAACCCCAGCATCACCGAGTGCGGCACCATGCGCACCAACTTGCCCAGGCGCAACAAGCCGAACGCCAGCATGATCAGCCCGCCCAGCAGTACGGTGGCGAGCAAGTACTGCACGCCGTGCTGGACCACCAGCGCGACGATCACCACCGCCATCGAACCGGCCGCGCCGGACACCATGCCCGGGCGGCCACCGAACAGCGCGGTCAGGGTGCAGATGATGAAGGCACCGTAGAGCCCCATCAACGGATTGAGGTGGGCCACCAGGGCGAAGGCGATGCACTCGGGCAACAGGGCGAAAGACGTGGTGAGTCCGGCCAGGACATCGGCGCGCAGACGTTGAGGTTTCATGGCTTACCTGAAATGGCGACCGGTACAGCCGGTCGTGGGCGATGGCGGGAAAAGGGCGTGAATGTTACGCAATTGCCGGCTGGCAGACCAGTCATGCGGGCTGGTGCCTGATGCAGGCGCTCATCGGTCGCGACGGGGTCCAGCCGCCAGCGAGAATTTTTTAACCACTGACGACCTGTCCATTTCCCGACTGCGTGCTACACCTTGGTGAGCGTCCTTTCCCTCGAGTCGACCGACCATGACCGCTACTCCCCTGTTGACCGCGTTCCTGCCCATTGCCCTGGGCATCATCATGCTGGGCCTGGGCCTCTCACTGACCCTGGCCGACTTCACCCGCGTGGTGAAATACCCCAGGCCCGTGTTGATCGGCCTGGTCTGCCAGTTGCTGGTACTGCCATTCCTGTGCTTCCTGATCGTCCAGGGCTTTCGCCTGGAACCAGCGCTGGCCGTGGGCCTGATGCTGCTGGCCGCCTCGCCCGGCGGCACCACCGCCAACCTCTACAGCCACCTGGCCCACGGCGACGTGGCGTTGAACGTGACGCTGACGGCGGTCAACTCGATGATCGCGATCCTCAGCATGCCGATGCTGGTGAACCTGTCGCTGCTGTACTTCATGTCCGCCGACCAGGCCATTCCCCTGCAATTTGCCAAGGTGCTGCAGGTGTTCGCGATTGTCCTGGTGCCGGTCGGCCTGGGCATGCTGGTGCGCCGCTTCTGGCCCCGCTTTGCCAGCCGCATGGAAAAACCGATGAAAATCGTCTCTGCCCTGTTCCTCGTGGGCACGGTGACCATCGCCTTCATCAAGGACTGGCAGACCGTGGTCGACTACGCGCCGGTCGTGGGCCTGGCCGCGCTGCTGTTCAACCTGCTCAGCCTGGCCATCGGCTACGGCGTCCCCCGCCTGCTCCGCCTGCCACAACGCCAGGCCGTGGCCATTGGCATGGAAATCGGTATCCACAACGGCACCCTGGCCATCGCCCTGGCACTCAGCCCGAGCCTGCTGAACAACGCCACCATGGCCATTCCGGCCGCGATCTACAGCTTCATCATGTTCTTCACCGCCGCAGGCTTCGGTTGGTGGGTCAACCGCGTGCACGGTAAGCAGTTGGCGCTGGAGGAGCGGGAATTGGCGGGGTGAGTGAAAGGCGGCGAGGACTGCGTCCTCGAACGCAGCCTCGCAGGCTCGGCAGCGGCTACAGGGGGCTGGGGTGTATCCGAGATTGCCATCGCGAGCAGGCTCGCACATTGGTAATTTTGGGTGCTGGCAGATTCTGCATACACCCACCACCCACCCTCATGGCTTCAAACACGGTCGCCGCGTTATCCTGCCCCAGGACCTGGCGCTATTTCGCGCGCCACCGGCAAAAGGACTGCAACCCATGACATCTCCCCGCATTCGCGCACTCGCGCTCTGCGTGTTCCACCACCAGGGAAAAATCCTGGTCCATCGCTTCGACGACCCCGTCACCGGACAGACCCTGTTCCGGCCAGTGGGCGGTGGTATCGAATTCGGTGAAACCAGTGCCCAGGCGATCGTGCGCGAAGTCCAGGAAGAGCTTGACCAGGTGATCGACCACCTGCGCCTGGTCGGCACGCTGGAAAGCCTGTTCACCTACAACAACACGCCAGGGCATGAAATCGTCCAGGTCTACGATGGGCAATTTCGCGATCAGCGCCTGTACCAGATGGCCTACCTCACCGGTCATGAAAGCGACGGCATGGCCTTTCAGGCCACCTGGCAAGACAGCTCGGCGTTCACCGCCAGCGCCCCCCTGGTGCCCGATGGCCTCTACCCGCTGCTGAAGAACGCCGGCCTGCTTGACTGAGCGAATTGCACACCCTGCGATTCCCCGCCCCGGCGCAGGCGAGTTCGGCACCGACTTCATTGGCTACGCGCAGTTGGCAACAAAACCTGGGGCGAGCTGAAGGCTTCAGCTCGAATGCACAATCGCCTCGTCCGGGCCATCGTCCAACGACTCCGGTTGCCCCGGATCTTCGGTGATTACCGTGAAATCACTGACCTCGATCGCTCCCACCCCGTACCCCAGCAGGTGGAAGGAAAACGCCTTGCGTGACTCTGGGTTGTCGAAGCTGAAGTTCATCTGCAGCGGTTGATCGCCGGTCACCAGCATTTCTTCCGGCAGCCCCAGGGGTACGTCCTGTTCCATTTCCTTGGCTTTGAGCAGGATGTAGGCCTTCTCCTGCGGGTCCACCGAACGCACTGTCAGGCGCACGCGGGTATGGGAGCCCTTGGGCATTTCCAGGTACTGCGCGCCGATCAGGTTGTCGGCCCAGTCGTCCTTGATCTGTGCTTGCAGCGGGATGATCGCCGGGCTGCCGAACTGGTAGCGCTGGTTCAGCGGGGTGCGCAGCAGTGTGCGGTCCAGGGCCTCGGCGCGGGCGCTGATCTGACGTGCCCGCAGGCCGCCGTACTGGCCGGCGAAGGTCGCGCGATCGGCAATGAACCCCTCACTGTTGTAATAACGGCAGCGTTGCTGGAAATCGCACTCGGTGAGGGTGCCCTGGCCGTCGTGGTAGCGCAGGTTGCCGTTGGTGTAGGACATGATTTCACGGCCACTGGCATAGTCGCGAAACAGCGAGCGGCCACTCAGGCTCGGCGGCACCGGCAGGGAGAAATAGTCGAGGATCGAGGTGCTCAGGTCGACGTGACCATAGACCCCGTGCTTGAGCCGGGGCAGTTGCTCCTGCTCGGGGGCCAGTGTCAGGTTGAAACCCCAGGACGAGGCCAGGCGCACGCCATCGATGCCATGGGATTCGTCGGAAGTGATCACCACCAGGGTGTCCTTGAGAATGCCCTGGCGTTCCAGGCCATCGAGGAATTGCCCAAGGGCATCGTCCAGGTAACTGACGGCGGCCTGTTTGGCCGTGTCGTAGCGTTGCAGGTACTCGTCCGGGGCCGAGTACGGCTGGTGGGTGCCCACGGTCAGGAGGGTCAGCATCCACGGCTGTTTCTGTTTTTTCAGTTGACCGACGTAGTCCAGCGCGCCTTCGAAGAAAGCTTTGTCGTCCTTGCCCCAGGGGAATTCCAGGTAGTTGCTGTTGCTGAACCACTCCAGGCCATGGGTCGCATCAAAGCCGATGTGCGGCATGATCTTGTCCTTGGCCATAAAGCGCAGGCCGGCACCCTGCAGGTAATGGGTGGCGAAGCCGTGCTGGCGCAGTTGGGCCGGCAGGCAGGCCTGGTTGCGTTCGGTCTGGGTGAGCATTTCCACGCCCTTGGGCGTGCCGTTGTCGAGCTTGTCGTAGTCACCGCAAAGCATGGCGTACAGGCCACGGATGGTCTGGTGGCTGTGCAGCACATAGTCCGGGGTGTTCATGCCGCGCTCGGCCCAGCGGCTGAGGTTGGGCATCAGGTTTTCCTGATAGCTGCTGTGCAGGGCCTGGCGATTGACCCCGACATAGGCCCCGGGAATGCCCTCCAGGGTGATGATCAGCACGTTGCGCGCGCGACCCGGGGCGCCCAGCAGTTGCTGCCCGTCCAGGTCCAGTTGAGTGAGGCCGGCCATCTGCGGCGGCACATCGACCACATCCCCTTCCAGCCATTCTTCGGCGCGCATCTGCACGTCGCCGACGCCGGCGGCCAGCAACTGGTGCGGCAGGTTGAACAGTTGCCATTGATCGGCATCCGTCGGGTGCAGGTACTGGGTACCCCAGTGCGTTGCCAGCAGTAATGCCGGGGCGGCCCAGACGCTGCGCGGCAGGCGCGGCGCAGGATGACCGCGACCTGCCCATTGGCACAGCAGCCACACCAGCAACCCCGACATCAGGCTGGCGGCCAGCCATGGCTGGGCGAAACTGCCGCTGGTGGATTTGTCGAGAAACTGCGGGTCGATCAGGTAGTTAAGGTCGGCCGCATTGGGCAGCCGGCCGACCGCGCTGACCAACTCGGCCGTCGCCACGGTAAACAGGCCCCAGACCAGTAACACCGGCAGCGCCAGCCACCAGGGACGGCGATGCAACAGCACCACCAGCAGGCTGCCGATGCCCAGGTCCGACAGATAGCCCAAGGGGTTGGACCAGCCCATGGCCGCTCGCAGGCACAGGGGTGTCACCAGGACCAGACCCATCAGGGCAACCAGGCGCGCGCGCGGGTGCTGCAACCAGTGACGAATGATGTTCACAAAAATAATCTTCCAGACATTAAATCTTCATATAGATGTGCTCGATGGTACCAAGGGACGCACAGGATGTGCCGTGATATTCCAAGTCGATGCCGCGATTAAACCAGCGCAGGACAGCGACGACCGCGCCGTGGCCCCGCGGTATGGGCCATAAACCCTGCGCCAGAGCGCTGCGCCACTTCGGTAAAACAGCATTTCGACGCCCTGCAACAAGTTGTTTCAGGCTGTTTAATCCGGCCGCCGCTTATTTTTTCCGGCACCTGCATCCAAAACCCTCCCTGGCGGGTAGTACAGGTAGCAGCCCCTGCGCTGCCGAGCTGTTCAACCTGCTGGAGAGACCTCAATGAACACCCGACAATTGCTCTGCCACCTCGGTACTGCGTTATCCGCGACCTGCCTGATGAGCGCGCTGTCGCTCGCCCACGGGCAAACGAACCTGCCGGACCCGATCAAAGTGCCGTCGGGGCACAAGCTGGTGCTGGAAAGCGTGGGGGTTGGCGAAATCACCTATGAGTGCCGCGGCAAGGCCAACGCTCCCGGGCAGACCGAATGGTTTTTTGTCGGCCCCAAAGCCACGCTCAATGCCCGCGACGGGCAAATGCTGGGCAGCTACTTTGGCCCGCCTGCCACCTGGCAGGCCAAGGACGGTTCGACCATCACTGGCACCCAACTGGCGGTCGCTCCCTCATCCAGCGGCAACCTGCCCTATCAACTGGTCAAGGCCAATCCGGCGCAAGGCAAGGGTGCCATGACCGGTGTCAGCTACATCCAGCGCGTGGCAACGCGCGGCGGTGTCGCCCCCAGCCTCGCCTGCACTGCCGCGAACAAGGGACAGCGTGAGGTCGTCAGCTATCAGGCCGACTACCTGTTCTGGGCGACCAACTGACGGCGCGGGGCAAAAACCCGAGCAGCAGGGAAAACTCGTCTAACCTGCTGCCATGGCACCCCAGCCTTAGGGCTGGGGCGGTTTCACCCTGTCGATGGCGGATCCATTGTCCTTGCCCGAACCCGGTTTTGATTATGAAGCGTGCCTGACGGCGTGCGCCCAAGGCGACCAACAGGCCCTGCACGACCTCTACACGCAGGAGAGCGCCCGGCTGCTCGGGGTGGCCCGCCGCATCGCCGGGGACAACGCCCTGGCCGAAGACATCGTGCACGACGCGTTTATCCGGATCTGGACCAAAGCCGCCAGTTTCGATCCGGCGCTGGGGACCGCGCGCGGCTGGATCTTCAGCGTCACTCGGCACCTGGCCCTCAACTTCATGCGTAACAGCGCCAGGCTGGTGCCGATCGACGGGGACCACGAACACGCCTCGTCCGGCTTCGACCTGCACGCTCATTCGGGACGGATATATGACTGCCTTGAACAACTGCAGCCGGCCCGCCGCGATTGCCTGCTGCATGCCTATGTCGACGGCTATTCCCATGGACAGATTGCCCACAAACTGGGTACGCCCCTGGGCACCGTCAAAGCCTGGATCAAACGCAGCCTGGCGGCCTTACGCGAGTGCATGGGATGAACACGAGCCCCGAGGACAATGACGAACTGGCCAGTGAATACGTACTGGGCACCCTGGCGGCCGAACAACGGCGCGAGGTTGAGCAACGCCTGGCCGTGGACGCAGACCTGCGCCTGGCGGTCGCCAGTTGGGAGCGGCGCCTGCTGGAGTTGACCGACCTGACCGAGCCCCACCCTCCCAGCACACACCTGTGGGGGCGCATCGAACGCAGCCTCGACGCCCTCGATCGGCCTGTAACGGCAACGTCTGCCCCGGTCACAGCGCCAACCTGGTGGGACCGCCTGGCACTGTGGCGCGGCCTCGCCGGCGCCGGGCTTGCCGCGACCCTGGTACTGGGCAGCGTGCTGCTGACGCGGACCACGCCCCTGCCCGAGACCGCCTACCTGGTGGTGCTGGTGGCCCCACAGAGCCAGGCCCCAGGCTGGGTCATCCAGGCGAGCAGTCCCCGGGAGATTCAACTGATTCCCCTGGGGGTCGCCCAGGTGCCTGCCGACAAGGCCCTGCAGTTCTGGACCAAGGCCGAGGGTTGGCAAGCGCCGGTGTCCCTGGGCCTGGTCAAGCCCGGGCAGCGCTTGCAAGTGCCCCTGGACCAGTTACCTCCTCTGACGCCCGACCAGTTGTTTGAACTGACCCTGGAAAACCCCGGTGGCTCGCCGACCGGCAAACCCACCGGGCCGATCCAGTTCATCGGCCGGGCGGTCAAGGTGCTGTGATCGCCCACGCCGGGCGACCTCGCGCCGCTTGCAGCGGTACGCGCAAAACCTTGTGCTAGGCTTTTTTTCACCCGATGAGCAGCGCTTGAACCCACCCATTCCTGGATGACGGAGTTGTGCGATGAAAAACACGCTTTCCTGGCTGACGATTACCCTGGTCAGCCTGCTGCTCAGTGCCTGCGCCAGCATCGATGCCCAGACCACCGCCTACGTTGGCGGGCCTCATCCCGGCCCGACCCTGGCGTCCAACGTCCAGGTGCTGCGGGTTGAGCCGATGCGCCCCCCTGTGCGCCTGGGTGAAATTCTGGTCGATGCCAGTGTCGACCCTGCCCCGCCGATCGCTGACGTTGAACTGAAATTGAAGGATGAAGCGGCGAAAATCGGCGGAGACGCCGTGGTGGTGGTCTACGACCGTATCCAGCCGGTGGCCGCCTATGTCAGCGGACCGCTGTGGAGTCGCGATATCGAAACCATCCAGGGCCGCAAACTCAAAGGCATTGTGATCCGTTACCAGTAACCGTCCGGCTCGTGTTGCCAGGCGAGGTGCCTGCGACAACCACCGCACGGTGAGCGTACCCATGGCAGAATCCTGGCGCATTGCCACAGGAGCCACCTATGCTGTAAACGACAGCACCGATGTCAATCTCAGCTGGGCCTTGGTCTGGCTGGGGGACATGCCGGTGGATCAGAGCAAATCACGCTCAGGCGAGCGAATTTCGGGGCAATTCGATAACGCCTGGATACACGCAGTGACCGGCAACATGACCTGTTGATTTTGAGACCCTGCAACCCGAACTTAAATATTTGGAGTCACACCCTATGAGCTTGACGCGAAAAATGATCTTCGGCGCCGCATTGGCCAGCCTCTTGCTGGGCGGTTGCACCTCGAAAGTCACAGAGCGGGAGCAGTACTCCGGCTTCCTGCCCAACTACAACAACATGGAAGAAGTCACCACCACCAGCGGCGAGAAATCCATGCGCTGGGTCAGCCCGTCCTGGAACGCCAACGCCTACGACACCGTGGCTTTCGACAAGCTGGAGTTGTACCCGGCGCCCAAGCCCGATGAGCGAGTCAACCGCCAGACCCTGGATGAGTTGCAGCGCTACATGACCGCCGGTACCAAGGCCACCCTGGGCCAGAAGTACCGCATCGTGGCTGCCCCGCAAGCGGCACCCGCCGGCTCACGGGTGTTGATCCTGCGTGCCGCGATCACCGGGGTCAGCGCCTCCAACGAAGGCATGAAATGGTATGAAGTGGTGCCCATCGCCGCTGTCGTCGGCGGGGTCAGCGCGGCCACCGGTCATCGTGACCAGGACACCGAACTGTTCATCGAGGCCGAGCTGGTCGACGCCCGCACCAACCAGACGGTGGCCAGGGTCGTGCGCAAACTCTTCGGCAAGACCCTGGAGAACTCCAGCCAGAAGATCACCACCAACGACTTCAAGGCGGCGATCGCCAAACTCAACAGCGACTTGCAAGCCTTCATCCGTTAATCCGCCGGCCTGCCAGCGCCATTCCATGGCGCTGGCAGCAGCCCCTCAGCGCTGCACGCTGATCCGGGGTGCTGGCCAGGCCAGCAGAAACGGCAGCAGATGCGCGACAAATTCCTCGGGCGCCTCCTCCGTAATGAAGTGACCACAACCTGGCACAATCGCGCCTTGCAGATTCAGGGCATTGCCTTGCATCGTCAGCAGCGGCGCATCGTGGGTCGCATGTTCGGCACCGATCGCCAACACCGGCATTTCTAGCGGCCTGCTGGCTCGCCGCTGATTCTGCGCGATGGTTTCCGGGATCGCCCGGTAATAGCCGAACCCACCCCTCAGTCCTCCCGGTGTCGAGTAGGCGTTGATGTAGCTCTGCACCGCAACCCGATCCTGGCGCACCGACCATTGTGCAAACATGTAGGCCAGGTACTGGGCTTCCCGCCCCGCGATCAGCACCTCGGGCAGGTCGAGCAACTGGTTGAACATGAAATGCCAGAGAAAGATGTTCTGCCCCGCAGGCGCAAAAATCGACGGCGCTGGCGCCAATCCGGGAATCACTGCCTCCGTCAATACCAGGCAATCAACCGCCTGCGGATAGTCGCTCGCCAGGGCGTACGCCACCCACATGCCGACATCATGACCAACCACCGCGTAGTGCTCGTGGCCCAGAACCTGCATCAAACCGTGCAAACGGCAGGCCGTGGCCCCGGTGTCATAACCCGCTAGCGGTTTATCGGAGAGCCCGGTGCCCGGCAGATCCACCGCGATCGCCTGGAATCCGTTCGCCGCCAGTGCCTGCATTACATGCCGCCAGGTCAACCAGGTTTGCGGCCAACCGGGGATCAACAGTACCGGCGCCCCCTGGCCCTCGGTCACATAATGAATGCGGCTGCCGTCGACCTCGGCGTAACCATGCTCATGGGTGCGTCCGGCGAACGCCTGCTGTTCGAAGTGATCCATGGTCATGCCCGCCCTTGAAGCGAAGGCCGGGCCAGTCCGAGCATGGCGTCGAGCTGGGCCTGGTCGACCGGGGCGCCGGCAAAGTCGTCGAACACCTTGTCCGTGACCCGGATGATGTGCTCATTGATAAACGCCACACCTTGCCTGGCGCCGTCATCCTGGTCTTTCAGGCAGCACTCCCACTCCAGCGTCGCCCAGCCGGCATAGTCATGGAGTGCCAGCTTGGAGAAGATGCCCTTGAAATCGACCTGGCCATCGCCCAGGGAACGAAACCGACCCGCGCGATCGGCCCATCCCTGATACCCGCCGTAGATGCCCTGGCGCCCGGTTGGATTGAACTCGGCATCCTTGACGTGAAACATGCGGATGAAATCGCGGTAGATGTCCAGATAGTCCAGGTAGTTGAGTTGCTGCAGCACGAAGTGACTGGGGTCAAAGAGGATCTTGCAGCGTGGATGATTGCCCACCCGCTGCAAAAACATCTCGAATGTCACCCCGTCGTGCAGGTCTTCGCCGGGGTGGATTTCGTAGCACAGGTTCACGCCCTCCTCGTCACAGGCATTGAGGATCGGCAGCCAGCGCTTGGCCAACTCGTCGAATGCCGAATCGATCAGGCCTGCGGGACGCTGCGGGAACGGGAACAGATAGGGCCAGGCAAAGGAGCCGGAGAATGTGCCCATGTCCGTCAGCCCCAAGCGGCGTGAAGCCTTGGCCGACAACCGCAAGCGCTCAAGCGCCCACTCGGTCTTGGCAGCTGCGTTGCCCTGCAGCGCTGGCGGGGCGAACCCGTCGCACAAGCTGTCATAGGCCGGATGCACCGCCACCAATTGCCCGAACAGGTGGGTGGTCAACTCGCTGATCACCAGGCCGTGCTCTGCCAAGGTCTCGCTGATGTCATCGCAATAATCCTGGCTGTGCGCTGCCAGGCTCACATCGAACAGGCGCTCATCCCAGGCCGGAATCTGCAGCGCCTTGAATCCGCGGTCCGCGGCCCAGGCCGCGATGGCCGGCAGACTGTTGAACGGCGGCGCGGCGTCACTGAATTGCGCCAGGTGCAAGCTCGGTCCCTTGAGGGTTTTCATCGCTGACTCCATTTATTTGTCGATTGACAAAGAATAGGGACGTTCACCGCGTTCGGTCAATACGCCGACTTGATTTTTTTGTCGATCGACCAATAATAGCGACAGACCCCACGCTCCTTCCCCCAAGAGACCCCCAACCCATGGCTGGCAGACCCCGAGAGTTCGACCGCGATCAAGCCTTGTGCAAGGCCCGCGATGTATTTTGGCGGCGCGGCTTCGAAGCCACGTCCATGTCCGACTTGGTCGAGGCGCTGGGCATCGCGTCAGCCCGGATCTATGCCGCGTTCGGCTCCAAGGAAGCGCTGTTTCGAGAAGCCATCGCCCTCTACGAGTCCGCCGACGGGGCCTTTGCCGACGTTGCCCTGGCCGGGGAAAGCAGTGTCCGCGACGCCATCGAGCGCATGCTCAGGGACGCCGTCGAGCTGTACACCCTGCCCGGCCGGCCACAGGGGTGCATGGTGGTATCGTCCGCGACCAACTGCTCAGCCGACAACGATGGCATCCGCGAGTGGCTGGCCGAGCACCGGCGCAACCGGACCCAGTCGATCATCGACCGCCTGGAGCAGGCGGTCCGCAGCGGCGAGTTGCCCGCCCGCACCGACGTCACGTCCCTGGGCGACTGCTACGCGACCCTGCTGCACGGGCTGTCGGTCCAGGCCCGGGACGGGATCGCCAAGGCCCGCTTGCTGGCGATGATTCCCATGGCGTTGGCGGCCCTGGATGCGGCGGTCGATAAAGCCCAGCGCTGATGACGGCACAACTCACTTGCCAACTCACCAAGGTGGCGCTAGTGTCAGGACCATGAATCAGCCCCGCACGACCTCGACCACCTTTACCACGACCGCCCAGGGCGGGTCGCGAAAGGTGCCGTGAGCGGCTAAGCACACGTTACCCCAAAGGCCCCGCCAGCAATGGACGGGGCTTTTTTTGCGCCGCTGTTGCAGGTTTACGACAAGGAAATGCAGCATGCATGCACTGTTGATTCTCGATATGCAAGTTGGCCTGTTTCACGGCCCGGACCAGCCCTGGCGCAGTGCCGCACTGCTGGACGCGGTCAATCTGCTGCTGGACAAGGCGCACCAGGCCGGCGCGCCGGTGTTCCTGGCCCGGCATGTCGGCCCGCCAGGGTCGCCGATCGAACCGGGCAGCCCGCTGACCCGCTTGATCGATGAGCTGCGGCTACAGGGCGATGAAGTGATCTTCGAAAAGACCCGCCCCAGCGCCTTCGCCGCCACGCCCTTGGCCGACTGGCTCCGGGAGCGTGGCGCCGAGGGGGTGGTGATCGCCGGACTCAAGACCCAGTACTGCGTCGACAGTACCTGCCGTGCCGTCCGCGACCTGGACGCCGTGCTGGTCGAGGATGCCCACAGCTGCAGCGACACCGAGGTCCTGAGCGCCGAGCAGACAGTCGCCCACCACAATGCGACCCTGGCGGGGCCTTTCTGCCGCCTGGTACGGGCCGCGGACTGGGACTTCCAGCCATAGGATAAGGACAGCTGCGCGATGAACAGCCAGGTACGCCGCGCCCGCGCCGAGGACGCAACCGCTATCAGCCAAGTGGTGATCGCGGCGCTGCGCCACTCCAATGCCCAGGACTATCCGCCGGCGGTCATTGACCAGGTGGTGCAGCACTTTTCCCCAGCGGCGATCCTGCACTTTCTGACGCAACGCCAGGTCTACGTGGCGACCCTGCAACAGCGGGTCGCCGCCACGGCCAGCCTCGATCAGGACGTGGTGCGCAGCGTGTTCGTCGACCCGGATCACCAGGGCCGTGGCATTGGCCAGCAATTGATGGGGGTGATTCACACAGCGGCCGCCGATGCCGGCATCGAGCAGTTGCGCGTGCCCTCCTCGCTCACCGCCGAGGGGTTTTATCGCCGGCTCGGCTATGAAAAGGTTCGTGACCAGCAACAGGGCGCCGAACGCACCCTCATCATGGGCAAGCGGCTGCTGTGAAGCCTTGAGTGCCGGTGGTCCTCAGGTGAAGGGGCGCAGATGTCAAGCATTGCGGATGCTTCACCTGACACACTAAAATGCGAAACATTACCACTTGCTAGAATTTCTCATGAAACCCTCCAACGCAGCCGAGTCGTCGACGCTTGAAGCCCTGTACCGTGGCTATCATGGATGGTTGCTCGGCTGGTTGCGCCGCCGCGTGCACTGTTCGCACCACGCTTCGGACCTGGCGCAGGACACCTTCATTCGCCTGCTGGCGGCCGGCCCTTACGTGGCCCCGCGAGAACCCCGGGCCTTTCTGGCCACCGTGGCTCGGCGCCTGTTGATCGACAACGGCCGTCGCCTGCGCCTGGAACACGCGTTTCGCGAGGAGCTCGAACGCTGCGCCACCTACCTCGATCAAGCACCGTCGCCGGAGCAGATCCTCCAGGCCATACAAATACTCGAAGCCATTGACCGGGCACTGGCCCGGATGAAACCCCGGGTGCGCGAAACCTTCATCCTGCGCCATCTCGATGGCCTGGGACAGGCGCAGATTGCCGAGCGCCTGGGGGTGACCGTGCGTACAGTGCAACATGACCTGGTGGAAGCGCTGCTGGCCTGCGACGCCTGTGCCCAGGCATGAAACCCGCCATCGCCCCTCAGGTGTTACGCCAGGCCGCTGAATGGCTGGTGCGCCTGGATCACGGCAGCGATGCCGATGCCCAGACCGAACAGCAATTCCGCGCCTGGCTGGCGGCAGACCCGCTGCACCGCGAGGCCATCGCCCGGCTGCAGGGTCACCTCGCGCCCCTGCAGGAACTCCCGGCGCGGGCGGCCCTGCGCCGGGCACAACCAGCGCAACGCCGGGCGCTGGGAGTCAAGGGCCTGGCGTTGCTGGCAGTGCTGGGGCTGACGGCCGGGACTGGCTACCCGTATTGGCAGAGCGGTTACCTGCTGGCCGATCACCGCACCGACAGCCGCCAGTGGCGGCACGAATACCTCGCCGATGGCAGTCAACTGCAACTGGACAGCAGCTCCGCCGTCGACCTGGACTTCGACTCCACGCAACGCCGCGTGCGGTTGCTCGAAGGCGAGATCCTGGTCGACGTGGCCAAGGACGCCCATCGTCCGTTCTACGTCGACACCCCCCACGGCACGATTCGCGCCCTGGGTACGCGTTTTATCGTCGAGCGCAACGGCGACGCGACCCTGGTGAGCATGCTGGAATCCTCGACCCGTATCGACAGCGGTGGACGCAGCCTGACCCTCAATCCTGGCCAGCGTGTGCGCTTCGACGCCCAGGGATTGGGCGCCGTCAGCCAGGTCGATGGCCGTGCCCTGCAAGCGGCGTGGAGCGCGCACCAGTTGCTCGCCCACGACCAATCCCTGGCCGATGTGCTGACACGAATCGCGCGCCATCACCGGGGGCTGTTGATCTTCGACCGCCAGGCCCTGCAGGCCTTGCGCGTGACGGCGATACTGCCGGCCGACGACAGCGACCGCGCACTGCGCCTGCTGGCACGCACGCTGCCGATCGAGGTGAAAAGCTACAGCCCGTGGATCACCCGGGTGTCGTTGAAGCGCGAAACGGAATAATTTTTCGCGGTTTTTTCATGTTTGCGATTCTGCTGCGTCCTTCCTTTGGCCAACATTGATAAGGAGCACACAGAAGATGGCTTCAACGTCGTTCACCCGCAGCGGTTTGCTGCTCGCCAGCCACATGCTGCTGGGCAGCCTGCCCCTGGCCCTGCCCACACTGGCGTATGCCCAACAGCAAACCCAGGCCTTCGATATTGCGCCCGGACCGCTCGGTGAAGTGCTGGGCCGCTACGCCCAGGCCGCCGGCGTGCCGATCGCTTTCGCCTCGCACCAGGTCGAGGGGCTGAGCAGCGAGGGTGTACGGGGCAGCTACAGCCTGGCCGAAGGATTCGCCCAGATCCTGCGTAACACCGGCATGGACGCCAGCGCCAGTGCCGACGGCTATCAGTTGGTGAGTCGGCCGCTGTCCACGGGATCAATCGCCCTGGAGGCGACAGAAGTCACCGCCAACCAGTTGGGGACCATCACCGAGGGCACCGGTTCCTACACCCCGGGCACCATCGCCACGGCCACCCGCCTGGTCCTGACGCCGCGGGAAACCCCGCAGTCGATTTCGGTGGTGACCCGCCAGACCATGGACGACTTCGGCCTGGTCTCCATCGACGACGTGATGCGCCATACGCCGGGGATCACGGTATCGACCTACGACAGCGAGCGCACCAACTACTACGCCCGTGGTTTCTCGATTCAGAACTTCCAGTACGACGGCATTCCGACCCTGCGCAATGATGCCTTCTCGGCCGGCCAGACCTTGACCGACATGGCCGTCTACGACCGCGTCGAAGTGCTCAAGGGGGCTACCGGGTTACTCACTGGCGCAGGTGGCCCCGGCGGCACCATCAACCTGATCCGCAAGAAACCTACCGCCGAGTTCAAGGGCAACGTGGAGCTGGGCGCTGGCAGCTGGGACAACTACCGCTCGCAGATCGACCTCAGCGGGCCGTTGACCGAGACCGGCAACGTGCGGGCACGGGCGGTCGCCGCCTATCAGGACAAGCATTCGTTCATGGACCATTACCAGCGCAAGACCAGCGTCTACTTTGGCACCGTGGAAGTCGACCTCAACCCCGATACCCTGCTGACCCTGGGTGCCGACTATCAGGACAACGACCCCAAAGGCTCGGGCTGGTCCGGCAGCCGCCCGCTGTTCGATTCCAATGGCGATCGGATCAGCCTGCCACGCGCCTTCAACAATGGGGCGAAATGGAGTGGCTGGGAGCAGTACACCCGCACGGTATTCGCCACCCTGGAACACAGCTTTGCCAATGAGTGGGTCGCCAAGGGCCAATACAACCACCAGATCAATGGCTATCACGCCGAAATCGGTTCGGTGCAAAGCAGCCCCAATGCGCTGACCGGCACCTCCAGCGTGTACGCCAACAAGTTCACCGGGGAAACCACCAGCGACAGCGGTGACTTTTACCTGTCCGGGCCCTTCAGCCTGCTGGGTCGCGAGCATCAGTGGGTGGTGGGCACCTCGGCCTCCAACGCCCATTGGAAAGCCAAGAGTTACTACAGCCCGACCTACACCAACAACCTGATCGACTTCTACCGCTGGGACGGCGACAGCATCAAGCCGGACTGGGGGGTGGCCACCCCGACGGATGAAACCACCCGCCAGACTGCCGGCTACACCACGGCTCGCTTTAGCCTGACCGATGAGCTCAACCTGATGCTCGGTGCGCGCGTGGTCAACTATTGGCTGACAGGCACCAGCGACACCCGGGAAACCGGCAAGCTGGTGCCCTATGCCGGCGTCACCTATGACCTCAACCAGAACCTGTCGTTGTACGCCAGCTACACCAGCATCTTCATGCCTCAGCTCTACTACATCGACAGCCAGAACAAAGTCCTGGAACCCGATGAGGGCAAGAACTACGAACTGGGCATCAAGGGCGAGTACTTCGATGGCCAGCTCAACACCAGCCTGGCGTATTTCGAGATCCACGAAACCAACCGTGCAGAGGCCGACAACGCCTACAACGCGGCCCCGACCAACCCCGCCGTGGAGTACGCCTACCAGGGCATCAAGGCCAAGACCAAAGGCTACGAAGCGGAAATCTCCGGCAAGCTGGCTCCCGGCTGGCAAGTGCAGGCCGGCTATACCCACAAGATCGTGCGTGACGAGCACGGCAACAAAGTGTCCACCTGGGAGCCCGAGGACCAGCTGAGTTTCTACAGCAGCTACAACTTCCAGGGCACCCTCGACAAGCTGACGCTCGGCGGTGGTGCGCGCTGGCAAGGAAAAGGCTGGCAGGTCCTGACCAACCGGGCCAAAGCCAGCGAGGAGAAGTTTTCCCAGGACGCTTACTGGCTGGTGGACCTGATGGGCCGCTATCAATTCACCGAGCACCTGTCGGCAACGGTCAACGTCAACAACCTGTTCGACAAGTACTACTACACCAACATCGGCTTCTATAATTCCTCGTACTACGGCGACCCGCGCAACGTAATGCTGACCAGCCGCTACGACTTCTGAGCCCTGGTCACACGCCGAGCCGACACGGGTGTCGGCTCGGCTCAAGCACCGGGCATCGCCTACAAATATGGCTGGATGTTGGCCAGGGTGCGCTCGACATACAGTTCCTTTTCTCCCACCGGGGCCACGTAGTGCACGGCATTGCTGGCCGCCTCCAGACCTTGCAGGCGGGCGATGATCCAGGCCGCCAGGTAGGTTGACGCCAGGCAGCCGCCGGCGGTCGCCACGTTACCCCGGGCGAAGAACGCCTGGTTCAGCACCTCTACCCCCGCAGCCTGGACCCAGGGCTTGGTGGTCAGGTCGGTACAGGCCGGCACCCCTTCCAGCAACCCCAGCTTGGCCAGCACCAGGGCCCCGGAGCATTGCGCCGCCAGCAGTTGCCGCGTCGGGTCCAGGCGCAATTGGCCCATCAGTTGACTGTCCTCGACCACTTCACGGGTCAGCGCACCGCTGCCGACAATCACCGCATCCGCCGCGTTCGCCTCCTGCAGCGTGGCCTGGGACTCGATCACCAACCCGTTCATCGAGCGCACGCGCAGCGTCGGGCTGGCAATCGACACGCGCCAGCCCGGGGTCTTGATTCGGTTGAGCACGCCCAGGGCAATCAGGGAGTCGAGTTCGTTGAAACCTTCAAACGTCAGAATCGCGATATGCATGGCCGGGTCGTCCGCTGAGTGGGCTGGCGTGCGCCTTTGGGCGCGGTTGTGGGGTCTCAGGCTATGGCCAATAATCAGTGCAATCAAATAATTGTACTGGATACAAGCCCATGGCCCGTTCCCGCTACAAGTCCCTGGTGGACGCCTTCGCCGCCGACATCCGTGCCGGCCGCCTGACACCCGGCACCCGCCTGCCCACCCACCGTCAATTGGCCACTCGCGAAGGCCTGGCCCTGGCCACCGCGACCCGGGTGTATGGCGAACTCGAGGCCATGGGCCTGGTCAGTGGCGAGGCCGGTCGGGGCACCTTTGTCCGGGAGACTGCGCTGCCCGCCGGGCTGGGGGTCGACCAACACGCGGTCGCCGCTGGCCTGCTCGATCTCAATTTCAACTACCCCGCGCTCCCCGGCCAGGCCGAACTGCTGCGTGGCGCCTTGCGGCAACTGGCCAACGGCGGTGACCTGGAAGCCCTGTTGCGCTATCAGCCCCACGGGGGTCGCCTCCATGAGCGGGCCAGCGTCGCCCGGCACCTGCGCTGCCGCGGCCTGGGGGTCAGTGAACAGCAGGTGCTGATCGTCAGCGGTGCCCAGCACGGCCTGGCCGTCACCCTGATGGGGCTATTGCGGGCCGGCGATGTGGTCGCCACCGACGCCCTCACCTACCCCGGGTTCAAAGTCCTCGCCGAGAGCCAGCGCCTGGAACTGGCGCCGATTCCCGCCGCCCACCAGCAACCGGACCTCGACGCCCTGGCGCGCCTGTGCCAGCAACGCAAGGTGCGCGCCGTGTACTGCATGCCGACCCTGCACAATCCGCTGGGCTGGGTGGTCAGTGCCGACTGGCGCCAGCGCCTGGTGCAGATCGCCCGCCAGCACGGCCTGCTGATCATCGAAGACGCCGCCTACGCCTTCCTTGCCGAAGACCCGCCACCGCCCCTGGCCGCTCTGGCACCGGAGCGCACCGTCTACGTCTCGGGGCTGTCGAAAAGTATCGCCACCGGCCTGCGGGTCGGTTTTGTCGCGGCGCCCCAGCCCTGGATCCCGGCCCTGGAACGCATCATCCGGGCCACCGTCTGGAACACCCCCGGCGTGATGACCTCGATCGCCTGCCATTGGCTCGACGACGGCACCGTGCTACGCCTGGAACAGCAAAAGCGCGAGGATGCCCGCCACCGCCAAGCCCTGGCCCGCGCCACCTTGCGCGGCCTGCCTTGCATCAGCCATCCCAACGCCTATTTCCTCTGGCTGCCCCTGGGTGAAGAAGTGCGCGCCGACCAGATCGCCATGGCCCTGCTGCGCGAGAACGTTTCGGTGTCGACCGCCGAACCCTTTGCCACCTCCAGCCACGTGCCCCACGCCATCCGCCTGGCACTGGGCTCTTTGGCGCTGGATAGCCTGCAGGTCGCCCTGCAGACGGTGAAGCGGGTGGTGGATGGGCATACGTATTAAGCCGGCTGGCGTCCGCAAGCCTGCGCCCCCACTCCCCCACGCGCCTCCAGCATCCGCACAAACATGCTCAGGCTTTGCGACACCGTGCCCCGGCGCCACACCAGCCAGGTGCGCAAGTAGCGGAACGACTCGGACAGCGGCCAGATGCTCACCGTGCTGCAACCGGGCATGCTCTCGAGCATGCTGCGGGGCATCAGGGCCAGGCCGGCACCGGCACTGACGCAGGCGAGCATGCCGTGGTAGGACTCCATCTCATGGATCCGCCCCGGCACTGCCGCATCCTGGGCGAACCAGTTCTCGAAGTGGTGCCGGTAGGAACAGTTGGCGCGAAACGCATAAATGCTCTCGCCGTTGACCTCCCGCGCGCGGTGGATCGGCGGGTGATTGAGGGGGGCGATCAGCACCATCTCCTCCTCGAACGCCGGCACCCCTTCCAGTGCCGGGTGCAGCACCGGCCCGTCGACGAAGGCCGCTGCCAGGCGCCCGGACAGAACGCCGTCGATCATGGTCCCGGAGGGCCCGGTGGACAGGTCCAGCGCCACCTTGGCGTACTGTTGGTTGTAGGCCGCCAGCAACCCGGGAATGCGCACCGCCGCCGTGCTTTCCAGCGAGCCGAGGGAAAACGCGCCCTGGGGTTCTTCCCCGGCGACCGTCGCCCGGGCCTCCCCGACCAGGTCGAGAATCCGCCGCGCGTAATCGAGAAAACTCCAGCCGGCCGGCGACAGGCGCAAGCGGCTTTTCTCGCGGATAAACAGATCCACCCCCAGGTCCTGCTCCAGTTGCTTGATCCGCGTCGTCAGGTTCGAGGGCACCCGATGGATGTGCTGCGCGGCGGCACTGATGCTGCCGTGCTCGGCCACGGCCTTGAACATTTCCAGCTGAACCAGATCCACGTCATTCTCCATTCGTGAACAATAGGCTCAGTATTATTCAGTTTTCAGCAATCATGCGCCAGCGTAGCCTGCATCCATTCCCACCCAGCAGGACGGTGCCATGACCCCGATTTCCAGCCTCACCCATGCCCTTTCGATCAACCCCGCCACCGCCGAGCAGATCGGCCACTACCCTTACGAGACCGCCGCCGAGCTGGATGCGGCGTTGGCCCGGGCCAGTGCCGGCTTCGCCACCTGGCGCCGCACCCCGCTCGCCCAGCGTGCCCAGGCCTTGATCGCCCTGGCCCAGGCCCTGCGCGACAACGCCACGAACATGGCCCGGATGATCACCCTGGAAATGGGCAAGCCGCTGGCCCAGACCCGGGGTGAAATCGAAAAGTGCGCCCTGCTCTGCCTGTGGTACGCCGAACACGGCCCGGCCATGCTCGCTGCCGAGCCGACCCAGGTGGAAGGCGGCAAGGCGCGCATCGAGTACCGCCCGCTGGGGCCGATTCTCGCGGTGATGCCGTGGAACTTCCCGATCTGGCAGGTCCTGCGCGGCGCCGTCCCGGCCTTGCTCGCCGGCAACACCTACGTACTCAAGCACGCACCGAACGTGATGGGCAGCGCCTACCTGCTGCGCGATGCCGTGCGCCAGACCGGGTTTGCCGAGGGCGTGTTCGACGTCATCAACGTCACGCCGGACGGTGTCTCCCGTGCGATTGCCGATCCACGGATCGCCGCCGTGACCCTGACCGGCAGCGTGCGCGCCGGCATGGCCATCGGCGCCCAGGCCGGTGCGGCCTTGAAGAAGTGCGTGCTGGAACTGGGGGGCAGCGATCCGTTCATCGTGCTCAACGACGCCGACCTCGATGAAGCGGTCAAGGCTGCGGTGATCGGCCGCTACCAGAACACCGGGCAAGTCTGCGCCGCGGCCAAGCGCCTGATCATCGAACAGGGCGTGGTCGAGGAATTCACCCGCAAGTTCGTCGAGCTGACCCGCCAACTGGTGGTCGGCGACCCCTTGGCCGATGAGACCTACATCGGCCCGATGGCGCGCTTTGATCTGCGTGACGAACTGGACGCCCAGGTGCGCGAGACCCTGGAGCAAGGCGCGACCTTGTTGCTGGGTGGCGCCAAGGCCGAAGGCCCGGGCAACTACTACCCGCCGACGATTCTGGCCGATGTCACCGACCAGATGACCGCCTTCCGCCAGGAACTGTTTGGCCCGGTGGCGTCGATCATCACCGCCCGCGATGCCGCCCATGCGCTGGCGCTGGCCAACGACAGCGAGTTCGGGCTGACGGCGACGGTCTACAGCCGCAACCTCGAACAGGCCCGGCAACTGGCGGACGAGCTGGAAACCGGTGGTGTGTTCATCAACGGCTACAGCGCCTCCGACCCCCGCGTGAGCTTCGGCGGCGTGAAGAAAAGCGGTTTTGGCCGGGAACTGTCGCACTTCGGCGTCCGGGAATTCTGCAACGTCCAGACCGTATGGCTGGATCGCCGCTGAGGTCAATAAAGAAAACGGGAGCACTAGGCTGATGCCGATCAGTTGAGCTTTTTTGTAGAAGCGAGCCTGCTCGCGAAAAACGTCAACGATAACGCGTGTATTCAGGATAAACACGGCGCCTTTGAGTCCTTCGCGAGCAAACCGCAAGCGGGGGCCGCTCCTACACTAGGTCGGCGTCACTCAACTAATCGGCATTAACCTAGCGCTCCCGAAAGGCTGCGCCAAACACCCCGTGGTAGAAGTCCCCGCCCCAGGGACCAAACTCCGGTCCGTGGTTCTGCTGCAGGTCAATGTTGTACTGGCTGAACACACCATTGACCAACTGCGGCTCATTGATCATGAACCAGGGTCCGCCGCTGCCCGGCAACAGTCGCGGTGACGTTTTAGGCATGCACTGCGGGGGCCAGCCATGGCCCCGCTGGATAGAGATTGGCCTCCACCAGGTACCAGACGATGTTCCAACTATAGCCACGGTCGTAGTTACTCTTGACCAACACATCGCCGGAGGAGCGACCAATTATCTGCTCGCTGACTTTGTGCCAGTCGCCGCCCGTGCCATCGTCCCAGTTGCAGATGATGTCCCAGCCGACAATCACCTTGGTCGAGTCACGAAAGGAGAACACGTGCTTGTTCCAGCCGATCCGCCATTTCGCCTCTACATGGTCCGAGACTCTCTGGATATTGATCCCCGGCAGATCGCCTTTCTGAAACCCGAAGCTCCAGCGCGCCGTGTCCTTGTTCGCGTCGAAGCTCTGGTCCTTCTTGGGCTCGCTTTTTCCCGCCGCGACCACCTGGGTGTAGAACGCCTGGCGGTTGTTGATCTCGCGCAGGCCGTTGAGCAGGCGATTGGTTTCCTCGGTCAACATCTCGATCATTTTCGAGTCTTTGGGCAAGGAGGCTTGCTGCGCCTGGATTTTTGATTCCAGCCGGTGGTACGGCTCCTCGACCAGCCGCCGACCGAAGTCCGGACAGCTACTGAACAAGGCGCGCGCCAGCCAAAAACGGTTGTAGAGAAAACTCAACTCGGAAAACACCACGGGGCTGACCGGCACTTCGCCGGAAATCGACGGGTCGATCACCCGATAATGCTGCAGGTAGGTATCCAATTGGGTGGGTTGCAGCGACTGGTTGAACCACGGCAGCAACTCGGTGACGATGGTCTCGGCGGTCCAGCCCGTTTTCGGTGGCGTGGGGATCGCGCAGTTCACCCCGGTGACCTTGATCCGCACGGAGACGCTGGCGTTGTGTTCCTTGGAGATTTTCTCGAAGCTTGCGCTGCCCTCGATGGTGAACACCTTAGGCACGTCGGCGGCCATTGCGGCGGTGAACTTGCTGCGTTGCTCGGCGCTGGAGAAACGGCACTGGTAGATCGCATACAGGGATGAGCCGGCCCTATAACCTGCGACAAAATAGTCGCCGTACTTGCTGCGAAAATCCTCGCCTGGGGTCACGTTCAGTTCGTTTGTCTGCGCCAGTGCGTATTGGCTCTCCTCGATCGACACCTGGGCCACCAGCGTCACGCTCAACTCGGAAACCGCCATCTCGTTGAGGAACGAGGTATTGGCCGAGACATTCACCCCCTCAAGGTTGTAGGCCGCCTTCACCGAGCCGCAAATCATGCTCTGCAAGTCACTCTCTGTCTGCACCCGCGAATAGCTGAATTCCATCGACTTCTGCCCCGCCGGGGTCACCGTGAACGGCTTGACCGCCGAGGCACGCAATTGACCGGTGATGGCATCGATACCCAACCCGAGCTGGTAGCTCTTCTGCCACGGCTGGCCCACCACCGTGGTGTTGAGCAGAGTGGTCTGCGGGTCGCTTGAGATCTGTTTCATGGGTCGTTCTCCTTAACAGTTTGAACCGCAGAATCATCGCTGGCGCCAAGCCCATATGCCTCTGGACACGAGCGGACCGGGCTCCTGGCACAACGGTGGAACCCTGTGGGGAAATCTGGCACAAAACCCCGAGCGCCAGTGAGCGATCAGTAGGAAAAGTGTGCGGCAGCTAGCAAAGCGCGGGGGAGAGACAGCAAAAAACAGAGGGACAACGACTAATGCTGATCAGTTAGGCGATCACCCTCTGTAGCCGCTGGCGGAGCCTGCGTTCGGCAGCTGCTACAAGAGCTGCGAAAATCGCTTGAGTGATCGGTATTGGGGCCAGGCCGGGAATGGCTCCCGGCCGGCGTGCAACGCCTTAGTGCTGGAGGATTTTCGAGAGGAAACTGCGGGCGCGGTCCGAACGCGGGGCGCCGAAGAACTCTTCGGACTTCACGTCCTCGATGATCTCGCCGCCGTCCATGAACACGATGCGGTCGGCCACTTTGCGGGCAAAGCCCATTTCATGGGTGACGCACATCATGGTCATGCCCTCGCGGGCCAACTGGACCATGACGTCCAGCACTTCGTTGACCATTTCCGGGTCGAGCGCCGAGGTCGGTTCATCGAACAACATGGCGATCGGGTCCATGGCCAGGGCCCGGGCAATCGCGACCCGCTGTTGCTGGCCGCCGGACAGCTGGATCGGGTACTTGTGCGCATGGCTCTTGAGCCCGACGCGTTCCAACAGGGTCATGCCCTTTTTGGTGGCGGTGTCGCGATCCCGGCCCAGCACCTTGATCTGCGCCAGGTTGAGGTTGTCGATGATGCTCAGGTGCGGGAACAGTTCGAAATGCTGGAACACCATGCCCACCCGCGCACGCAGTTTCGGCAGGTCCACACCTTTGCCGGTGACAGGCTGGTTCTCGATAAAGATCTCGCCTTCCTGCACCGGCTCCAGGCCGTTGACACATTTGATCAGGGTGCTCTTGCCGGAACCGGACGGCCCGCACACCACCATCACTTCACCACGCGAGAGCTCGGTGGTGCAGTTCTTCAGGACCTGGAAGTTGCCGTACCATTTGCTCAGGTTTTTCATCTGGATCATGCGGTTCTCCCTACATTTTTTTTCAGGCGTTTGGTCAGGCTGGAGAGCAGGTAGCAGATCACCAGGTAGACCAGGGCCACGAACAGGTACAGCTCCACCAGGCGCCCGTCACGCTGGGCGAACTTGCTGGCCGCGCCGGTGAAGTCGGCGATGGACAACACGTACACCAGCGAGGTGTCCTGGAACAGGATGATGGTCTGGGTCAGCAGCAAGGGGGTCATGCGGCGCAACGCCTGGGGCAGGATCACGTAGAGCATCGATTGCGTCGGACGCAGGCCGAGGGCGGCCGCGGCTTGTCGCTGGCCGCCACTGATGCTCTGGATACCACCCCGAATGATCTCGCTGTAGTAGGCCGCCTCGAACATGCAGAAGGTCACGAAGGCGGTGACCACCGGGCCGATCTGCACCGGACGTTCGGTGCCGAAGGCCATCTGCAGGAGCAAGGGCATCAGGAAGTAGAACCAGAAGATCACCAGTACCAGCGGGATGCTGCGCATCACCGTCACATAGCCCAGGGCAAAGCCGCGCAGCACGCGGTTGTGCGACAGGCGCATGAGGGCCAGGAAGGTGCCGGCGACGATGCCCACCGACATGGCCACCAGGGTCAGCAGCAGGGTGAATTTCAGGCCATTCCACAGGGCCGGCATGGCCCGGACAATGACGCTTGGGTCTAGATCAAACATGACTACCTCGTCGCGCCGCGAATGGCCAGGGAACGTTCGATGTGACCCATGACAAAGGTCACCAGCAGTGAGATCACCACGTAAATCACGGTCGCGGCGGTGAACGCCTCAAAGGTGTTGAACGAGTACTCGCTGACGTTGCGCGCCTGCGCGGTCAACTCCATCAAGCCGATGGTCAGGGCCACCGATGAGTTCTTCAGGGTGTTCAGGGCCTCGGAGGTCAGTGGCGGGAATACCACGCGGATCGCCTGGGGCAGCAACACCTGCAGGTACATCTGGGTCGGGCGCAGGCCCAGCGCCAGGGCGGCACCGCGCTGCCCGCCGGCGACCGACTCGATGCCGGCCTTGAACAGCTCCGACAACTTGGCCGAGGTGAACAGGGTCAGCGCCACCACGGCACTGAAGAACGAGGGATAGGGCAAGTCCTGCTTGAGGTAGTCACCCATCGACACCGGCAGCAACTCGGGCACCACAAAGAAGCAGATGAACATTTGCACCAGCAGCGGGATGTTGCGAAACACCTCGGTGTACAGGTTGCACAGCCATACCAAAGGCCGCAGCGTGCTGGTGCGCAGGGTGCCGACCAGGCCACCGATCAACAACGCGAGGATGAACGCGACCAGGGTGGTCGCCAGGGTCCAGCTGGTGCCGGTGACCAGCCAGTGCAGATACGACGAGGTTTCTCCGGGAGCGAAATCCCAGAACACGCTCCAGTTCCAGTTGTAATCCATCAACCACCAACCTTTCAGAAAAAGCACAACGCTTGCACGCTGAACACGCTCTTCCCCGCGCAGGAGCTGGCAAGCCAGCGCCCGCGCACAAAAAAGCGCATCAGCTCATTGGCAAACCGGCATCAGACGCCGGTGTCGTTCGGGTGCGCGATGGCTTGCTTCAGCGCTTCGCTCATCGGCAGGTTGATCACGGCATTCTTCGGCGGGATCGGCTGCTCGAACCATTTCGGGTACTGGGCATCGATCACCCCGGTGCTGTAGAGGTTGCGCAATACGTCATCGGCAAAGGACTTGAACTGCGGGTCGTTCTTGCGGATGCCGATGGCATAGGGTTCGGCGGACATCGGCTCGGGCAGCAAGGTGTAGGCCTCAGGGCTGCGGCTTTGGGCGATGGTTGCCATCAACTGCACGTCGTCGTTGATGTAGGCCACGGCGCGCCCGGTTTCCAGCATCAGGAAGGCTTCGCCACCGTCCTTGGCATTGAGGATTTTCAGGCCCAGCTGTTTCTCCCGGTTCAGGTTCTTGGTGATCCACTCGCCGCTGCCCCCGGTAATCACCACCACTGACTTGCCCTTGAGGTCGGCGACGCTGTGGATGCCGGCGGTTTTCTTCACGGCGTACTTGGCGCTGGCCACATAGCTGGTGAGCAGGAAGCCGATCTGTTTCTGGCGCTCGACGGTGTTGGTGGTCACCCCGCATTCCAGGTCGATGGTGCCGTTGATCAGCAGCGGGGTACGGGTCGCCGCAACAACCGAGACGTACTCGGTCTTGAGGCCGGGTTCGCCCACCTTGACCTTGATCTGGTCAACGATTTTCTGACACAGCTCGATGCTGTAGCCGATCGGTTGCTGGGCATCGTTGAGGTAGGAAAACGGCAACGAGGCGTCGCGGTAACCGAGGGTGACGGTGCCCGATTCCTTGATTTTCTTCAGGGTTCCGGTGAGGTCATCAGCCTGTGCAACGCTGGTGCCCAGACAAGCAGCGACGACGAGGGCAAGCAGCTGTTTCTTTTTATCGAGCATGGGGATCTCCGACTTTTGTTATGGCAGCTTTGGCACAGCGAAAGGGCGAAGGGCTTCAGCGCAAGGCATCCAACGCTTCGCGGATACGAACGACCGCTTTTTGTAGGTTTTCCCGGGAGGTGGCGAACGACAGCCGGAAGTACCCCGGCAGCCCGAACGCCAACCCCGGCACGACGGCGACACCGGCATGGTTGAGCAGGTAGGCCGACAACTCGACGTCATCGATGATCACCCGCCCGTCCGGGCTGACCCGACCGAACAACTGGCTGCACTCGGGGAAGGCATAAAAGGCCCCGGCCGGTGCGTTCAGGCGCAAGCCGGCGCATTGGCTCAGGCCCTCGACCAACAGGCGGCCGCGCGCGGCGTACTCGGTGGCGCGGTGCTTGACGAAATCCTGCGGACCTTGCAGCGCGGCGCGCGACGCCTCCTGGGAAATCGCGCTGGCGCCTGAGGTGCTTTGCGACTGGATCTTGCTGATCGCGGCGATCAGCGCCTTGGGGCCGGCGGCGTAACCGATGCGCCAGCCGGTCATGGCATAGGCCTTGGCCACACCATTGATCAGCAAGGTGCGCTCACGCAGGTGCGGACAGGCATTGGCGAAGGACACGAATGGCTGGTCGGCGAGCAGCACGTGCTCGTAGATTTCATCGGACATCACCAGCACGTTGGGGAAGTCTTCCAGCACCTTGCCCAGCGCTTGCAGTTCGGTGAGGGAGTAGATGGCGCCGCTGGGGTTGGACGGCGAGTTGAGGACCAGCCAGCGGCTTTTTTCGGTCAGCGCGGCCTGCAGCGCCTCGGCGGTCAGCTTGAAGCCGACCTCGATGCCACAGGCAATCACCTGCGGGCTGCCGCCATTGAGCGTGACGATGTCGGAATAGGAGACCCAGTACGGCGCGGGGATGATCACCTCGTCACCGGCCTCCAGGGTCGCCATGAAAGTGTTGAAGATCACCTGTTTGGCGCCGTTGCCCACGGTGATCTCGTCGACGCTGTAGTCCAGGCCGTTCTCGCGCTGGAACTTGCTGACGATCGCCTGGCGCAAGGCCAGGGTGCCCTGGGGCGCGGTGTAGCGGGTATGGCCGTCACGCATGGCCTGGCAGGCCGCGTCGATGATGTGGGCCGGGGTATCGAAATCCGGTTCGCCCAGGCTCATGTCGACAATGTCGCGACCCAGGCTGGCCAGCTCCTTGGCACGCATGGAAATGATCATGCTCGGAGAAGAAGAGATCTGCTTGACGCGTTGACTTTCAAAACTCATGAAATGCCCGCCTTCCTTGGAGGTCCGCTGAAGATCATGGAGGATCGTCAAGCGCCTCGCCGTTGTTGTACGACGTAGTATGACATGCGTTTTTCTGATTTCGCAATCGCCAAGTGCCAGTGTTTTTTTTCCATGCAAAAAGCCCCGTCGCACCACGATAACCCGTGGTTATCGCGGTATGACAGGCCTGATGGGTCTAGACGAGGACGCTGGGAGCGTCATGCTCAAGCAGAAAATAATCCCTGCCTGGGTGGGGCAAGCCGCAAAGAGGTACGACGACTTAACGACTTCTACCCATTGCAGAGGCCTTCAAACGCCTAGGCCGGCGTATTGAGGCACACCACCTTGGGCTGGGTCATTTCTTCATAGGCAAACCGCACCCCCTCGCGCCCCAGGCTGCCGTACTTGGAGCCGCCGAAGGGCATCGCATCGAAGCGGTAATCGGAAGAATCGTTGATCATCACGCCCCCCGCCTCTATCCGCTTGGCGGCGCTCATGGCCGTGGCCAGGTCACCGGTGAAGATCCCCGCGTGCAGGCTGTACTCCGGCTCGTTGGCCAGGGCGATGGCCTCATCGAAGCTGTCGAAGGGTTGCAGGACCACCACCGGGGCGAACACTTCTTCGCGCCACAACCGGCTGGCGTGATTGACGTTCTCCAGCACCGTTGCCCCATAGCAGGAGCCCAGGCGGCGATGGCCGCAGAGCAGCCTGGCGCCCTCGCGCAAGGCGTCGTTGACCACCTGCTCGGCATTCTGGGCCGCCTGCGGGGTGATCATCGGCCCGATATCGGTGCTCGCCAAGGCCGGGTCACCGGTTACCAGCGCCTCGGCCCGGCGCACGAACCCTTCGCGAAAGGCCTCATAGACCGACGCCTGGACCAGCAGGCGCTGGGTGCCGATGCAGTTCTGCCCGGCGGCCCAGAAGGCACCGGACACACAACTGTCGATCGCCGCCGGCAAGTCGCAGTCGCCCATCACGATCACCGGCGCGTTACCGCCCAGGTCCATGGCCAGCTTCTTCAGGCCGGCGGTGCGGGCAATCTGCTCCCCGGTGACGAAGCCGCCGGTGAAGGAAATCATCCGCACCTCGCGGGCGGCCACCAGCGCCCGGCCCAACTCTGCCCCGCCCGTGGCGACCGTGACGACCGCCTCCGGCAACCCGGCCTGCACCAGGTAATCCACCAGGCGCAGGGCCGACAAGGGCGCCAGCTCCGACGGTTTGAGGATCACCGCATTGCCGCCGGCAATCGCCGGGCCGAGCTTGTGGGCCACCAGGTTCAGTGGATCGTTGTACGGGGTGATCGCGACGATCAGGCCCAAGGGCTCGCGGGTGAACCAGCCCTGGCGTGACTCGGAGCCTTCGTAGGCATCGAACGGCACCACTTCGCCGGCGTTGCGCTTGGCCTCCTCGGCCGACAACTTGAGGGTGTTGACGCAGCGCTTGACCTCTTTTTGCGCCTGCACCAGGGTCTTGCCGGCTTCCTCGACAATCAGCCGGGCAAAGCCCTGGGCGTCACGCTCGATGGCCAGCGCCGCCTGCTCGAGAATCCGTGCGCGGCGATGGCGCGGCAGCGCAGCGCAGAGGCGCGCGCCGTGCCGGCCCTGTTCCAGCAGTTGCGGGACTTGGGCCGCCTCCACCTTTTCAACCGTGCAGATGACGCTGCCGTCAAAGGGGTTCAACACATCAATGTGCGGCTCGACAACCGCCAGGGCCAGACGCGATAGGTTCACAGGCTTTCTCCTAGTGGGTGACCACGGATGTGTGCAGGCTGATGATGTCCGACAACAAGGCGAACGCGGTTTCCATGCGCCCGGCGCCCGGCCCCGAGACCGTCACGGCGCCCAGCAATGGGCTGGTGAACGACACCGCGTTGGTGGCGCCGCTGATCGCGGCCAATGGGTGATCGTTGCGCAGCAGGCGCGGTTCGACCCGAGCACTGACCGAGCCATCGGCCTGACGCGTGGCGGCGCCAATCAGCTTCCAGCGCGCACCCTCCTGGCGGGCCTTGGCGATGTCGTCCAGGGTCAGGGCGCTGATGCCCTGGCAGCTGACATCGCTGACCTGCAACTTGGCGTCCAGTAATTCATTGGCCAGGATCACCACCTTGAGGCGCACGTCGTAACCCTCGACATCGGCGCTCGGGTCGGCTTCGGCGTAGCCCAGTTCCTGCGCCTGGCGCACCGCCTCGGCAAACCCCAGGCCGCCCTCCATGCAGGTCAGGACGAAGTTGGAGGTGCCGTTGAGAATCCCCTCGAATCCACTGATCGCGCTGCCGGCCAGGGCCTGTTTGGCCAGGCGGATCACCGGCGTGCCGCTCATCACCGAACCTTCGTATTCAAAGGCCACCTTGTTGCGCAGGGCCAGGGCCTTGAGCTCGGCACCGTGCAGGGCAATCGGCCCCTTGTTGGTGGTCACCACGTGCTTGCCCGCCTCCAGGGCCCATCGGCAGAACGAGGTGGCAGGCTCGCCGTCCACCGGATTGGTGAAGGTCGCCTCGGCAATGATGTCGGCGCCCGAGTCCTTGATCACCGCTTCATTCAAGGCCTCGACCGTGCCCCCGGGCAGTTGGGCCAAAGCCCCCTTGACCGCCGGCAGCCGCGCCAGCACCCCGGCGTCCAGGCCTTCGCGGCCCACCAGCGAACCGAGAAACAAGTCGGTCACCCCGACGATCTTCAGGCTGAAACCCAGCTCGGTTTTCCAGCCTTCATTGCGCTCGGCAATCAGTTGGGCCAACGCCCGGTTGACACCACCGAAGCCGACCAGCGCCAGTTTGTATTCAGTCATTTTGTTATTGCCCTTGATCCGGGGGATGGGTTGTTGGGCACTAGATTAGGCGGCGGGCCCGGGCAGTGAAATAGGCCAATTTGCTCTATTTCCTGGGCGTTTTGCCCAGGGTTTGCGCAATTTCAAAGACCGCTGGGGGGCTGCAGGTCCTGCTCGCGATGACGGTGGGTCAGTATCCAAAAATGTTGGCTGTGGCGGCCCCATCGCGGGCAAGCGGAGCGCCGCCCGGCCCGCTCCCACATCTATGGTTACCCCCTTTTCTGCAATACTGTTTCTGATGTCGTGTTTGGCTTGCTTTCATCTATTCGGCGTCTGAGTGGGGGAGC
>NZ_CAXAQF010000027.1:0-66282 GCF_963970735.1 Pseudomonas sp. RA_35y_Pfl2_P32
TCGATGTCTTCAGCGGTGGAGCGGGGGAATTCGGCAATCGGTTGGCCGTTGACCGGCGAGGTGTTGGTGAAGTACTGGCCTTTGACAGGCGCGACGAACTCGCCGCCGATGTAGTTACCGTATTTGCTCTTGAACGAAACGATGGCATCGGGAGTGCCAGGGTGGGCGTATTTCATGGTGGCGTTCTCTTGTTGTTGTGGGGTGTGGCCGTCTGGTGGACGGCCACTGTCAATTGCACCAGCCCCAAGGGGTCAGGAGCCCTGAGGGGTTTCTCCACGTGCCAGGCGGGCATTGATGTCTTCGATGACCTGCGGCAAATCAACGATGGTGTCGATCAGATAGTGCGGGCGAGAGCCTTCGAACATCTTGATGATGCGTGCGCGTTCCTCGGCCAGTTCCTCCAGGGATAAATCCTTGAACTCCTCATAGGACAGGCCCAATGCGTTACCGGAGCAGGTCAATGCCACCGTCCACATACCCGCGCTACGGCCTTCGAGAATCCCCGGCCAGGTGTCGTCAACCTTGACGCAGGCCGCCACATCACTGATACCCAGCGCAATCACGTTAGCCAATGCTTGCGCTGGGTGTGGCCGCCCGTTGGGCACTTCGTCGGTCGCCACCACATAGTCGGTGACGTAGCCGTTCTGGCGTGCCAGCGCCACGACTTTTTCCATGACCACGGCCGGGTAGCCTGAGCAAGAACCGATTTTCATTCCCTTGTCGCGCAAGCCATTGATGGTATTGAGCGCGCCGGGAATCAGCGCCGAATGCAGGGCGATTTTTTCGATCTGCAAAGGCATGAAGCGCTCGTAGAGGGCGGTGACATCATCGTCGGTGGGCAGCCGGCCGAAGGCGGCCTGGTAGCGTTCGGCGATCTGCGGCTCGTTGCACAGCGTGCGGATGTGATCCCACTTGCCCATGCCCATCGGCCCGCGAGCTTCTGTCAAGGAGACTGCAACGCCGAACTCGGCAAAGGCTTCGACGAAGATCTGGGTGGGGGCGAAAGAACCGAAATCAACGACAGTGCCCGCCCAGTCCAATACCACGGCCTGCAGCTGGGAAGGTTGTTTGTAATGCATGGTGATTGCTCCAGTGTGTGGGGAGTGATTGATTCGAGTTCAGGGGGTGGTGCCAACAATGACCGTTTGCACTGGAACCGAGGCCAGCGTCGTGTTTTCCACCGTTTTCGGGCGGCTGTTCCAGAATGGAATCAACATCAAGCTGGCCAGTAGCGCCGCGGCGGTGAACACCATGAAGATGGTGGTGGTGTCGAAGTAACCGGGTAACAGGCCGCCGAGGACCGCGCCTATCGAACCGCAACCGTTGACGAAGCCTGCGGCGGAGGCCGCGCCGTCCTTGCTGCCGAAATCAATGGCCGCCGA
Organism: Pseudomonas sp. RA_35y_Pfl2_P32; assembly: GCF_963970735.1. Classification (NCBI taxonomy): domain Bacteria; kingdom Pseudomonadati; phylum Pseudomonadota; class Gammaproteobacteria; order Pseudomonadales; family Pseudomonadaceae; genus Pseudomonas; species Pseudomonas sp. RA_35y_Pfl2_P32. The sequence continues at coordinate 1,383 of NZ_CAXAQF010000027.1, forward strand.
GCCGCTCATCATCGAGTCCGGCCCGTAAAGCGTCAGCCCCATCATGAACAGCAGGCCAACCACCATGTACAGACTGCCGCTCTGCATGGCGGGGACGAACAGCGCAAGGCAAATGGTCAGGAGCACCAGGCTAAGCACACAGGCTGGCATCCGACGAGCGCCAAAGTACTTGTCTGAGGCGATACCAATCAGGATCGGACCTGCCAGACCTGCCAGTTCAAAAGCCGTGGGCACGATGGCGGATGCTACTTTGCCAATCTCTGGCATCCGTTCGTAGATAATCACAGGCCCCCAAAGCAGGATCGCGTAGCGCGCTGGCTTGAGCATGAAATAGGCCAGGCCGAGCACCAGGACGGTTCGGTTTTTCATCACCGTGCGCAAACCAGCCCACATACTTTCGCGCGGCACTGCGACCTTGCTGACGGGTTCGATTTCGATCTCTACAGGCGCCAGACCGACATCTTCTGGCTGGTTGCGTTGCAGGAAAAAGAACAGCACCGCGACCACCAGCACCACGACGGCGCTGCTGATGAACGCGATGCGCCAGTCATGGTAAGCGTTGTAGGCCCACCAACCGGCAAACGGTGTGGCAACCAGACCGCCGAAGGCGTAGCAGGTGCTCCAGTAACCCAGCACGCGGCCACGTTCACCCGTGCTGAAGAAGCTGCCAACGTTCTTGCACAGACCCGACCAACCCGTGGACTGAGCCAGGCCCTGGATCAGCATGCAGGAGGCGAAGATCGGTAGCGTGGCGTAGGTGCCCATCAGTAGCGCGGCCAGCGCCGAAATGACCAGTCCGCTGAGTACCACGACCCTGGGACCGAAGCGGTCAGAGAAGTTGCCCCAAAGAAACTGTCCTACTGCATAGGCGGTTAGGTAGAGGGCATCGAGGTTGGCCATCATGCTCTTTTCGAGCATGAAGTCTGGGTCTTCGCCGATACCCAGTTTGGCTACAGAAAAAGCCTTGCGGGTAAAGTAGAAGGCCGCATAGGCCACCCAGGTAATCAGGAAAATTTGCACGCGCCAGCGCTGGAGCGATTTCCAGCCGGTTGCGAAAGGGCTTGTAGCGTTCTTGTTCATGGTGTTCTGATCCCGTATGTGGTGCCAGACAGCGCAAAGTAATGGGTTTTGTTTTTATTGTTGGTACGGAAAATCTGGCCACGCACACGGCATCGATCAGATGGCAGTGAGATGGCATCAGGCTTTCAGTCTTAAATTGACGCGGTCGCTGACTCCGGCTCGGCTGTGCCTAGCGATAAGTCACCGAATCCATGGTTTAAAAAAGACCCCTGTCCACAGGTGCTACCCATTGCACCTAGGCTCGAATTGACAAGGACCTTCAAAGAGCCGTCAGGCTGCTGGCTGTTGCATGTCGACGTTCATCGCCACGAGACTGTCGGCGATGGCGCGCAGCAACTGATGAACGATGTATTCGTCGATCTGGCCGATGCAGCCAATACGGAAACTGTCGGCTACCGTCAGCTTGCCGGGGTAAATGATGAACTGACGGGCTTTGAGTTCATCGTAGAACCGCTTGAACTCAAAGCTGGGGTGTTCCGGGCTGAAGAACGTGGTGATGATGGGCGACAGCCAACGGTCCTCAAGCAAGGTTCTGAAGCCCAGTTCGCGCATGCCGGCGACCAGTACATCGCGATTGCGGGTGTAACGGGCCAGACGACCGTGTACACCGCCTTCGGCAGTGTGTTGCTCCAGGGCTTTATGGAACGCTACTACGCTGTGGGTCGGCGGCGTGAAGCGCCATTGGCCAGTGCGCTCCATGTAAACCCACTGCTCATAAAGGTCGAGGCTCAGGGAGTTGGCGCGGCCTTTGGCGGCCTCCAGCACGGAGCGACGGATGATGACGAAACCGAAGCCCGGAATACCCTCGATGCATTTATTGGCCGAGGACACGACTACGTCGAAAGCAATTTCATTGACCGTCAAAGGCACGGCTCCGAAGGAGCTCATCGCATCGATGATCAGGCTCTTGCCATGCGCCTTGACCACATCGGCGATCTCGCGCAGCGGATTGAGAATGCCGGAGCTGGTTTCGCAATGGACGAGAAAGACGTTGGTGATGTCCGGGTTGTCCCTGAGCAGGGCGTCCACTTCCTCGGGCTGCGGCGGCAGGTAGTCCCCTTTGTCCAACGTCATGAACGCGCGGCCGAGATACTCCAGGGTCTTGGTGGCGCGCTGGCCGTAGGCGCCATTCATCAGCACCAGCGCTTTACCATCCCGCGGGATGGCCGTGGCCAAAGCGGCCTCCACCGAGTAGCTACCGCTGCCTTGCAGCGGCACACAAGCGAAGCTGTCATCCGTGATACCTGCCATGCTGAGCAAGTTCTGGCGAACCTGGGCAGTGACTTGATTGAAGGTAACGTCCCATGAGCCCCAGTCTCGCAGCATGGCTTCCTTGGTCGCTTTGGACGTGGTCAAGGGGCCCGGGGTCAGCAGGTAGGGTTCACCCAGGGCTGGGGTAGCCAGCGCCTGTGTGGTCGGAAATTCAGCTTTGGTCATGATCTTCTCCGGCGGTTTTGTTTTTGTGGGGAGTGATGCATGGCGTGATCAAAACATCTGCGAAAAAATAACTGAAATCGATTTATCACATGTCACAAACAAGCTGAACTTATAAGACGAATTCATTCGTCTCCCCATCCAGATCAGACCCTGCGTTGCTGTTCAAGTGAGCGGTCGCTGCGTGAGCGGGTGTGTTATCCCTTGTCTGACTTGCCCGCTGCAGCGGCGAACTTGGCCAGGCGCACGTCCAGCCGACGAGGCCGCAGGTTGTGGTCCTCGGCGTGCTCCTTGCGGCGAATGGCGTTGCGCACCATCAGCGAACCCAGGTAGCGGATCGGCTCCGGTGGGAAGTGGCCGAGCGGACCTTGCACCAGCGGCGAGCGTGTCCAGGGGTTGTCCTGCCCCACCACCAGCGATGACAGGATCTGTCCACCCATGTGGCAGGGGCCGACACCGCTGCCGGAGTAACCGAAGCCGTAAAAGATATTGCCGCTTGCGCCCATCCGGCCGAAGAAAGGTAGCCCGGTGACGGAGCGATCGGACGGGCCATTCCAGGTGGCGGCGATGCCGACATCGGCAAAGTCCGGGAAGAACTCGGCCAGGGTGTTGCGCAACAGTCCTTTGTAGGGCGAAGGCTGGTCGAACACCGGCAGGATGCGCCCGCCGTAGGCGAAGGTATTGCCGCCTTTGCCAAGCATGATCCGGCCGTCCGGGGTGTTGTGGTAGTAGTGCACGAAGATGCGTGAGTCGAGTACGGTGACCCCGCTGGTCAGGCCGATCCGCTCGAGCAGGTCGGGTCGAGGCTCGGTAATGATCATGTCGCTGGAGACGATGGCAACCGACCGCGAGAACTGAGTAAAGGCCCGCGCCATCCAGGCGTTTATCGCCAACACGACCCGGTCGCAGGTGACGGTGCCGTTCCGCGTGTTGACGGTGGCAGGGCGCCCCTCTGCCAAACCGGTCATCGGCGAGCCTTCGTAGAGGCGCACCCCCAATTCCAGTGCGACTCGACGCAGACCGCGCACCAGCTTGCCCGGCTGCACACTGGCTGCCGCCGGCGAGAACCAGCCTTCAATGTGTCGGGCCGAGCCCGCCATGCGCTGCACGTCAGCCAGCGCGTATTTGGAGAACGAGTTAATGCCATTGCGCTCCAGCGCGGCGATCACGCTGTCGGTCGAGCCGACCTGAGCGCGGTTGGTCGCCGTGTAAAGCGTGCCATCGAGGCGGTAATCGGCATCCACCGCGTACTTCTCGCAAAAGCTACCGATGGCGTAGATGCTTTGCTCCGATTCCTTGACCAGGCGTATGGCCTCTTTGACGCCAAACAAACGCTCCAGGGTGAAGTACTTGGCCGACCAGGACAGCGCGCAGCCGCCGTTGCGCCCACTGGCACCGGCACCACAGATGTCGGCTTCGACGATGACCACGTCCAGCTCCGGGTTCTGTTCCTTGAGCATGATGGCAGTCCACAAGCCGGTGTAACCCCCACCGACGATGCAGACATCGGCGCGGATGTTCTGCCGCAGCGGCGGGCAGGGCGAGTCGGGTTGAGTTTTCAGGGCCTGATCGAGCCAATAGGGTCGCATGACGTCATCTCCGTTGGAGCAGTTTGGGGGCAGGGTTCAACAAGCAATCAGCCGCACGCAGCGACCACGATCATTTCCACGCGCCAACCGGGGTCGATCAGATCCGCCAGGGTGCACGCTCGCGTTGGGGCATGGCCTTCGGGAAAGAACGCGTCCCAGACCCTGTTGAGCCCTGCATAGTCCTCGCGATGGGCGAGCAGGATACGTACCGAAAGCACCTGCCTGCGGCTGCTGCCGGCACTGAGCAATAGCTGCTCGATACCGGCGAGCACCTCGTGGGTCTGTGCCTCGATGTCGCCACTGAGGTCGGTGGCAACCTGGCCACCGATATAGAGGTGGTTGTCATGGCGGACCATGTCCGAACGGCGTTTTGTCACGGCGAAACGTTCGATTTCCATCAAGTATTCCTGGCTTGGTGCGAGGGCGGCAGTGTTCGAGCACGGGTCTGGGGCTTGCGAAAACCATGCTTGCAGTTCATCGTCTATAAATAAAATCGATTTACCGTATGCATGAATAAGCTGAACCTATGACAAGGCTGCCGTGATGACCATTTCCCATACCCAGCTCAAGGCGTTCCACGCCGTTGCCGTCAACGGCAGCTTCACCCGCGCGGCCGAGCAGCTCTGCCTGTCACAACCGGCAGTGTCCGATCAGGTTCGCAAGCTCGAGGACTACTACGGGGTGATGGTGTTCTACCGCGACAAGCGTCTGGTGCGCCTGACTGAAGTGGGCGAGCGGTTGTACGGCCTGACCCGGCGCTTGTTTGATATCAGTGTCGATGCCCACGACATGCTGATGGACTACCGCACCCTGTCCACGGGGGCCTTGAACCTCGCCGTGGATGCGCCGGTGCATGTGCTGCCCTATGTCGCACGCTTTTGCAGTCGTTACCCCGGCATCGATGTAAAGATTGAAACCGCCAATACCGATGAAGTACTGCAACGGTTGTTCGGCCATCAGGCCGACATCGCATTGCTGGGCCGCACAATCGAAGACGACCGTCTGCTGTCGCTGCCCCTGCGTAGCGATCCGATGCTCGCGTTCGTCGCGCATGACCATCCCTGGGCGCAACGCGAATCCATCCGCCTGGGCGATCTGCACGACACGCCGTTGGTCCTGCGCGAAAGAGGCTCAATGACGCGCCAGTGCCTGGAGGAAGAGATGGCAACCGCGGGCTTGCGCATCCGAAAGGCGATCGAAGTGGATGGGCGTGAAGCCGCGCGTGAAGCCGTGGCGATTGGCATGGGTGTCGGTGTGGTCTCGGCGACCGAGCTGGGCTCTGATTCACGGCTTCGCGGGTTGCCCATCGTCGATTGTCAGCGGCGCTTCACCGAGACGTTGGTTTGCCTGCGCGCGCAGAGTTCCCGGCGCATCCTGACGACCTTTTTTAACTTGGTTCGAGAGGGGCTGGCTGAGTGAAGTTTGGGCTTGGCACCCACCAGCCCGAGCGAGGAACCCAGGAGCACCGCGGCAGGCATCAGCAGTCGGTGATCTGCGCTGGGTATGACTCCGCGGGCGACTTGCGCTGCGACCAGGGATGTCCTTGAGATCGATTCGAGTGGATTCGCGGCGTCTGCAGGGGAGGTTGGCAGCGCCCTGGGATTACCGGCAAAAAGCGCGTGGCAGCCGCTGGTTTTTCGCGGGATCGTGTACAGAACCTAGAATCGCTCAGCCAGGTCCGTGGTCATGAGCATCTGCTCGAACCTCTCCAGAAATACCGACTCTGCCCGGGTCAGTTTCTGTTCACGGTTCCAGAGCAGATAGACATTCACGTCGATGACGCCCTCCCAGGGTGGCAAGCGCCAGACTTCTTCAGCCAGCACATCAGCCGCGACGATATGTTCCGGCAGGCAGCCGATGCCATAGCCTGCGCCCACCAGCCGGCGGATTTCATCCAGGCTCGGAGAGGAGGCGACAATGCGCCCGGTGAACCCTTGCTGATCACGAAACACCGTGAGCGGTGACAGGTTGCCGCCGATCTGGTCACTGGTAAAACTGACGAAGTTTTCACTCTGCAAATCCGCCAGGGTCAGGTTCTTGCGACCGAACAGCCGGTGCCGCTTGCCGCAGAAAAACGCATAGCGCTGCTGCAGCAACACCCGCTGTTCAAGCTTGGGCTGCGGTGTGCGGCACAGGCTCAGGCCGAACGAGGCGGTTTTTTGCAGCAGTGCGCTGGCCACATCCGAGCTGCGCAGCACATCGACCTCGAACTCCACCTGCGGGTACTCAAGGTGAAACTGCGCGAGGAACTCATCGTAGCAGCGTGATTGAATACGGCTGATGGTCAACATGCGGATCTTGCCCACCACCGTTTCGGCGGGTGAATCCAGGGCTGGCCCCAAGCGCGAGACCGTGCCGTACAGTTCGGCGGCGATCTGCATGACTTCCTCACCGGCCTTGGACAGGCTGATACGCGGCCCGCGGCGCACCACCAGCGCGCTGTCGAGTTGCTCCTCCAGGCGCCGCAGGGCCTGGCTGATGGCCGGCTGGCTCAAGTGCAGGCGCGCGGCGGCCCGGCTGATGCTGCCCTCCTGGCCGATCACCAGGAAGGTCCGCAACAGGTTCCAGTCCAGGCGGTCGTTGAGAAAGCGCTTGGCTTCGGGGTCGCGGATTGACGGAGCGGCGGGGGTCGTCATTATTCTTGATACTTATACTTGAGTATTTAGATTAGAAGCTTTTCCTAGCATAGGGGTTGGCGCAAGATCCTGCAACGCACCGCCAGAGTGCGAACGTTGTGCCCGCGCATGACACAACTTTCCTCCTGCTTATAACAATGACGCCCAGGAGCTACAGATGACGAGTACCACCTCAAGTCCGCGACGTGCCGCGGCAGCGGCCTTTATCGGCACCACCATCGAGTTCTACGACTTCTACATCTATGCCTTCGCGGCAGCGCTGGTCCTTGGACAGCTGTTCTTCCCCAGTGAAAACCCGATGCTCAGCACCATGGCCGCCTTTGGCAGCTTCGCGGTCGGCTTTATTGCCCGCCCGTTCGCCGGCATGGTCTTCGGCCATCTGGGCGACCGCCTGGGGCGCAAGAAAATGTTGCTGGTGACCATCGTGCTGATGGGGGTGGCGACCACCTGCATCGGTCTGTTACCCACTTATGCCCAGGCGGGTATCTGGGCCCCCATCGGCCTGGTGTTCCTGCGATTGCTGCAAGGGATTTCGGTCGGTGGCGAATGGGGCGGTGCGGTGCTAATGGCCAGTGAACACGCACCCAAGGGCCGCAAGGTGTTCTTCGCCTCGTTCGCCCAGTGGGGCAGTCCGGCGGGCCTGCTGCTGGCGTTGATCGCATTCCGCTGCATCAGTGAAATGGAACAGGACGCACTGATGAGCTGGGGCTGGCGTATTCCGTTCCTGATGAGCGGCGTGCTGATGATGGTCGGCCTGGCGATTCGTTTCGGGGTGCCTGAGTCGCCGGAGTTTGCCGAGGTCAAGGACAACGGCCAGACCGCCGAGAACCCGGTGCTGGAAGTTATCCGCAAGGACTGGAAGAGCATTCTGTTCGCGGCCCTGGCGGTGACCATCGGCTCGGGCGGTTTCTTCTTCACCAACACCTTCATGATCACCTACGTCACCCAGTACCAGGGCATTGCCAAGACCACGATCCTGGACTGTCTGTTCTTGGTCACCGTCCTGCAATTTCTCTCCCAACCCTGTTCTGCGCTGTTGGCCGAACGCCTGGGCGAGGGACGCTTCCTCAAGTGGGTGGCGTCGCTGTGCATCCTGGTGCCGTACCCGATGTTCCTGCTGGTGCAGACCGGCAACCTGGTCTACATGACTGCGGGCATTGCCCTGGCGGTACTGCTGCTGGCAGCCCTGTACGCGGTAATCGCCGGCTACATGGCTGAAGCCTTCCAGGCGCGGGTGCGCTACTCAGGCATCTCGATTGCCTATCAACTGGGCAGCGGCGTAAGCGGCGGATTGACCCCGCTGATCGGCACCTTCCTGGCGGGTCACTTCGCCGGCCAGTGGTGGCCGCTGGCGATCTTCTTCAGCGTGCTGGCGCTGATGTCGTTGATCGGTGTGCTGGGCCTGGCGTACTTGCGCGGCGTCAACGCCAAGCCGGTCGGGCTGCCCCTTTCCCAAGGAGTTGTTTAATGAACAAGCCAAGCGCTATGTCGCCCATCGAGTGGCAGTCGCGTTGCGAGTTGGCCGCGCTGTATCGACTGGTTGCCTACTACCGCATGACGGACCTGATCGACACCCACATCACCCTGCGAGTGCCCGGGTCGCAGCGGCATTTTCTGATCAACCGCTACGGCGTGGCGTTCGAGAAAATGCGCGCCAGTGACTTGGTGCTGATAGACCTCGAGGGCAAGGTGGTCGACGGTCAGCACGGTGGGCACGTCAATGCGGCCGGGTTCGTCATCCATTCGGCAATTCATGAGGCTCGCCCGGACCTGCACTGCATCATCCACACCCACACCGCTGCCGGTATGGCGGTGGCCGCGCAGCGCGACGGGCTGTTGCCGCTGACCCAGCACGCCCTGAAGTTCTACGGCAACCTGGCGTATCACACCTACGAAGGCATCGCGCTGTCGATGCACGAACGCGAACGGCTGGTGGCCGACCTGGGCTCGCACAACGCGATGATCCTGCGTAATCACGGCCTGCTCGCGGCCGGTGGCAGCGTGGCGGCGGCATTCCACGAGATCTACTTCCTGGAGCGCGCCTGCCAGGCGCAGATCCAGGCGATGTCCGCCGGGGTGGCGCTGAACATCCCCGACGAAGCCGTGTGCCGTCACACCGCCGCGCAGTTTGGCCGTGACGGGATCGACGGGATCATTGATCTGGCCTGGCAGGCCGCGCTCAGTCTGATCGATGAGCAGCGCGCCGATTGGTGCAGTTGACCATGGCCAGTCTCGTGTTGTTGTGCCAGAACCCGGCGCTGACCGATTGGCTGGCCGCGCTGTTCGCCCGCCATGCCCCGCACTTGCAGGTGCTGCGTCCTGAAGATTCAGGCGCACAACAGGCCCAGGTCGCGGTGTGCTGGTTCCCGCCAGCGGGCAGCCTCGGTGCCTTGCCGAATCTGCGCCTGGTGTACTCGATTGGCTCGGGGGTCGACCATCTGGCCCAGGATCCTTCGCGTGATCCCGCGTTGCCGGTGTGTCGGGTCGTCGACCCGGATCACACCCAGGGCATGAGTGAGTACGTGCATTGGGGGGTGTTGCACTTTCACCGCGGCTTCGACCAGGTGATTGCTGGCAACGCTACGCAACGCTGGCAGCGTCCGGTGCAGCGCCGCGCGCAAGGCTTCAGGGTCGGGGTGATGGGCCTTGGCGCGATTGGGGCTCCGGTGGCCATGCGGCTGGCCGAGGCTGGCTACGACGTGCGCGGCTGGGCCCGCACGCCGCGAGTAATCGAGGGTGTGAGCACCTTCAGCGGAGAGCCCGCGCTGCCGGCGTTTCTTGCGCAGCTGGATGTGCTCGTCAACTTGCTGCCCCTGACTGCCGCGACTCAAGGTGTGTTGGGCCGCGAGGTGTTCCAGTCCATGGCTCGGGGCAGTGCGTTGATCAATTGCGGGCGTGGCCAGCACCTCAATCAGCTCGACCTGCAACAGGCCCTGGCGAGCGGGCAGCTGCGGGGCGCCTTGCTTGATGTGTTTGAGCAGGAGCCGCTGCCGGTGGATTCGCCGTTATGGCACACCCCCGGGGTCTGGGTGACGCCGCACATGGCGTCCGCCGCCTCGGATCAATGCATCGCCCAGCAGGTCGCCGACAACGTCTCGCGGCTGACGGCGGGACTGGCATTGAACAATCTGGTCGATCCCGAACAGGGTTATTGAGCGGACAGCGAATTAATCACTGCGCGTTGCGGGCGGCGTGATCGGCCCAGGCGCGTGCAGTCTGAATTGTCTTTGCGTGAGGTTATCCATGAAAACGTTTTTCCACCCGGCACAGCGCCTGCACCATCCACGTTCCTACCTGTCACGCGGGCAGATGCGCGAGCCGCAAGAGGTTCCCGCGCGTATCGACCCGCTGCTGGCGGTGGTCAAGCAACTCGGTTACCCGCTGTTGGAGCCGCTCGACTACGGTCAGGCGCCGCTCGCCGCGGTGCACAGTCCGGCGTACCTGCAATACCTGAGCAGCGCTTACCAGCAATGGCACGAGGTGCCGGAGGACTGGGGCGATGAGGTGATGTCCAACATCTTCATTCGCGAAGGCAATCCGCTGCGCGGGATCCTGGGCAAGACCGCCCGCTACCTGGCCGACGGCAGTTGCCCGATTGGCCAACACACCTGGCAGGCCGCTTACTGGTCAGCGCAAAGTGCGGTCGCCGCCGCCCAGGCGATTATCGAAGGCGATGACGCGGCGTATGCCCTGTGCCGTCCACCGGGACACCATGCCCGGGCCGAAGGCGCTGGCGGCTTCTGTTTTCTGAACAACGCGGCGATTGCAGCCCAGGCGTTGCGGGGCACGTTCGCCAAGGTCGCGGTGCTGGACACCGACATGCACCACGGCCAGGGCATCCAGGAGATCTTCTACGACCGCGACGACGTGCTCTACGTGTCGATCCATGGCGATCCCACCAACTTCTACCCGGTGGTGGCCGGCTTCGACGACGAGACTGGCATTGGCCGGGGGGAGGGGTTCAACCTGAACCTGCCGATGGCCCACGGCTCCAGCGAGGCGGATTTCTTCGCGTGCATGGACCAGGCCGAGGCTGCCCTACGCGCCTTCGCTCCGGACGTACTGGTGCTGTCGCTGGGTTTTGATATCTACGAAAACGATCCGCAGTCCAAAGTCGCCGTCAGCCATGAAGGTTTTCGGGTGCTGGGGCAGCGAATCAAGGCGCTGGGCCTGCCGTGCGTGGTGGTGCAGGAGGGCGGCTACGACATTGCGACCCTCGATGAAAACGCCGCGCGGTTCTTCGACGGCTTGACCGCTTTGCGCTGAGCGCCAATCGCCCGGGCTGACCAGCCCGGGCTCAGCGGGCAATACCTAAAACAACAAGGGTGCAACTTACGCCTCGGCGTAAGTCTGCGGTCGGGCTTGACCCTGCCCGCTGCCAACACACCTGGTCAATAACAATAAAAATTCAACGCTGCCACTCTTAAACGTTGGCAAAAAGGAAGTGCACCATGTGGTTCAAACTTTTTACCTTGGGGATGGCCGGCGCCAGTGTCTGCCTGAACAGTGCAATTGTGGGCGCGGTAGAGCCGGGCCATGGTTTTATTGAAGACAGCACGACGTCGGTGGGCTTGCGCAACTTTTACTGGAATGCCGACAACCGTAACGGCAGTTACCGCAACCCCGAAGGCGAACGGCAAAGTTACCGTCAGGAGTGGGCGCAAGGGGTACTGGCCAAGTTCAACTCAGGTTACACCCAGGGGCTGATTGGCTTCGGCGTGGATGCACATTACATGGGGGCGCTCAAACTCGACGGTGGCAACGGCCGCGTCGGGGATGGCATCGGCAATGGCGGCATCGTCGCACGGGACAATCGGGGCGAGCCTAAACGTGGCTACTCCAAGGCCGGGGGCGCGGTGAAGATGCGCGTCGGCCAGACCGAGTTGGCCTACGGCGATCTGTTCCCCGATTCGCCAGTGCTCAAGTACGGCGACATTCGTCTGTTGCCGCAAACATTAAGGGGCTTCAATGCCACGGATCGCTCGCTCGACGACCTGACCCTGAATGCCGGGCGTTTTGTCTCCAGTAGCGACCGGGCGCAACCCAATCATGGTGGGCATCTGGGCACGGCCTACAGCGGACGCCAGGTCGATAGCGAGTTTGTCAGTTACTACGGCGGTATTTACACAGGGGTCAACAACCTCAAGGTCAAGCTGTTTGGTTCCGAGCTGGATGATATCTGGAATCAGCAGTTCGCCTCGCTTGACTACCGCCTGCCCTTGCCCGTGGGCGGCGTGGTGAATACCGGCGTCAACTATTATCGGACCCGCAATACCGGCGCGGCATTGCTTGGCGATATCCGCAACGATGCCTGGAGTGCGCGTGCGGGCTATGCGTTGGGTGGGCACAAGTTTGAACTGGCCTATACGCAGATCGACGGCGACCAGCCCTTTGACTATGTCTGGAACAGTTTTGATATCGAACTCGACGCAGCCTCCCAGGGCAGTGACTTCAACAGCCCCAACGAAAAGGCCTGGAGTGCCCGCTACGATCTGGATGCCGCCGTGCTGGGCGTGCCGGGTCTGACCTTCACCGCGCGCTACATTCGCGGTACCGACATTGATGGCAGGGATGCCGGCGGCGCCTACTCCCGATACCGGGCCGTACGCGATGGCTCGCAGTGGGAGCGGGACCTGTGGGTCAAATATGTGGTGCAGTCAGGGCCGGCGAAGAACCTGTCGTTGCGCTTGATGCTCGCCTCGATGCGTACCGGTGGCGATTACGGCGCGATTGCCAACGACCTGGATCAAACCCGGATCATCCTTGACTACCCCTTGGACCTGAGTTTTCTGCGATAGCTCGACCTCGATCCCTGCCTCTCTGGCGGTCATCTGCCGACGTTGTTCAACCGTCTACGCCACGCACACTGAGCACGATGTGGGTGTCTGCGCCCCCCCGGTGGCCGCAGACACCCAGGCGAGCACCCTTTAGGCGGTTGTACCCAACGGCATTCGGTATTCGATAACGCCAGGCTTTTCGGCAATCCAGTCGTACAGCCTCTGGGCCGTTTGATTGGTCTGCTGGGTGTGCCAGTAAAGCCGCTCACAATTTTTTTCCCGCGCTTGTCCTTGCACATATTCGATAAGTTGTTTACCGATCATCTGGCCTCGTGCGCTTGGGCAGACGTAGAGATCTTCCAGGTAGCAGAAGTCATTGCGGCTCCAGGTCGAGCGGTGAAAGACGAAGTTGACGAAACCGTAGAGGTGTTCGCCGTCGCAGGCGACCGCGCATTGCACCGGCTCGGCAGTGTCAAAGAAACGCGCCCAAGTTATCTTGGTCGTCGCCAAACCCACATCGACCTCGTAGAACGCCTGATACTTAGCCCAGTAATTGCACCACGTCTCGAAGTCCTTTTGCTCTACTGGGCGAACCGATAAAGCCTGTTTTACTGCTGTCATGCTCATCCTTAATGACGGTGGAAACGCTCACTTCAAATGTCGATGCGCCAAGCCTTCTGTGTCCGCTGCGGTACCGACCCCAAGTGGTATCAGCACCCCTGGTAACGGATTTATATCGTGCCAATGGCCAAGCTCGCCCCGCCAGTTTTAGATCGGCGGCCAGACCATTTGCTTGGTTCCGACAGTCGATAAATCGCAAGCGCCCTGGCCGCTTGAGCATGCGCCAAACATTACGGCGCCTGAGCAGATGAACTCGAGGTCCCCCATTTTTCCAGGCACAACAGTCTTCATTGGAACGGTATGTGAATGGGGGTGTAATCAATGTTGCGCCGCTCTGGATAAGGCCGGTTGTCCTGCTGATTGCACTGAGTTTTCCGCTCATTCTATTGCTGCACCTTCGCGGGGCTCTCTGTATCCTTATTCAGGCTCAGGACATGGGCCGGTTGTTATTGCCTTGCTCCAGTAACAACCAGAACGGGAAACCGGATTTTCCAGAAGGTACTGACGTGAAGCGTGACATCCACCTAGTGATACTCTTGTTGTTGGTCATCGGCTGTTCCTTGGCATCACTGACTCTCTGGAAGGTGGTTACCTCTCGCGATCGAGCACTGGATGAAGTTGACGTCCACGGCTTGAACCTTTCCCAGACGCTCGCCACCTATTCCGAAGGCATTGTCCGGCAAAGCTCGCTGCTCTTGCTTGGGCTCGTCGAACGTCTTGAAACCGAGGGGAGTGGCCCGGAACATATTCGGCGGCTAAGTGCATTGGTCAGTCGACAGCAACCCCTGATGCCACAACTCAGTGGGATCACCATCTATGACAGCCAGGGCCACTGGTTAATGTCCTCTAACCGTCTGATTCCTGCGGGTGCCAACAGCAGTGATCGTGCGTATTTCATTCATCATCGCGATGATCCCAGTCGGGAGCCTTTTATCGGTCCGCCGATCCGCAGCCGGTCGAATCAGGAGTGGGTGATCACCGTTAGCCGGCGCTTCAATGATGTTCGCGGGGAGTTTGCCGGAGTGGTCGCGGTGACATTGGGGGTGGAAAATTTCCTGCGCCTGTTTGGACAGATTGACGTGGGGCAAGAGGGCGCCATCGGACTATCCCATACCGATGGGACGCTGCTGGTTCGCTATCCCTTCCGCGAGCAGGACATGGGTCGCAACTTTTCGCAGTCGCCTATCTTTGCAAAGTACCTTGTCGATCAACCGGTCGGTACGGCGTCGTTCACCTCCGGCCTGGATGGGGTGGAGAGGCTCTACGCCTTCCGTAAGAGTGACAAGCTGCCGCTGGTGACCACGGTTGCGCTAGGTAAGCGCGAAGCATTGGCGGCGTGGCGCCAGGAAGCGGTGCTTTCGATAGGCTTGGTTGCTGGCGTGCTGGGGCTCACCGGTATCATTGGTGGATTTTTAATCCTGCATATTCGACGACGCATCACCGTGGAATCGGAGTTGCTGGTCACACAGCAGCAGCTAGTCAGTTCGAATCGACAACTGGAAATGTTGGCGATGAAGGATGCGCTGACGGGCCTTGCGAACCGACGCTGCTTTGATGAGACCCTGGCCTTGGAAGCGCGGCGAGCGCAGCGGGATGGGAGCCCGTTGGCACTGCTGATGATCGATATCGACTATTTCAAGCTGTTCAATGACTCTCTTGGGCATGTTGCCGGAGACGCCTGTCTGCAGACCGTTTGTAACATCCTGGAGCAGTGCGTACGGCGGCCGTCGGATCTCGTGGCGCGCTATGGAGGCGAGGAAATGGGAGTCATCATGCCCAACACCGACAGTGGCGGCGCAATCGTCGTGGCGCAACTTATCCTGGACCGATTGAGCCAAGAGAACATCCCCCACACAACCAGCCCATTGGGGCGCGTCAGTGTGAGTATTGGGGTGGCCACTGCCGCAGGGTCAGACTTGGATCAGTTCCAAGGGTTAATCGAGGCTGCGGATCAGGCGTTGTATAACGCCAAGTCCGGCGGACGCAATCGGATCGAGAAGCATTGTGCGGTGACCGCTTGCGCAGCAAGCTCCCATCAAGTCAACGGTGCTCGTCTGACCGTTGATGAATGTACGGGTGGTTAAGCCCTCCGTCAGCCGCTTTCATGAACTGGAGTAGATTTTTCCACGTTGATCGCGGCTGGCTTAGGGTTTGCGTTATCCAGTACGAAGGCGGCAGTAGATAAGGTTGCAGGTTTTGCCGCCAGACGTGGCTTGTTCATTGTGGACATGGGCCTGATAAAGCATAGCGACCTGCCTCTTCCATCAAGTCATCGCACATAGGATTCGCCTTGAGAACGTGCGCAGCGGGGTCAATTATCGACACGCCAAGCGACGTCTCTTCTGTGGCGGATGCCCAAACTTCTCCCATAGGCCCGACAATTTGGCTTTCACCTCTGAATGTCACTTCTGTGCCTGCATACATTTCCACACCGGTGCGATTGGCACAGATCAGCGGAGTGGCGTTTTCCATTGCGCGAATGCGCGCAAGCTGGGTTGTCCAAGGCCCACCATAGTTGGCTGGACAACACAGCAACTGCGCACCTTGGCGCACCAACAGGCGAGCGGCTTCTGGCATCCAAAGGTCAAAACAAGTCAGAACGCCGAAACGGCAGATTCCGTCATCGAAGCACGCCAATGAATCGCCTGGGGTGAAGAGGCGTTTTTCTATGCGTGACAGGTGGCACTTGCGTTGCTTGCCCAGCCAGCGCCCTCGCGATACGACAATCGCAGTGTTGTAGATACGATCGCCGTCACGCTCGGCGATGCCAGCAATTAGCGTTGCATTCTTGTCGGCCGATAGTTGCAGCAAGAACTGCGCCGTTGGCCCATCGAGCGCCGATTCAGCATGAAGAAACAATGCCTCACGCGAGTCGTGAAAGTAACCGATGGTGCAAAGCTCGGGCATGACTAATAGGTCAAATCGTACCAAGTCGACACTCGCGCGAACCTTCCTGAAATTTGCTTCTGGATCGCCAAATGAAACGGGGTACTGCAAAAAAGCGCTCAGCATGAAGTTGTCCAACCCTATGGAGGTTTTCTGGGCCCGGGCTTATCTTCCCGTGGGGGGGGCAGCTAGAACTATACCCTTGCCGAATGTCAGCCAGGCCACCCGCGCCGCCTCAGAAGCGGTTAACGAAAAACGGGCTCACGAGATCGCGTGGCTCAAGCGCTTCCAGTTTGCCAAGCGCAGATAACCACTGAGCCCGGAACATGGCGTAATCCATGCCGATGAAACGCCGGTGCAGGACCTTACGCCATGGGCAAAGAAAACCCTTCGCGCCTATGTCTGGGCCTACGGTACCAGTGATGCCTCTCTGCCGATCCACGGGCGCCGCTTACTCACCCACATATTGATATACCGTCGCGCTCCAATACTGGCTGCCGTTACGCTTTTGGCGAACCCACCCATCCTTCACGAGCTGTTTGGCGATCATGCGATTCATGAAGCCATGACCCAGCAAGAGAACGGATCCTTCGCGAGTCAGGGACTGCAGTCGTTCAGCGGCTTTGCTGGCGCGCATCTTTGCCGTGCCAGCCGATTCGACGCCGCCTGAGTAACCACACAGCCATAAGATTCGAAGGATAAATGCCCAGGTAAAGGGCGATAGGCGGGGTCGTTTCCAATGCCCAAAAGGCAGTTGCGCTTCGCAGAAAAGTGCGTCGACCAGTGCAGGCTTCAGCCCGAGCGCTTGTACGGAGGTCAGTGCACGAGGCGCGCTGCTTGAAACAATTGTCGTGGCGTAGGCGGCGAGTTGCAGGCTGGCATTCGGAATCGGTTGCTGGGTAATTTCGGATCGGTTGTAGTGTTCGATCCAGTCTTTCATCTCAAGCGCTGAGACTTTAGTGACGTTCGCCAGCGCTGGCTGGCCATGTCGCATCAGAATTATTTCCCTGTTCACTATGTGCTTACGTCCTTGTTCGGGTGTGTGGCGAATATACAGGAAGTTCCGTATTGGCAATTGAAGGTATGGCTCGCGTGCCAGCGTCAAATCGCAGAATGATTCACGAGACTATCGGCTTTGGGGCTCGATAGTCATTTCGCTGCGCTGACTATTTTTTCAACCAGGTCGGATCAGCGACTTGTGTTCGAGGTACGCGCGCTGTGGTTTTCAAACCAGCCGTGATCGCGATACCACGCCACGGTGTCGGCAATTGTTTGCTCCAGCGCTCGGAAACTGAGACCCAGTTCTTGTTCACTCTTGCGGTGATTGAACATGGTGCGGTGCTCCTCTCGGATCATCAGGCGTAACGTGGCCATGCTTAACAGAATGGGCTTGCCGGTAAGGCGCGCATACATCTCCTGGACAGCAGCCAAGGTGTACAGAAAGGGCAGCGGCAGTTTTCGAGAGGGTGTCTTGACGCCCGCTATTCGACCTAAAGTAGGCACCAACTGCCGCATCGTCATGTCACGGCCCGCCGCTAGATAGCGCTCACCTCGGCGCCCATGTTTGGCGGCAGCGATCAGCGCAGCGGCCACATCACGGGCATCCACAATGGAGAAACTGCCAGGAGTCAACCCGGGCAGCTTGCCTTTCACGACATCATTTACCAATTGTCCCGAGGACGTCGGGCCTATGTCGCAAGGCCCCCACATCCAACCGGGCAAGACCATACAGGCGTGCATCTCGGGATAGGTTTGCAGGAACGACAGGACGACACGGTCAGCGAGGATCTTGCTGCGGTAGTAGTCATCCGCGTCGGCGTCGGCCCGTAGACAGGTCTCGTCGATGGAAGAGCCTGGTGCGCCGTCGAGTACGGCAATGGACGATGTATGGATGAACCGTCTAATACCAGCACGATAGGCCTGCTCCATCAGGTCTCGCGTGCCGGCGACATTGGTCTTTTCCAGTTCCTTCCAGTGGCTGCCGCCCTTGTAGTTATCGCGAAAGAACGCCGCGGTATGAAACACCGTATCGCAGCCTTGCAGCGAAGCGGCGAATGCCTCGACGTTGGCCATATCCCCAACGACCAATTCCACACCCGGCAGATTGTTGAATTGTTGTTCACCTTTGGCTCTTGAGCGGACCAGGGCTTTGACGGCGTAGCCACGCGCGACCAATTCCCGCACAAGGTTGTTGCCCAGCAAGCCAGTTGCGCCAGTAACGAATGTGCTGTGCATCCCTCAACCCTCACCTTGTACGGCTAACGGCATCAACTGCGCACTGTCGAAGAAGACCTCTTCGCGTACAGCCAACCCGTTTTCGAACGTGAAGTGTGCGGCATAGTGCACGGTGATAGGCTGGCCATGGGGTGGAATCACCCGGCCTGACAGCACCAGCGGGGCGGCGAAGGTGCCGGTCAATAAGGCCGTCAGCGCCAAGTGATCGTCCGTGACCATGAATGGGGTGAGCGTCACTCGAGCGTCAGGCAGTGCGTAGAAAAGTGCGGTCTCTCGTTTGCGCATGGATTCGCGACCGATTTGAATCCCCCTGCTATCGAGGTAGAGGAAGTCTTCGCCCACCAATGCAAGCATTGCCTCGACATCGCGGCGATTGAAGGCTCTAGCGGCAAGGTCCGCATAGTCGTTGGGGCCAGTTGTCATACAGTCCATTCCCGTTGTTTCGAAGGCCTGTAGATATACCGTTGAGATCGCGCCTGAAAAACAACCACTGCTGCATAATGGATTTGCACATTTGCAAACCAAGGAAGATAGAGCGCATGGCGGTGCAAGCAAATTGGGACGATCTTCGGCTGTTGTTGGCAGTCTCGCGACGTGGCAGCTTTCTTCAAGCGGGCCAGTTGCTGGGGATTGCGGCGTCTACGGTGTCTCGTCGCCTGACCCAACTGGAGGCGGCTCTGGGCGAGCCGCTCGTCGAGCGTGGCGTCGAGGGTTGCTGGTTGACCTCGCGGGGGTTGTCGCTCGTGGACGTTGCCCTTGCTGCGGAGGCGGGCTTGAGGCGTCCAGCCGAAGCGGACATGTCCGGATCGCACACGGCGCTATCGGGCAGCGTTCTGGTCAGTGCAGGAGAGGGATTCTCTACTTGCGTGCTGGAAGCCGCGCGTCGTTTCACCACGGCCCATCCGCTTTGCTCGGTGGAGTTGTTGGTCACAGCCGACTTTCACAAGATCGTCCGCGGCGTGGCAGACATTGCTGTGCGCACCGCACATCTGGGCGAGCCTTCGCTGATTTATCGACCCATAGGCAAGCTTGCCTATGGTGTCTTTGCTGATGCAGGGTACCTGAAGCGCTTTCCTGAAGTGACCCCGGCCACAGCAGTCAATGTTGCCTTGCTCCCTCCGCTGGACCTGTTGCCGCAAATGCGTGCAGCAAAGGCGGCGGGCCTGGAGCGTGCGCAGATCAGCGTGAATTCGTTCGCCGTGCAACTCGATTCGGTCAGAAAAGGTTTGGGGGTAGCCGTACTGCCTCGAATTCTGGCGAAAGGCCTGATCGAGTTGTTTGCGCAGATCCAGCTTCCAGATATGGATGTCTATTTGGTGACCCGGCCTCAGGCATTAAAACAGCCCCAGATCAAATGCTTCTTCGCCATCTTGGAGCAAGTACTGCTCGAAGCCCTGTGCGTTGAGAATGTCGAAGACCCTCTGTTGGACGCGGGCCCTGAAACAAGGGCGGTTGGCTGCCTGTGAAGTCGTCGAGCGGGTGCTACAGGCGTCGCGTTGACTGGCGCAGTTGTTTGGGCGAGGTGTTCAACAGGCGGCGCATAAGCCGCCGTAGGGCCGTGGCATCCTGGTACCCCACCTGCTCGGCGATAGATTCAACGGAGTATCGGCTGGTTTCCAGCAGCACGCGGGCCCTGTTCAGTTGCACGCGCTGGATCAGATGCTGGGTTGACAGGCCGGTTGCCTTTCGAAGATGTCGGGAGAGCGTTCGCTCGGACATACCGACGTGCGCTGCAAGATGGGGGACACTGGGCGGACAGGGCAGCCGTGCTTCTATGTAGGCGGTGAGATTGGCCACCAGCGTATTGCCTTGGGCCATGATCGCGGGGTTGATGAACGGCGACTGCAACTGTCGGCCATCGAGTAGCAGGATCTTGCCCACATGATCGGCGAGTTCGGGTGACAGGCGCCTGCGCAGCAGATGCAGCATCAGGTCGGTCTGCGCGAAGGCTGCACCAGCGGTTGTCAAGGGCGGGTCGCAGAGAACCATGACATTTGGATCGACCAGGCAGTCAGGCGCGATGCTCGACAACACAGGGGCGAGCCACCAGGTGGTCGTCACCTGTCGGCCATCGAGTAATCCAGCGGCATGCAGAAGAAAAACCGCTGAGCATGAGGCTGCAATCTCCTTGCCTTGGGCTGCATGGGCCCTCAGCGCTGGAAGCGTCTGAAGTACCCAGTCTTCCTCAAGACGGTTGAGCAGCGCGTCGACATCGCTGATACCCAGGCCTGGAATAACCCAGCAGGAATTGTCTTCGACGTCTGTAGTCAGTTCCTCGACCTGCAATAGCATGCCTTGCCCAAGCGTAATCAGCCCTGGCTGTGGTCCACACACTCGCCAGCGTGGCACAGCAAAGCCATGGCGCAGAGCCAGTGTTGCCGCGGTGGAGAGGATGTCCAGCGTGGCCGCGACACTGGAGGTGAACGCCCCGGGAACGACCAGAATAGTGAAATCGTACATTGTCCGATTATGCCCGAAATAAGACGAATCGGTCACTTATCACAAATTCAAGGAACTGGCTCAATGGCACCTCCACTTAACAACGAGGTTTTGTCATGCCGAACATCCTGATCAAGGTGCCTACCGAAGCGTTCAATCAGACGCAGCGCCAACACCTGCTTCGACGCGTGAGCGAGGTGGCGATGGTGAATGAGCACATGGGCGATACCCCGCAGCAGCGTGCTTTGTGCTGGGTGCTCATTGAAGAAGTCCAGGCAACTGAATGGCTGTGTGGAGGCGTGGATGCTCATGCCCGGGTTGTCCCCTGCATTGTCATCGTCAAGGTGCCTGCCGGTGTCCTTGATGCGCCGATGCGCCAGCGCTACGTGGGTGAGTTGCACGGAGCAATCAAATCGAGCCTTGCACCGGATGATCAACGCCTATTGATGACCTCAATACACATTCAGGAAGTGGCTGATGGCACCTGGGGGGCGAACGGTGATATCTGGCAGTTGGCCGACTTCACCCGCGCGGCGGGATATGGACATCTCGCTCAGTAGGTCAATGGCAATCCCCCAAGGTGCAACCTGCCTGGCGCCATAGGTGACCCCACGTCATCCATCCATTGCACAACCATCCTTTGTAACTCCCTGAGTCCTGGTGCTTAATCCCCGCGGATCGCGGTCCGCGCGGCCTCATGCACTCACGACAACAACAAGGGGATGTCATGCACGAAGAGGCGGGTTTACTACTGATTTTGCAGGCGGCCATCGGCTTGATTGTATGGCTGGTGGTCAGGTTTCGTGTTCACTCCCTTCTGGCGCGGATGAGCGCCAGTTTTGTCGTCGGGGCGGGCGCGAGCCTGCCACTGTCTGGAGCAGCACCATGATTCACAACAAATCCCTGGCTGACTGGTGTCAGAGCCATCCGTTGATTGGCCCGTTGACCCGCGTCGAGCCGGTCACCTGGTTTAACCCGGCCCTGGCGCCGACCGCGCAGGCCTTGAGTGATGTGCCCCTGGGCCTGGCCGACGTGGAAGACGCCAGTGTGCGGCTGGAGCGGTTTGCCAGCTACATTCAGTCGGCGTTCCCCGAGACCCGGGCGAGCGCGGGCATCATCGAGTCGCCGCTGATCGCGCTGCCACGCCTGCAGGCGACCCTCTGTGCCGAGGAACAGCTGCCGGTGCAGGGTACGCTGTGGTTGAAGGCCGATAACCTGCTGCCGATTTCCGGTTCGATCAAGGCCCGGGGCGGGATTTATGAGGTGCTCAAGCACGCCGAGGACCTGGCGCTGGCTGGCGGCCTGATTCAGCCGGGCGATTGCTACAGCGCCCTGGACAGTGAGGCCGCCCGGGCCTTTTTTGCCCAGTACAGCATCGCCGTGGGCTCCACCGGCAATCTCGGCCTGTCCATCGGCATCATGAGTGCGCGCCTGGGGTTCAAGGCCACCGTACACATGTCCGCCGATGCCCGGCAGTGGAAGAAAGACCGCCTGCGTGCCTGCGGGGTGACGGTGCTCGAGTATCAATCGGACTACAGCGTCGCCGTGGAGCAGGGCCGGCAGCAGGCCGAGAGCGACCCCACGTGCCATTTCGTTGACGACGAGAACTCGATCCATCTGTTCCTCGGTTATGCGGTGGCGGCGCGTCGCTTGCAGCACCAACTGGTGTCCGCGGGGATTAGGGTCGATGCGCAGCACCCGCTGTTTGTCTATCTGCCGTGTGGCGTTGGTGGCGGCCCTGGCGGCGTCGCCTTTGGCCTGAAGCAGATTTTCGGCGACGCGGTGCACTGCGTGTTCGCCGAGCCGACACACTCGCCCTGCATGTTGCTGGGGGTCTACACCGGGCTGCACGACGAGGTCAGCGTCTACGACTTTGGCATCGACAACCGCACGGCCGCCGACGGCCTGGCGGTGGGGCGACCGTCGGGGTTTGTCGGGCGCTCGATGCAACGCTTGCTCGATGGTTACTACACCCTCAGCGACGAGCAGATGTACCGCTTGCTGGCCCTGCTGCAGGCCGAGGAAGGCCTGAAGCTGGAGCCCTCGGCGCTGGCCGGATTGCCCGGGTTCCTGCGGGTGCTGCAAGAGCAACAGGGCTATCGCCAGCGCTTGGGCCTCGACGCACAGCGCATGGCCAACGCCACGCACCTGGTGTGGGGCACGGGCGGCAGCATGGTGCCGGAGCAAGAAATGGATGCGTACCTGGAGCAGGGACGTACACTGTTGGCCGGACACTAGCCATTGCACCCGGGGCCGCGCGGCCCCGGGTTTCTCGCCCGCGGAAAAACCCGATGCTGAACCTGCCACCTCGATTGAGCTCCCGGCTCAACAGTTCACAGTTCGCCAACCTGCACACCTTTCTGGTCGCCGCCCGGCACCTGAGCTTTGCCTTGGCCGCCGAAGAGCTGTGCGTCACGCCCAGTGCCGTCAGCCATCGCATCGCCCGCCTGGAGCAGGCCCTGGACCTGCGCCTGTTCGAGCGCCTGACCCGCCGCGTGCGCCTGACGGGGGAGGGCGAGCGCGTGTTCGCGATCCTCGAAGGGGTGATGGAGCAGTTGTCCGAAGCCCTGCAGCAACCGCCCCAGGCCGAGCTGTGCGGTTCGGTGGCGCTCTATGCCCGACCTTCGGCCGCGCAATGCTGGCTGGTGCCACGCCTGGCGGACTTTCATCAACGCTACCCGAACATTGCCCTGGACATCCGCGTCGGCAACGATGCCATCGATTTCCGTACCCAGAACGTCGACCTCGCGCTGCTGTACGCCAATGGCGAATTCCCCGGGCTGGCCAGTCATGCCTTGATGAGCGAAACCATCGCGCCAGTCTGCAGCCCGCAGTATGCCGAGCGCCACGGCCTGCTTGAGACGCCACTCAACCTGCGCCACTGCACGCTGTTGCACGATGCCCTGGCCTGGGACAACGCGCTGTACGATGCCGAGTGGCAACTCTGGGCCCGGCAACAGGGCCTGCTCGACGTCTTGCCGCAACGCGGGCTGACCTTCGATCGCTCTGACCTGTGTGTGACGGCGGCCATCCACCACGCAGGGATCGCCATCGGCCGCCAGCGCCTGGTGCAGAGCCGTATCGACCAGGGTGAACTGATCCTGCCGTTCGGTGGTTTTTCCCAGCCGGGGCGTTACGACTATTTTCTCGTCCACCCGCATCGTGATCCCATGCCCCCACGGGTGCAGGTGCTGATCGACTGGCTCAAGGGAAAAGCCGGTGCAGGTGTCGCGGAGTGAGCCGTCTGAGGCGCGGGTCGCGCCAGGCTGCCCGTGGATGGACGGCATCCGTCAGCTGCGCTATCTTGCCGCCGCTGCCAAAACGGCGGTGCGTGCCTGCTGTCCAGGCATGAGAGTGAGCCCAAGGATTGTTCATGGAACGAGTCACAACGAGTCGCTGGTTTGCGGGACTGATTGGCCTGGTGTTCATCGCATTCGACCAGTGGATCAAGGTGCTGGCGCTGCAGTCGCTGTCGGCGCAGAGCTTCAAGTTCGGCGGCAGTTTCGCCTGGTTGGATATCGCCCTGAGCCTCAATCCGGGTGCCTTCCTGAGCCTGGGGGCCGGGATGGCACCGGCGATCAAACAACTGATTTTCATCGTCGGCGTGGGTGCCGTGGTGTGCTGGGCCATCGGCTGGGCCTTGTCGCGCTGGACCCGCTCGCCAGGCAAGGCGCTGGCGGTCTACTGCATGGCGCTGGGTGGGGCGTCGAACCTGATCGACCGGGTATGGCGTGACGGGCACGTGGTGGATTACCTGGTGCTCAACCTGGGGTCGCTGCACACCGGGGTGTTCAACCTGGCCGATATCGCCATCATGGCCGGGGCCGCGGTCCTGCTGCTGGCTGAGTGGCGCAAACCGCGCCAGGCCTGAGGCTAGTCACAGGTCATGCTGACGGCCTTCGCCGCGCGCTGCAGTTCCTGTTTCACGTCCACCGTAATGCGCTGCTCCAGGCGGCGCTGTTCGAGAAAGGCCTGTTCGCCCCGGGTGTCCACCTGCGCATCGATCGCCGCCGCTTCGGCCTCGATGGCGGCGGCATGGGCGGCGATCACTGCATTCACCTCGGCCTCGTTGCTGGCGGCGTCGAGCGCCTTGATCAGCGCCGCCACCTTGGCTTCCTCCTCCTGGCTGTAGGCGTCCAGCGACAAGCCGGCCGCCAACGCCCGCGCACGAATCTGCACAGCCTTGAGCGCCTGCCTGGCTTCGGTGCACTGCACCTCGCGTTTGTGCTGGTTGACCGTCTGCCACTGAATCAGCACGTAACTCGTCGCGCCGATCAGCGCTACGGTGAGGCCAGCCATCAGCGGGCGCTTCATGGTTGCGCCCAGGCAGATGTAGGGAGAGGGATGCACCAATCCATCGTGTTAATCCATTCGCAGGAGTTCAAAGCGTAGCAGTTGAATCAAGCCATTTCGGTTACCGGGTCTTGCACTGGGCCAGCACCACTTTGCAGGTGCTTGGCGTGCCCCCGGATCGACCGGCGTAGCGTTGGCAACTGGCCAGGGATTTTTGCTGCGCCACGCCCAAGGTCGAGCCCCAGGCCAGGCCGCCTTCCCCGGCAGTGGGCAGCGCCTTGGCATAGCAGTTGGAGCCCTGGCTGGCGCTCGCGTAGGGGGGCCGGTTGGGTTTGCTGCTGCATCCGGCCGTCAGCAGCAATTGCAGGGCGAGCAGGCAGGTCGCCCATTTCCCCACTGTTGTTACGTTCATCTTGTATCCCCTGAATGGACGTGGGTTGCCGCCGAACGGGTCCATTGTTCACATGGCGCTGGCATCGGTTTCGTGTTCGTCGGCGAAGGCCATCAGCACCTGCAGATCCAGCACTTCGAGCTTGATCCGCGAGATAAAGGCCGAAAACGCCAGGTTGGCCGCCAATCGCCGCAGATCGGCGGCCCAGGCGGGCAGGAATTTCGGTCCCTGGAGCCAGCCAGAGTCGAACAGCGGTGCCAGGCGTACGGTATCACCCAGGGTCAGGCGCCCGGCGAACAAATGGCCGACCAGGTCCGGGCGGTTATCGCGGATGGCGATGCGCAGCAGGGTATGCACGCCGAGCAATCCGGTCAGGTAGGCCGCGTCCTTGGTGAATGCACCGCCGCCCCGCAGGTCGGCGCCACGGAACACCCGCTGGGTCGAGCGGAACGACTCCTCTGGCGATTGGCCGGCCGCCAGGAACCCTTCGAACACCTGGATGAAATCGGCGCCATCCAGCGCCTGCTGGACCGCCAGCACCCGCAGGGCCAGGCGGCGCAAACGGTTGATGTCCATGCTGCCAGTGAACAGCTCGGCCAGGGTGGCAATGCCTTCCTGGGTCTGGGTGGTGCGTGGGGCGCCCAGGCCGAGGCTTTTCAGGTTGGCCTGGCGGGCACCGTTCTGAGCCGTGGCGACATGCACGAACGCCTCGTGTTGCAGCAACTGCTGTTTGTCCAGTTCCGAAAACAGCGCGCTGGCCCGCAGGCGGATGCGGCTTGCCCCGGCGATGGCCTTGGCGGCGAGGCAAGGGTCGAGCACGATGCTGATCTGGCCCGCGCCGAAAAAGCGGTCCAGCTCAGGTTGCATCCAGGCGGCGAAGGCCTGGGCCGGGATGTCGGCCTGGGTGGGGGGAATCCGCGTGCCGCCCAGCAGCGCGTCGGTGGTCTTGAGGAAGAAGTGGGCCGCGTCGAGCATGCTCAACTGCAGGTTCGTGTAATAGAAGTCCGGACGCCGGTACAGCGCCGAGGCGTAGCGGGTGAAGTCGGGCGTACCGATGGCCCCCAGCATGCGCCCGGCCGTGGCGTAGCTGCGGGCGGTCATGGCCAGGTAATTGCCGGCCGGATGACCCTCGTCACAGCGGCCGACAAAGCTTTCCAGGGCGGCAATCCCGGCGCCGTGCTCGCGCGGTTGTAACTCGACCCTGGGCAACGCCGCCTTGCCGGCGTGCCAATTGGCCAGGAACACCTCTTCGACCCCTGCCGGCCAGGACAGCGCCTCCAGCACACGAATCCTGCGGGCCAGGCCGGGCAGTGCGGCATCGAGTTCTGACAGCGCAGCCGCGTTCATGGCAGTCACCTGGGCAGTGTCGGGTGTTCCATAAAAGCGTAGCAGCTGCCGAGCCCGCGAGGCTGCGTCAACGGCCGCAGGACGTGCAAACCCGTAGCAGCTGCCGAGCGTGCGAGGCTGCGTTCGAGGACGAAGTCCTCGCCGGGGGGAGGGACGGTTTTACAGTCCTGGAACCAGGCGGGCATTTTGCGCTGCTTGGCGGTTCTGATGCGTAGCGCGGGAATAGCTGTCAATGCAGCTCTGGCTCCGAGTTGCCACGGCGTCGCCGTTGCGCGCCAGGTCTACTCGTTGCGAGACCAGAGCCATGTGTCCGTCCTTGGGAAGCACCGTTAATCAGTGCGCTATTCAAACATGAATCAGCAACCGTGCGCGTCCCTGCGCTCAAGCAACCTAGAAGCTGTACTTGGCGGTCAACATCATGTTGCGCGGAGTGCCGTAGGTGTCGCCACCGTAGCGGGTGGAGTTGGAGATGGACGAGTAGTACTCGCGGTCGAAGATGTTGTTGGCGTTGAGTTGCAGGTCCAGGTTCTGGTTGACCCGGTAGCCAGCCATCAGGTCGGTAATGGCGTAGGCACCCTGTTCGAGACGGTAGGTGCTGCCATCGTCCAGTGCGACGTCGTTGTACATGCGGCTCTGCCAGGAGATGTTGCCACCGACCCGCAGTTTTTCCAGCGGGCCCTGGAAGCGGTAGCTGGTGGTCAGCTTGAACAGGTGCTCCGGGGTGTCGGTGTCAAAACGCTGGTTCTCCTTCTGCGGATTGGCCGCATCCTTGAGGGTGTGCAGGCGTGCATAGGTGTAGCCACCTCCCACCTGCCAGTTCTCGGTCAGTGCCCCTTGCAGTTCGAAGTCGATGCCCTGGCTGCGAATCTCGCCGGAGGCCTCGGAGCAGGTTGCCTGCGGGCAGTTGGGCACGTACACCTGCACGGCGCGGTTTTCCTGGTCGATGCGGAACACCGCCAGGCTCGCATTCAGCGCGCCGTCGAAGTATTCACCCTTGATGCCGACCTCGTAGTTCTTGCCGACGATGGGCTTGACCGGAGTACCGGAAGTGTCCTTGGCGCTCTGGGGGGTGAAGATGTCGCTGTAGCTGACGTAGACCGAGTGATGGTCGTCCAGGTCGTAGATCAGGCCGGCGTAGCGGGTGACGTTGCGGGTGACCTTGTAGTCGCCGTCGCCATCGCGGTTGTCGTAGTCGTACCAGTCCAGGCGTCCGCCGAGGATCAGTTTCAGCGGGTCGGCCAGGCTCAGGCGGGTGGTCATGTACAGACCGTCCTGGGTGGTCACTTCGCGGCTGTTGTCGGTGTGCACGAAGTCCGGTTTACCGGCGTTGATCGGCCAGTTGGTGTCGTACGGGGAGTAGTTGTGGGTGGTCATGTCGTAGATGCGCTTGCTGGCGCCCACCACCAATTCATGGCTGCGTCCGAGGGCTTGGAACGGACCACTGACAAAGGCGTCCACGCCGGCCTGGTTTTCATCATGGGCCGATTGGTAGACGGTACGGGCCAGGGTGTTGTTGACCCAGCGCGACTGGTAGGACCCGGTGAACAGCGCATTCTGTTCGGAGTAGTTGGCGTTGAGCTGCAGCTTCCAGTCATTGGCCAACTGCTGGCGGACTTCGGCGAACAGGGTGTTGATCTCCTGATCCTTGTTCTCCCAGTCAGTCCCGGGGTTGTAGGAGCGCGGCAGGTCCAGATGATGACCATCCAGGCCGATCATCGAAGAGCCCCAGAAGTAGTTGGTCTTGTCCTTCTGGTTGGAGAATCCGAGGGTCAGGGTGGTGTCTTCGCCCAGGTCCGCTTCGGTGACGGCGTAGAACAGGCCGTGCTGTTCATCGACATCGTCGACGAAGCTGTTGCTGTCGCGGTAGGACGTTACGACCCGGCCGCGCAGGGTGCCGCTGTCGTTGAGGGGGCTGGAGGCATCGACTTCGCCGCGGTAGTTGTCCCAGGTGCCGGCGGCGCCGGTGAGGGTGACTTTCTGCTCGGCCAGTGGCCGCTTGCGCACCATGTTGATGGCGGCAGAAGGGTTGCCGGCACCGGTCACCAGGCCGGTGGCGCCGCGTACCACCTCGACCCGATCGAACATCGCCAGGTTCGGCTGGGCGCCGACGATCCAACCTTGATAGCCGCTCGGGATGCCGTCATACATCAGGTTGTCGACGTCAAAGCCGCGCGCCGAGTAGGACTGCCGGCCGGGGCCGCTGGAATAATCGAGGAACAACCCAGGGGTAGCATTGACCACATCGTTGATGCTGGTCATGGCCTGGTCGTCCATGCGCTGGCGGGTAATGACGGTCACGGCCTGGGGCGTTTCACGCATGGTCAGCGGCAGCTTGGTCGCCGTGGACATGGCGCCGGTGGTGTAGGAACTCGTGCCTTCGGTCGTGCTGCCCAGATGGGTGCTGGTGACTTCGGTAGCGCCCAGTTCCAGGGTGCTCGGCCTGGAGGTTTGCTGTACAGCGCTGCTGTCGTCGGCAAAGGCGGGCGCCAGGGTAGCCATGCAGATGGACATGGCCAGAAGATTTCGGGGCGCATTCAAATTACGCGGCGGGGTAACGCGCGGCATAGGTGAGTTCCTGGTTGTTAATGATATAGATATGGCTATTGAGAATCATTAACAAACATTCTGTCAGGTATTCTCTCGGCGAAAAAGCCTGTCATGAAAAAAATCTATAGGAGATACACAAGGGTGGGGCAGCTCGCCTTACTCAATCCTTGGCTGGAGTGTCCTTTTCGAGCAGAACCGCGCCGCTGCCCAGTTGACCCAGGCGATCGCTTGGATTGCGCAGCGGGCAGTCATCCATCGACAGGCACCCGCAGCCGATACAGCCGTCGAGTTGATCGCGCAGTTGGGTGAGGCTGTGGATCCGCTCGCTGAGCATGTCCCGCCAGATCGTCGACAGGTGTTTCCAGTCCTGCGCCGTCAAGCCGCGGCCGGCCGGCAATTGGTCCAGTGTCGCCTTGATGGTCGCAAGAGGGATGCCCGCGCGCTGGGCGATCTTGATGATGGCGACCCGGCGCAGCACTTCGCGCGCATAACGCCGCTGGTTGCCGGCACTGCGCTCGGCGTGGATCAAGCCCTTGGCCTCATAGAAGTGCACGGTGGCAACCGTCACTCCGCAGCGACGGGACACTTCCCCCACCGAAAGAGGCACGCGAACATCGATCGACATGGCAGCTTGCTCTTGACCTCATCTATGGATGAGGTTTTATAAGGAGGTCGGCTTGCCGTTGCAAGCACCCATTCGCGGTGGCGTGTGGGATCACTGACTGGAGCTGACATGGATAAGTCTGACGGACTCGCTGACGATCATTTGCAATCTGCGCCTCAGGCAGGCACCGGCTGGGCCGACCTGCTGTCGGGGACCAATGGCGTGCGCGCGCTCGCCCTCGCCGGTGGCGTGGTGCTCCATGCGATCAATGTTTACATCGCGACCACCATCCTGCCCTCGGTGGTCAAGGACATCGGCGGCCTCGACTATTACGCCTGGAACACCACGCTCTTCGTCGCGGCGTCGATCCTCGGTTCGGCGCTGTCGGTGCGCTGGCTGACGGGCATGGGGCCACGGGGCGCGTACATGGCCGCGACACTGGTATTTGCCGGCGGTGCGCTGATCTGCGCATTCGCCCCCTCAATGGCC
This sequence comes from Pseudomonas sp. RA_35y_Pfl2_P32, assembly GCF_963970735.1. NCBI lineage: Bacteria > Pseudomonadati > Pseudomonadota > Gammaproteobacteria > Pseudomonadales > Pseudomonadaceae > Pseudomonas > Pseudomonas sp. RA_35y_Pfl2_P32. The sequence goes on from NZ_CAXAQF010000027.1 coordinate 31,751, forward strand.
GTCATGCTCACGGGCCGGCTTATCCAGGGGCTGGGCGGCGGGTTGTTGTTCGCACTGTCCTACGCGATGATCCGGCTGGTTTTCGCTCAAGCCTTGTGGCCGCGGGCGATGGCGCTGGTCTCCGGCATGTGGGGGGTGGCCACCCTGGTCGGTCCCGCCGTGGGGGGCATCTTTGCGCAACTGGGGGTATGGCGGGCGGCGTTCTGGTCGCTGATCCCGGTCGCCGTGCTGTTCGCCCTGCTGGCGACACGCGTACTGCCCAAACGCAGCGCGGACAAACCGCAGCGCGTGCCATTGCCGTTGGCCCAACTGGTGCTGCTGACGGCGGCGGTGCTCTGCGTGTCGGCCGGCAGCGTGGCGTCGATGCTGGTCTGGAACATCCTGGGCCTTGGCGCGGCCGCGATCCTCACAGCCCTGTTGATCCGGACCGAAAGCCGCGCCCGCCAGCGACTGCTTCCGGCCGGTGCATTTTCCATCACCTCGGCGCTCGGAGTGCTCTATGCAACGATGTCGCTGCTCGCGGTCGCGGTCACCAGTGGCGAGATCTTCGTGCCGCTGTTCCTCCAGGTCCTCCATCAGCAGTCCCCGCTGATTGCCGGTTACCTCGCGGCACTCATGGCGGCGGGCTGGACACTGGGATCGATTGGCAGTTCAGGCGCCAGCGGTCGGGCGGTGGGCCGGGTAATCCTCGCCGGTCCACTGCTCGGATTTGCCGGTATGGCGGCCCTGGCCGTTCTGCTGCGTAGCCAAAGCAGCGGCGAGTGGCAGGCACTCCTGCCGATCTGCCTGGCGCTGGTTGTCATCGGCTTGGGCGTCGGCCTGGCCTGGCCCCATCTGCTGACCCGGGTCTTTCAGGTGGCGCCGGCGGGAGAGCAAGACCTGGCATCGGCATCCATCACCACCGTGCAGTTGTTCGCCACGGCACTCGGTGCGGCGCTGGCGGGAATGGTGGCGAATCTCGCCGGCCTGACGGATCCCGGAGGCGTCGCCGGCACCGCGAATGCCGCAAGCTGGCTGTTTGGCGTGTTCGCCCTCGCGCCGCTGCTGGGCATGGTCACGGCCCGGCGGGTGGTGCGGGGGATTGGTGCGAACCCGTAGCGTAGGTGCAGGCCACCACGTTCGCGACCGGTGTTTTTTCTGGTCCTCGCCCCGTCCAGCCTGTAGAAATGCCGATCTATCGTTGTTCAAAGGAGCTATCCATGACATCCGGGCAATGCCTGTGCGGGGCCGTACGTTTTACCTTGGAGGTTGAACCGCGCTATTTCTATCGCTGCCATTGCACCCTGTGCCGCAAGCAAACCGGGGTCGGCCATAACCTCGCCACGCTGGTCAAGGCGGGTGATTTCCGCTGGGTCGCGGGGCAGGAACTGATCAGCAGCTGGCAAAAACCCAGCGGCTACAGGAATGACTTTTGCTCATCATGCGGTTCCACGGTGCCGAATCCTCTGCGCCAGACCCCGTACTTCTGGATCCCCCTGGGGCTGCTGGACGTCGAGCTGAGCATGGTGTGCATCGGCGATTTTTGCACCGATGACGCCATGCCCTGGGATCAACACCGCTCGCCGAACAGTCACCGCGCGGCCCCGGAATCACTCGGGTTTATCCTGCAGGCACTGCAGCTCGGCGCTGATTGATTCTGGCATTGCCGGCAAGCTGTGGAGAACGTCGCGGATCTGCCGGGAGCCGCGCAAGTGCAGGGTAGTGATGTGCGGGCCGATGGCCTGGCGCGCCGCCTCGATGCCTGGACGGTAACCACGGTCGAAATTCCACACGAAGTGCAGAAAGGTCAGGAACGCCCGGTCGATCTTTTCGCTGCAGCCTGCCGGAAGGTCGGGGCGAGGACGGTTCATGACGCTGCGCCGGATGACTCGGGTGAAGCAGGTGAGTCGCGGCGTATCGAGCCAGATGATCAGGTCGGCACCGGGCAGGCGCAGGTCGAAGGTGCGCCGCGCGTAGTTGCCTTCACAGACCCAGGCCTTTGGCGCGACTGCTGCGCTGACCCGGGCACGGAACTGCTCGGCGTCGGGCTCAACCCAGCCGGGCTCCCAGAACAGCCTGTTCAAATGCACCACCGGCAGGCCAAGGCACCACACCCCCAGCCAAGGAAGAAAATGAACAACAGCACGGTGCGCTTTGCACCTTGGGTCGGCCCCCACTACGAGCGAGGATTTGGCGGGTTACGCATGCTCCTGGTGTGCGAGTCTCACTATGGCGCCAAACAGCATGAGCGCCCAACCGTCACCCCCGAGATCGTCAAGGCGCTTGCGCTAGGCCAGAGGCATCCCAAAGCCACCGGTAAACTTCGGCGCCATCCCCATTTCACGAAAATAATGACGGCAGTGCGCAACGTCCGGCAGGTCTTCACCTACGCCCAAAAAACGGAGTTCTGGAGCAGTGTTGCCTATTACAACTTCCTGCAGGAGTTCCTGCCCGACAGTCGCGTTCCGCCTGCGCAAGGCGCTTGGCAGCGGGGTGAGCGAGCATTCGGCGAAGTCTTGACGGTGTTGGCACCGGATCTGATCGTTTGCTTGAGCATGCGTAGCGGTAAATTGATTCGCTCCCTGGCCGGTGATGTGCCGGTGGCCGTGGTCAACCATCCCTCTTCGCGGTTCACCTATTCCAAAGTCAATCCCGTTATCGCTGAGCAAATAGACAAAGCCTTGCTGCGCAAGCCGCAAGGACCCGCGTTCGTTGCCAGTGCCGCCTTTGACCGCTGGTGCGAGGCCACCGCTTCGGCCTTGCCCACCCCCGGCCCCCATCTTGCGGCGCAGGACAAAACTGCACTCATTGCGCAGCGCCGGGAAGCAATGGCTGCGCTTGATCAATCTTCAATGGCCTGGACCCAATGACAACCAACATCGCTCAACATACGCAAGCAGAAAAGAAACACAGGGCCATCAAGCGACTTGCGGAGATATTTCGCGATCATTGGGAAGAGGGCAGGGTTGGCAGCACCCGGATTTTTGAGCACGTCATTCCTGATGAGTGGCTGATATGCGCAAGGTCATCCAGCGGCGGCAGATACAGAGAACACATTGTGCCCTGCGTCCTGATCCGCAACCAAAGCATAAAGATGTATCAAGACGGCAAGTTGGTCGAAGACGTGGCAAAGATGATTGAGCGGCATCTGGCGATTGTTCTGGTCTCGGAAGAAGAAAAAAACCGGATGGATAAACAGCGTGGCTGGAAAACCACAATGCCCGACGGTTGGGTGTTCGGGTCCGGAGATCCATTTGCGCGGCTGATCGCCGCTGGAATCGAGTTTTCCTGATAAAACCCCTGCAACACGCCAAGACCTGGACAAATTCGACCGGGCGATCGTCCAGGATTACCAGGTCCTGGCACGGCAACTGTTTGCGCAGAACAGCAACGTCACCTGGTTCAAGACCATTGTCGCGCTGGATCGGGTGAAGGTGGGGTTGGCGGTGCCGAGTGGGGCCGGCTGAGGCGTGCTGCCCCCACTGCCCTCAGAGTCGTCTGGCTCTTTTTCCTGAATGACTGCCCCGTTTGAAATGCGCCAGCCAATAGAGCGTCCATCCCCTGCGATAGGGTGTACCATCGGACTCTGTCCATCAGATATCAGTCAGCCATGTCCACGCTAAGCGAAGAGAGCCGCCAGATCGTAGCGTCTCTGGCGCAGCGAGTTGGTCCCAACGCTGACAGTGAAAGAGTCGCCCAGGCGATTGTTTCAACCTTGCAAGAGATGGACGCTGCCCTCACGCCTATCATCGGCCATCAAGGGGTTACCGCACTCTATCGCCGCAGCCTCCAGCTGTGTGGCTCTACCCATCCACGTGTGGCCGGTACCTACGACAGTGTGCAGGCCAACATGGACCTCACGGCCCTCACATCCAAACTCGTTGCGCAAAGCGACAGTGATGCGCTGTTCCTCGGTGAAGTGTTGCTGACCACCTTTTACGAGTTACTGACCACGCTAATCGGGCCTTCGCTCACCGCACGTTTGCTTCGTGGCGTGTGGGAACCTTCTTTGAGCGACACCCCTTCGCAGGAAAATTCGCCATGAGCACCAAAGTGACTATCAACCGACTGGCCACCGGCGTGCCAGGACTGGACGAGGTGCTAGGCGGTGGATTGCCGGAGTTTTCGTTCAACCTGATTGCCGGCCCGCCTGGCTGCGGTAAAACCACCCTCGCTCATCAGATGATGTTTGCCCTGGCGACGCCTGAACGCCCGGCGCTGTTTTTTACCGTACTGGGTGAGCCGCCACTGAAGATGCTGCGTTACCAGCAGCAATTCGACTTTTTTGACAACGAAGCGATCAACCACTCGATTCGCTACATCAACCTGGCCGATGACACGCTGGCCGGTAATCTGGATGAAGTGCTGCGGCGCATTGTCAGCGAGGTCGAGGCGCATTCCCCGGCACTGGTGTTCGTCGATTCCTTCCGTTCCGTGGTACTGGCCAGCCAGACCCAGGACAACCCGAACAACAACCTGCCGCAGTTTGTTCAACAACTCGGCATGTTGATGACCACCTGGCAGGCGACGACCTTCCTGATCGGGGAGTACTTCACTGAAACCGACACTAACCCGATTTTCACCGTGGCCGACGGCTTGATCTGGTTGCGCCAAAGCGTTCAGCGCAACTCCATGGTGCGCAAGATGGAAATCATGAAGATGCGCGGCCAGCCGACATTACCGGGCCTGCATACCTTCCGCATCGCTACGTCGGGGATCAAGGTGTTTGCACCTGCCCCCTTCAACCCGGTTGAAGCGCCGCTGGAGTTGCCAATCAAGCGCCTGAAGGTCGGCGTGCCACAGCTCGACGAGATGCTCGGTGGCGGCTTGCCTCGAGGGTATTCCTTGCTGGTGGCCGGGCCTTCGGGGTCGGGCAAGAGCATTCTGGCTGCGACCTTCCTCGCTGAAGGAGCGCGCAATGGCGAGACAGGCGTCATCGCGGTGTTCGAGCAACGGCCCAATCACTCCCAGAACGCTACGCTCGCGGGTTTGATCCAGAGCGGACAGGTTGGCCTGGTGGACAGCCGCGCCCCAGACCTGTCCATCGACGAAATCGTGCAGTTGCTGTTAAGCGAGATCACCCGGCTCAAAGCCTCCCGCGTGGTGATCGACTCGCTTTCGGGCTTCGAACTGGCGCTGGCCCCCACCTTCCGCGAAGACTTCCGCGAGTCGCTGTCGCGCATGGTCACCGCACTGACCAGCGTCGGGGTCAGCGTGTTGCTGACCTCGGAGCTGGAAGACCGCTACACCGACCTGCGTTTCAGCCCCTATGGCACGGCGTTTCTAACCGACGCGATCATCGTCCAGCGCTACATTGAAGTGCAGAGCCGCTTGCTGCGCATTATGGCCGTGGTCAAGGTCCGAGCCAGCGCCCACTCCGATGAACTGCGCCTGTACAGCATCGACGATAAAGGCTTGCAGATCGGCGAGATGCTACCGGATCAGGAGGGCCTGCTCGGAGGCCGTCCGACCCGCCAGCATCTGAGCGAAGATGACGGATGAGCCAGACATCATGAGCCAGCCCCCTGGCAAGAATGAGCAGGCGGTGGCCACTGCCGCCCGCGAGTTGTTCCTGCTCGGCCAGAAAACCGTCGAGGCACGTGCGGTGCTGGCGGCGCTGAACAAGGAGCTGAGCGACGCCAGTACCCAGCGCGCCGACAGTCTGCAGATCGAACAACTGATCGAGGCCAATCAGCAACTGGTCCTGGCGATTCTGTTGGCGCAATCCGACGCGGAACACCCCCGGCGCTCTGTCGAAGATCAGCAGCGCTATCTGGAAATGCGCGAAGCCAACGAACAGTTGGTGCTGGCCGTCCTCAGTGCGCAACACCTACAGGCTTCGGCCGAACACAGCCTGGCGCAGCAACGCCACATCCTCACCACGGTGGCCCACGAACTGCGTAACCCGCTCACGCCGATCAGCATGATCGCCGGCCGACTGGTGCGTGTGACCAGTGAAGAGTTACCGCGCATGCAGGCGCTGATAGAGGGCCAGGTGCAGCACATGTCGCGTCTCGTGGACGATTTGCTCGACGTTTCCCGCGCCACCACCGGTAAATTGCGCCTCGATTGCAGCATCGTCGACATGGTGCAGATCATTCAGGACGCCGTCGTCGTGTGCAGTCCGGTAATGACCGCTCAGCATTTGCAATTCAAGGTCGAGTTGCCCGCGTGTGCGCTAACGGTGAACGGCGATCCGATTCGGCTCGCGCAAATACTCGGCAACTTACTGGGCAATGCGGTGAAGTACACGCGCGCAGGCGGCACGGTCACGCTTTCGCTCACCACCCAAGCCGATCAGCTGAAAATCAGCATTGTTGATACGGGCATCGGTATTTCCGCCAAGGCGTTGCCGTTTATCTTCGAGCCTTTTGTGCAGGACGTTCATGCTGTCGGTTTCAACGGCACAGGTCTGGGTATTGGGCTGACGGTGGTGCGTGAATTGGTCGAAGCCCACGCCGGCACCGTGACGGGTACGAGCGAGGGTAATGGCAAAGGGAGTGAGTTTATTGTGACATTGCCGTTGGTGGACGACCCGGCAACGTCCAGGGACAAGGCTCAGGGTGAAAATTAACACCCGGTTATCTCCCGCCCTCAAGAACTGTCCTTATGGATTCTTCACTCAGGCGTTTCGACCTCCCTATGAATGAATTCCCGTATATCGCGATCTACCTATGTCTGTGCGTGATATGGATTGCAGTAGTCATCGGCTTGATTTATTTGTTCAGTTTTTCAGCAGGTTGATCGGTCGGTTGTTTCCAGGTACCCAGGGGGCGATTCAAACGCCCCCCTTGCGAACTGAAGCCCCCTGCGAAGCGTCTGTTCAGCACCTTCAGATTTCGTTAAGAAACCTCTTCGATACTCCTCCCTAACTTATCCGGGAGGCGTGCCGCCAATGTCCGACTTTAACTGGAACATCCCTTTATCCCTGCGCCAGGGGCAAGCTGAGAATTCGCCCTTGACGCTGGCCAGAGCCTTGCCGGACGAGTCCCAGCGTCCTGCCTTCGAAGCCTATATCCAGCAACGATTTCGGACGATTCACGGTGCTGATATTCGCCATTTCATGCCGCAACTGTTCGGTATGAGTGCCCCCTCAGGCACGCTCTGTGCCGTGGCGGGGGTGCGGCTTGCCAGTGCCGAGCCGCTGTTTCTGGAGCGCTATCTGGACGAACCCATCGATCCGCTGATCAGCGCTGCCGCCGATCAACCGGTGGGCCGGGCTGCCATTGTCGAAGTCGGCAACCTGGCCGCGAGCGATGCCGGTAGCGCACGCTTGAGTATTGTCGCGATGACGTACCTGCTGGCCATGGGAGGTCTGGAGTGGGTGGCGTTCACCGGGAATGTTGGTCTGGTGAACAGTTTTCACCGACTGGGGCTCAAACCCCTGACGCTATGTGTTGCCGACCCGGCACGTCTGGGTGATGAGCGCCTCAGCTGGGGCAGTTACTACGAAAGCCAGCCGTGGGTTCACGTCGGCAACATCCGTGCCGGCTTCACCCACCTGCGCAACATTGGACTGTTCAATCGCCTCGGCTTGCCATCATCGATCGAGGGGGGCAGTCATGTCGCCTGAGACACTGCGATTGCAGCAGACACTGCGCAATTTTGCCGAGAGCCAGCCTCACACCATTGCCTTGTGGGGTGATGAACTGAAGCTGGACTACGCCATGCTCAGTGTTGAGGTGTCGTACCGTCAGCAGTGCCTGCGAGACCAGCACGTCAAGGTGGTCGCATTGGCATTGGACAACGGCATCGAAGCGGTGCTCTGGGACCTGGCCCTACTGTTCGAAGGGCTCACCTGCCTGACCCTGGCAGCTTTTTTCAGTCCGGCTCAACGCCGTCATTGCCTGGAGCAAAGCCAAGCCGAAATGGTCATTGGCGCAGCCGATCTGGGAGACGAACTCCGGGCAGCAGGCTACACCCAGACTGGCGAATTCTGGCGTCGTACGTTCTGCGCGCCAAACCGGTTACCTGAAGGTACGGCCAAACTGACGTTCACCTCGGGCACCACGGGCACACCCAAGGGCGTGTGTCTGAGCGCCGAGAGCCTGTTGAGCGTTGCCCGTGAACTGGAACGGGCCAGTAAACCGTGTAAGCCGCTGCATCATCTGGCCCTGTTGCCACTGGCGATCCTGCTGGAAAACATCGGTTGCTACGCCGCGCTGTATGCCGGTGCAACGCTGAGCGTGCCGAGCCAGAAAACCCTGGGTATGCAAGGCGCCAGTGGCGTTGATGTGCCGGCGTTGCTCGGTTGCCTGGCGACTCGCGCGCCTCAGAGCCTGATCCTGGTGCCGCAATTACTGCTGTTGCTGACAAGCACAGCGGAGCAGAAAGTCTTCAATCCCCGATCGCTACGATTTGCCGCCGTCGGCGGGGCGCGAGTGTCCCTGGCGTTGCTGGAGCGTGCACAGCGGGCCGGTCTGCCGATCTACGAAGGCTACGGCTTGTCGGAGTGTGCGTCGGTGGTTTGCCTGAACCGGCCCGAGGCCAATCGCCCCGGTAGCGTGGGGCGCCCGCTGCCGCATGTACAGGTTCGCCTGGCCGAAGATGGTGAAGTGCTGATCCGCGGCTCGGTGCTGCTCAGTTACCTGGGGGAGGCTGCACATACCCAGCAATGGTGGGCCAGTGGCGATCTCGGCGAGTTCGACGCCGAGGGTTTTCTCTACCTCAAGGGGCGCAAGAAGCACCAGTTCATCACCAGCTTCGGGCGCAATGTGAACCCCGAGTGGGTTGAGGCCGAACTGACCCAACGGCGTGACATTGCCCAGGCGTTCGTGCATGGCGAGGCCATGCCGCACAACCACGCCTTGCTCTGGCCCCACCGTCCCGAGTGCACGGATGACGAGTTAGCTGTCGCCGTGTCCGAAGCCAACATGGCCTTGCCCGACTACGCCCAGGTGCACCGCTGGACCCGCTTGAATCAACCTTTTACCCCCGCCAACGGTTTGCTGACCGCCAATGGCCGCCCGCGTCGCGATGCCATCGTCGAGCGTTACCGGGCGCACCTGTCTGAGTCGGTCAATTTTGAGGAATCTGCATCATGAGTTTTTTCGACACCCTGCAACACGCCACCGAGCGGGAACGTCAGGAACTGTTCACGCTGCCAATCATCCGCGACGCGCTCGCAGGTGAGGTCAGCCTGGAAAGTTATCGTGCATTCCTGGCGCAGGCCTACTACCACGTGCGCCATACCGTCCCCTTGATGATGGCCTGTGGTGCGCGCTTGCCGCAGCGCCTGGAATGGCTGCGCAAAGCGGTGTGTGAATACATCGAGGAAGAGTACGGTCACGAACAATGGGTGCTCAACGACATCGCTGCCTGTGGGGGCGATCAGGATGCTGTGCGCGACGGTCGTCCGTGCATGTCGATCGAACTGATGGTCAGCTTTCTCTACGACCTGATTGCCCGAGACAATCCGGTCGGGCTGTTTGGCATGGTCAATGTCCTCGAAGGCACCAGCATTGCCCTGGCGACCCATGCCGCTGGCAGCATTCGTCAGCGCCTGGACCTGCCGCAAAGCGCTTTCAGCTACCTCAGCTCTCACGGTTCATTGGACATCGAGCATATGCAGACCTACCGCGGGCTGATGGATAACCTCCAGGACCCGCGCGACCAGGCTGCGGTTATCCATGCCTCCAAAGTGGTCTATCGGCTTTACACGGACATGTTCCGGGGTTTGCCGCGGGACGGGGAGGTTGAGCATGCGCCTGTCTGAGGCTCGCGTGGTCCTGACCGGGGCCAGTGGCGGTATCGGTCTGGCCATCGCGGCGCAGCTGTGCGCCAGTGGCGCGCAGGTGCTGGCAGTGGCTCGGCACCGGGAACCCCTGACATCGCTGCTTGAGCGTTATCCCCTGCAACTGGCCTGGATGACTGCCGACCTGACGTTTTTGGCCGACCGACGCAAAGTGCAGGCCGCCGCGCAAGAGATGGGCGGTGTCAACCTGCTGATCAACGCCGCCGGGGTCAACCACTTTGCCATGTTGGAGCAACTGGAGGACAGCGACATCAACGCGATGCTGGCGGTCAATATCAGCGCACCGATCTGCCTGACCAAACTGCTGCTCCCACTGCTCAAGCAGGCAACGAGTGCCATGGTGGTGAATGTCGGCTCCACCTATGGCTCCATTGGCTATCCCGGCTACACCAGTTACTGCGCAACCAAGTTTGCCGTGCGCGGTTTTTCCGAAGCGTTGCGCCGGGAACTGGCGGACACCCGGGTCGGCGTGTTGTACGTCGCTCCCCGGGCCACGCGCACCCGCATGAACAGCCCGGCTGCCCAGGCGTTGAACGATGCGCTCAAGGCGAACGTCGACGACCCGCAAACAGTCGCTGCGGCGGTGATCCACGCCATTGCCGGTGACCGACGCGACCTTTACCTGGGCTGGCCGGAGCGCTTTTTCGTGCGACTCAACAGCCTCTTGCCCAACCTCGTGGACCGTGGTCTGCGCAAGCAACTGCCATTGATCCGCCGCCTGAGTCAGAACACTGAAAACGAGAACCTCAAACCATGAAAAAACAACTCGCTTGCCTGTTGTTGGGTGCCCTGAGCCAAAGTGTCTGGGCCCTTGATGCTGCTGATCAGCAGCGTCTGAGCGGCATCCAGCAACGCTGGGCGCAGATCCAGTATCAAATGCCTGCCGACCAGCGCACCGCCGCTTTCGAACAACTGGCCGCTCAGGCCTCGGCCTTCACTCAGGAGCGCCAGGCGGTGGCCGAGGCCTGGATCTGGTCCGGGATCGTCAGCAGTAGCTGGGCCGGAGCCCAAGGTGGGCTGGGGGCGTTGAGCAAGGTCAAACAGGCCAAGGCCGATCTCGAGAAAGCCCTGGCTATTGATCCCCACGCCCTGCAGGGTTCGGCCTATACCAGTCTGGGCGCCCTGTACGATCGGGTGCCCGGCTGGCCGATCGGGTTTGGCGATGCCGACAAGGCTGAGGCGTTGCTCAAACAGGCCTTGCAACTGAACCCCAACGGTATCGATAGTCTGTACTTCTGGGGCGATCACCTCTACCGTCAGAAACGTTACGCCGAAGCCGGGGCAGCCCTGCAAAAAGCCCTGCAAGCGACGCCACGGCCGGGCCGAGAAACCGCTGACGCAGGGCGGCGCCAAGAGATCGAAGCTTTACTGCTGCAAGTGAATCAAAAACGTGGCTGACAGGGGGCTTGCGTGTGCGTTTATTACTGATCGAGGATGACTGGGCGCTGGGGGAGGGCATCTATCAAGCCCTGGGCCGCGAAGGGTATACCGTCGACTGGGTACGCGATGGCAGCAGCGCCCTGCATGCGCTACTCAGCGAAACCTTTGACCTGGCATTGCTGGACCTGGGGTTGCCGCGCATGGATGGTCTTGAAGTGCTACGGCGCCTTCGGGACAGTGGCTCCAACCTGCCGGTGCTGATTCTCACCGCCCGCGATGCCACCGAAGATCGAATCGCCGGGTTGGACGCCGGTGCCGATGACTATCTGATCAAACCCTTTGATCTGGCCGAGCTCAAAGCTCGCCTGCGTGCGTTGTTGCGGCGCAGCGCCGGGCGTGCCCAAGTCCTGATCGAACACGCCGGGATCAGCCTCAACCCACGTACCCAGCAAGTCAACTACCAGGGCGAGCCGGTCTCCCTCACGCCCAAGGAGTATCAGTTGCTTCACGAACTGCTGTCGCCGCCAGGGCGGGTGATGACCCGCGACCACTTAATGCAGCTGCTCTATGGCTGGAGCGAAGAGGCGGAAAGCAACACCCTGGAGGTGCATATCCATCACCTGCGCAAGAAGTTCTCCAGCAATCTGATCCGTACCATACGCGGCGTCGGCTACCTGGTCGAAGAACGCCCATGACCTCGATTCGGCGCCGCACACTGACATTGATTCTCGGGCTGCTGTTTATCGGTCTGTTGATCATGACGGTGTTCAACCTGCACGACAGCAATCACGAAATCGATGAGGTTTATGACGCCCAACTGGCCCAGAACGCTCGTCTGTTGCAAGGCATCATGCGCATGCCGATGGCCAGCAAAGAACACGCCGAGCTTTATCAGGCGTTCAATCTGGCGTTGAGTCAGGCGGTGCCCAAGGTCGACGGCCATCCTTACGAAAGCAAGATCGCTTTCCAGGTCTGGAATATGCAGGGCACCTTGCTGGTGCACACCGCCAGTGCGCCGGCCTTCACTGCGGCACCGGACAAAACCGGTTTCAGTGACGTGGTCGACCTCAATGGCCGCAAATGGCGAGCGTTCCTGCTGGATGACCCCCAATACGCGCTGAAAATATGGGTGGGTGAGCGCGACGATGTGCGTGCCGACCTGGTGGATCGCATCGTTCGCCATACGGTGGTGCCCAACCTGCTCGGCAGTCTGGTGCTGGCGGTGGTGATCTGGCTGGCCATCGGCTGGGGGCTCAAGCCCCTGGAAAACATGGCGACGACGCTGCGTGCCAGGCATTCCGGCTCCCTTGAACCGCTGCAATTGGTGCCCCTGCCCACCGAACTGGAGCCGATGCAGGCCGCACTGAACCGGATGCTGGCGCAGATTCAGGAAGTGCTGGGTCGGGAGCGGCGGTTTATCGCCGATGCGGCCCATGAAATGCGTACGCCGTTGGCGGTTCTCAGGGTCCATGCACAGAACCTGATGGAATCGGGCTCCGATCAGGACCGCCGGGAGTCCCTTGAGCATTTGATCGCCGGTGTGGACCGGACCAGTCGGCTGGTTAATCAGTTGCTGACCATGGCACGGATAGAACCGCAATCGATGCTTTGCGCAACGCCCAGCATTGATCTGCAAGCGACGGTCCGCGAAGCGCTGGTGCAGTTGACACCCTGGTTGCTGAGCCGGGGGCTGGAACTGGCATTCGATGTCAGCGGCCCGCTGACACCGGTAAGGGCAGACCCCGCCGCGATCCATATTGCCCTGAACAACCTGGTGACCAATGCCGCAAACTTTTCCCCACCGCATGGAACGATCACGGTTCGACTGGCCAAAAAAGGGGAGCACTTCGAGCTGTCGGTCGAAGACGAGGGGCCAGGCATAGATGAAGCTGAGCGCGAACGGTTGTTCGAACGCTTTTACAGTCATGGCAACGACCAAGGCGCCGGGTTGGGCCTGACGATCGTGCAGGCGATTGCCGTTCGCCTGGGAGGCAGTATCAAACTGGAAAATCGAGCCTCAGGAGGGCTACGGGCAATCCTGGAGATTTCCAGTCAGTGAAGTGGTCAATCTCATGGTGCGTGACATCGTTGGGTCGATTGTTGATGGTCGCCAAGGGCTGCCGTTGGCTCATGGCCTGAGCCAGGTACCGACCTGCCGCTCAGGTTTTTGTTGAGGCTCTGTTTTTCCACCCGAATGACACTCCTAAGCATAGGTATTCATTAGTTATTTTTATTTATATGCTTGACGCCTCAGGGTTAAAAAACGTTTAATTGCGCCGCGCCCAGATAGCTCAGTCGGTAGAGCAGGGGATTGAAAATCCCCGTGTCGGCGGTTCGATTCCGTCTCTGGGCACCACCTTTTGTTTTCAGGTGCTTCCAATACCACCCGAAAAACCCAAGAAACCCGCCTGGTGCGGGTTTTTTGTGGTCTATGGTTGCCCAAACTGACCTAGGCAGCCCAAAGCTTTGGGGGCATGACCGGTTCGGTCATCTCACATGCCCCCAAAATGGTGCTCCATGGCCCTGAAAGTCACGCCCCTGAGCGATTCCGCTCTCAAAGCAGCCAAGCCCAAAGTACGGTAGTTGATTGGCACTTGTAGTAAGGACTGCAACCGGTGTCAAGCAACGCTCAATGCGTTGCCTAGCCTGGATACAGCTGGTAACGCTCTACTAAATTAACTTTCCAGATGAAATGGTATCAGCGTACAGAGTCGATATTTTGCAGGCTTGTCTTTTACTCGCTCATCCCACTCGGATAGTCGAACAAATTCGGAGTTCAAAATATCTCCTACCCATTTATAGACATCATCGTCAACTCCATCTGGTTTTGAGATAGCGATATGATCACGATCAAACTTCCGAACACCTGTCGCCACTCGCCGTCCCCCTAAAAGACGAGCTCTGACATCCTCTTCACGCTGACCAGAGGCGCTGTCTGCTAAGACGATCGGTACTCCGCCGATTGTCTTGTTTTCCACTGCAAGATACAGGTTGGAGGGGCGGCAGCCGTTCCCTAAACTTTTCGTGTTTTCCTCGCTCCTGAAGACTTCGAGCATTACTAAATAGAGGTTATCTTGCTTCAGCGATTCGAGCAGATAGTCGTTCATTCCCAACGTGTCTTTCAAGCTCGACGAAATATCCGCAATTTGAGAGCCGTAAGTCGGAGTGGCCAAATTAATGACATATCCCACTTGAGATCGTTGAGGATGGCCGGGATTTGTCAGCAACATAACCATGTAGGTGGAGATTACGTTTCCACCTAAGCTATGTGTAATAAATCCAATAGAACGATATTTCTTCATCCTAAGCGGCTTTAGTAACTCTTTTACTTCTCTTGCAACGACATCGAAGCTGGGGTTTTTGTCCTTTGCCCAAGCTACCATCGCGTTCTGATACTCGAGTGAAAAAACGTCTATGGGTCTGCCTCGAATTGAACTTCCTATGTTTTTAGGCCAGTCGAAACCGGTATTGGAGTTTTTAAACGTATCCGTACTGCCGTAAATCCCATGAACGAATACGATCGCATCACGGCTTTCGCACATGGAGACTGTGTCTAGACAAGGATTGGGGCTCACTCGTTTGAGCTCTGGCGGGGTCTGGGCTGCAATGGAAGGTTGTCGGGAGGAGCAACCAGCCGAGTTCATGGCGAGGCAAACAATCACAAACACCCACAAAAAAGCTTTCATGACAGGCTCCATTGCGTCGCAAGATCTATCAAACATAGCTGTAAAAGTGTCGCCGCTTCTGGAACCTGTGGTGATTTATGCGGGTATTTCGATGACAACGGTGTATCGTCGGTCTGCGTCAAGAATTGTCATATTTCTTTTTTTGGGGGGGCAAGCAAATGACCCGAACCGCAAGAGGCCTTTGTTTATAAGGCCCACAGGCATTAGTTCAATTCCGTTTCCGGGCACCACCTTTTGTTTTCAGGTGCTTCCAATGCCACCCGAAACACCCAAGAAACCCGCCTAGTGCGGGTTTAATGAGATGGTCAGCCTGACCGAGAAGCCCTGCAGGTTTACGCTTGCAGGGCTTTTCTCGTTTTCGGCGGAGGATCTCTCATGAACACGATGACGCTTCTCGGTATCGACATCGGCAAACACAGTTTTCACCTGCATGGCCAGGACGCCAAAGGTCATCAGGTGCTGCGCAAAAAAACCAACCGCGGCCAATTGCTCAGCACATTGGCCCAACTGCCGGCCTGCACGGTGGTGATGGAGTCTTGCGGGGGCGCCACTGGCTGGCTCGACAGATCGGTGCGTTGGGCCATGAGGTGAAGCTGATTGCCCCGCAGTACGTCAAACCCTTCGTCAAAGGCAACAAAAACGACTTCATTGATGCCGAAGCGATTTGCGAGGCGGCGAGCCGCCCCACAATGCGCTTCTGCTCGATCAAAACCGCAGAGCAGCAAACGCTTTCAGCCCTGCATCGTGTCCGAGATGCCCTGATTGGCCAGCGCACCGTCGCGACCAACCAGATTCATGGCTTTCTGCTGGAGTTCGGGATCAGCCTGCCTATTGGGGGCACTGCGTTGCATTAGCGCAAGCCAGCTTTACCGAAAACACCCGATGGGGTTGCAGGAGATGGGCTGACCATACATTTTATTGTCTATGGTTCCCTGCCGTAGCCTTGTAAGCCACCAATCCCAGATACCGCCATCCATCCATCCTGCCGCGGCCGATAGCCGGAACTGGCCATGTTCAGGCTGTGGGCGTATTCAACGTATTGAAACGCTGAAGAATATTTTCGTACATTTTTGTGCGTCGGTGATGCTGACCATAACCACCAGCGGCGGCGACCGTTCCCGCCTGGATGTGGTCCAGATACTTGAAGATTTTTCGCGGTGAAAGAAACACAACGTTGTAGCCGAAATCAGTCAGCCAATCCTGCAACGCGTAGCCAGGTACTCGATCATCCAGTTGAAAATGCAAGCCGTGCTGCTTGATGATTTTGATGTTCCAAAGCGTACAGAAGCTCTTGAGGTAGGTTTCCCTATAAGGTTTCGGTTCTCTGGATCGCAGACCCAGGGACAACTTCAGGCGTCGGAAATGATGTTTCATCAGGCGCGAAGCGAATCGCCAGAGCGTCCTGGGCACGCCTCGATTGAGTTGCTCGGTACAACCGACTGCGACAACTTCCGGATCTTGACGACAATGCTCCATCATCATCGTGAATACGTGTGGATCAAAGACGAATGTATCGGTGTGCATCAGAAACAAGTAATCGGTATCCACCTTTTCCAGCGCCATATCCAGGGCGTTGCCGTGGGCAATGTGGCCTGGTTCCGGGGTGAGCGACTTGCGTTCGATCAGGTTGATCCAATCGAGTGAGCGCAAGTATTCAGTGCTGGCATCCGCAGATTCGTTGTCGACTACCCATACGGGGATGCCGGCTTTTTGTGCATGTGCATGTAAAAGATCCAGACAGACCCGGGTCAAATCCAGGGTTTTGTAATTGACCAGAACGATGCTGAAAAGGGGGTTCGACTCCGCGTTCAAGGTGCACATGTTCGAAATGCTCAGGTCCAAAAAAATCAGACGATAAAGTGCCAACCTTATTTCAAGCTTAATTTCTCCCGGTGCGAGTTGGCCAACGCTAGGCAGCGCCTCTTATGCAAGGCGTGGTGTCGGACGCATCATTATCGCCAGGACTTCCAGGCGTCCCTGATTTGAAAATGGATACCGGCTTATCGTGGTCGCCTGATGCCGACATTGCCCGCTTGGTGCTACGGTGATGGCTTTCTAGCATCCCATTCGAGATATCCCAATGAGCCCCAATCCGACAATCGACAACGTATTACGCGTTGCGTTGGTGACAGGATCCACGTCCGGTATCGGTGCAGCCATTGCACGTGTACTCAGTCAGGCAGGCTATGCGGTGGTGCTCCATTCGCGCAATTCTGCGGAGACGGGACGCGCTATGGCTACCGAAATGAAGCAGGCTGTTTACGTGCAAGCGGATCTTGCTTTCGAAGCTGACAGGGTCAGGCTTATTGACGAGGCAATTGCCGCGTGGGGGCAGCTCGACGTATTGGTCAATAACGCCGGTATTAGCAGAGTCATTGCGCACGGCGACCTGGCCTCGGCCAACTCGGCAGTGTGGCACGAGCTCAACGAGGTCAATGTCGTGGCGCCCTTCCACCTGGTCGCATTGGCCGAGTCGGCATTGCGCGATGCCGCCCGTTATCGTCGAGCAGGTTGCGTCGTAAACATCAGTTCGCATGCCGGTGTCCGTCCCAAGGGGGCATCGATTCCCTATGCAGTAAGCAAAGCTGCGCTCAATCACATGACCCGCTTGCTCGCGGTAACGCTGGGGCCGGAAATTCGCGTAAACGCTGTGGCGCCTGGCTTGGTCGACACGCCTCTGACCGCAGAGTGGACAGGTGCCCAGGAGTTGTGGCGAACTCGCGCACCTATGCGCAGGGCCGCTAGCCCAGACGACATCGCAAAAGCGGTTGTCATGCTGGTCGAGTCGGACTACTTAACCGGCGAGATACTCCTCTCAGACGGCGGGTTGAACCTGACCTAGGTTCGGCGTGCTCCGGTGTCGCAGGGGAGAAGACGAGTCGCTGTGTTTCGCCGACTTGCGCAAAGGACGGATACCGGCAGCCAATGCATCGGGCTACACCTCACTGATGAATCAGAAGCTCAAAGTCAGTTAACGGCGCCAACCCAACTCTTTGACTGCCTCACGTGCGCAGATGGAGAGCGCAAGCAGACACACGATTTCCGTCCTGGATTGCCGATGATCATGAAGTGGTGATGCATGGGACTGACTGTTGAGCCGACATCTCGCACTGATCCCAACGCTGGGGGCACTGTGTGACCCCACGCGGGGGGGCCGCACGGGTGGCGGGCGGCGCCGTTTTTCATCCAGCAGCGCACCGCCAAGGTGCATCAAATGTCTTTGGATAACACCAGGTTTGCACCTTTGCGGTTGAGGATGCACAAGTAGACCAGGCCGAGCGCAATCCAGGCACAGCCGAGTTTTTGTGCGTCCAGGCCCATGTTGTACATGATTGCACTGGTGATGATTAACCCCATCAGTGGAAATATCAGGTGTGCGAGGAATTTTCCGGTTTTCTGGCGGCGCCAGTAGTAGTTGATGACGGTGATATGAAGAATGATAAAGCCGCTTAACGCGCCGAAGTTCACCAGCGACGTCAACGTGTCGACGGCATTGATAAAGACGTAGCAGATACCCACTGACAGGATCGCCACCAGATAGATGCTCACGTGCGGCGTGCGGTATTTGGGGTGAACGTTCGCGAGGATTTTTGGCAGTTTGCCATCCCGGGCCATCCCAAACAGTAACCGCGAAACGGCGGCTTGCGAGGTAATGGAGACCGCAACCCCCCAGGACAGCGCTGTGGCGATGGCTGCCAGGGAGGCCAGTCGATCCCCACCGGCGATGGCGGCAATTTCATAGAAGGCAGTGTCGGCCGATGTGAAGCCCATGCCCGCGGCCAGGTCCGCGGCAAGCCATGTTTGTGCGACGAAAATGGCCCCCATGATCAGCAGGCTGATCAGAGCTGCCCTGCCAACGTTTCGCCCGGCATCGCCCTTGGTTTCTTCGGCCAGTGTGGAGATGGCATCGAAGCCCAAGAACGACAGCACCGCAATCGATACCGCCTGCATCATCAGCCCAAAGTTGAAGTTCGCCGGGTTGTACAGGGGGGCCAATGTGAGCTGCCCGTTCCCGCCACCTGCGTGCAGTGCCTGCCAGGCACAGGCCAGGAAAATACCCAGGACCGTGAGCTGCGCGAGCAGGAACAGGATGTTCATGCGGGCCGTGAAAGTGATGCCGCGCAGGTTGACCAGGGTCGCACTGATCAGAAAGGCGAAGATAAAACCGAACTTCGGAATATCAGGGTAGAGGTGGTTGAGTGCCATGGCGGCGTAGATGTACAGCAACGGTGGAATCAGCAAGTAGTCCAGCAACAGCAGCCAGCCTGCAATGAACCCAAGGTTGGGGTGCACGCCCCGTTGCGCATAGGAGTACACGGAACCGGCGATGGGAAAGGCCCGTGCCATGTTGCCGTAGCTCAATGCCGTGAACAGCATGGCAACCATGCCAATGATGTAGGCCAGCGGAACCATTCCGGAGGCCTCTTGGTTGACGTAGCCGTACACACCGAAGGGGGCGATGGGAATCATGAAGATCATTCCATAGACCACCAGGTCGGCGAGCGACAAACTGCGTTTTAATTCTTGTTTATAACCAAAATTTTCGACGGCCATGACAGGGTACTCCGTAAGCGAGTAAGGCGGATGCCCAGTCACTGCCGGGTAACGGCGGCGACTGAAGCAAGTTTTTGAACCCGGCAGGTTTAAAGGCGCCCAAGCGGTGTTTTTATAGTTGTATTACCGATTTACCAAGCAACAGCGTTCAGAGCAGTGGAGCTAAAGCATCCGACCAAGCCTGTACGGCTTGCGGGCTGCGTAGCAGGTCGTTCCTGACCTCGATCAGCGCAGCCTCAATGCCGCGACTATCACCGTGAAAGGGGACGGTCATATCCTCCAGCGGGTTGATTTCATACGGCTGGTTCGCCGCCGCCTTGAGACCCTGGGCCGCGAGGCCTTCGAGCAAACGTTGGGCATAGGCCTGGGCGCGAGCGTACAACACGCCGATTTCCAGGGTGCGTGGCTGGCCGAAGTAGATCGGGGTGAAGCTGTGAATCCCAACGACTCGTACGGCGCGGCCAGCGGCAAGCCGGGCGTCGATCAGGGCGCTGAGCCTTTGATGAAAAGGGTCGAACAGGCAGTCCCGTCGATACTGACGTGCGGTCTCGTCGAGGTTCTGGTTGCCGGCCACCGGATAGATTTCACTGCGCTCTGGAATGCTGTCAGGCGCCTCGAGGGGGCGATTCAGGTCAATCAGCAGACGTGAATAACCTGCCGAGATCAGGGTTGCCCCCAGGGCTTTTGACAATTGTTGCGCCAGGTCCAGGGCGCCGATGTCCCAGGCAATATGCTCGCGTGCCGCCTCGCGACTGAGCCCCAGGCGCTCCAGTTGCTGCGGTATGTAGGGGCTTGCATGCTCACACACCAGGATCACCGGGTGCCCGGAATCCTCTTGGCTCAGGGTGTAGACCGGCTCGCTGTACAAGCCCTGTTCCGGGTTTTCAGTAGATGCGGGCATAGTGGTCACAGAGTTCGGTAGGAGTGAATGAATCTGTCGACTTGAGCTCCTGAGTCTTGATCGCGAAGTAAGCGTCCAGCATCAGTTTCGGCAGCGCTTCGAACAGCTCATAGTGGTGGCGCAGGCAATCCAGAGCTTCGCCCAGGGAGCCTGGTAGAGCGACGATGTGGCGCGCCTGCCGTTGTTCGTCGGTCAGGGTGTCGGGCTCTTCATCGGTGGTGGCGTTCAGCGCGAGTTTCTGTTCGATGCCCAGCCGGCCGGCGATCAATACCGTTGCCATGCTCAGGTGCGGCGAAGCAGTGGCGTCCAGCGGTCGGAACTCAAGGTTGTACTGGTTTGCCGGTGATTTGCCGCCAATGGTGATCGTCGGGCAAATGCGCAGCGAAGCTTCACGGTTGCGTTGCCCCAGGCAGGCGTAGGACGCACTCCAGTGATGGGGCTTCAAGCGCAGGTAGGAGATCGGCGTCGGAGCGCTGAAAGCACACAATGCTGGCAAGTACTTCAACACGCCGGCAGCCCAATGCTGGCCCAGTGTCGACAAGCCATTGCTGGTGTCGGGGTCGTACATCACCGGGTTGCCTTGTTGGTCCTGCAGGCTGATATGCAGGTGCACCCCGTTGCTGACGCCATCCTCTTGCAGCTTGGGTGAGAAGCTGATGGCCAGGCCCATCTGGCGAGCGATTTCGCGGGTGATTTCGCGCACGTTCACCGCCCGGTCGGCCGCGGCAACGCCTTGGGTCGGGCGGCAGGTGATTTCGTACTGCGCCTTGCCGTACTCGGGCAGGAACATTTCAGGCTCGACCCCGCCGGCCCTCAAGGCACTGAGCAGCCAGCCGCCAAAGCTGGCCGCGTGGTGCTGGGCGCCTAGCGAGAATGCCCGGTGCGAGAGCGGCGCATCCAACTCGCCGAGGTTGAACTCGTGTTCGAAAGCAGCCGTGACCTCCAGGCCCAATTGGTCGCGGTAGCGTTCGACTTCGGTGCGCAACAGTGTGCGCGGACACGCCGCCCAGGGCCGACCATCGGTCTCGCAAATATCGGCGTGAATGAAATCCAGGCCCGGTGCAGTGGCGTCGGGACCGTTAGGTACCTTGACGCGAGTGTGCATGTCCGGGATCAGCCGCAAGTCGCCATAAGCGCCCCAGGGATTGTTCTCGGCCACTACATCCTGTGGGGTCAGTGCACTGTTGGCGGGCACCCAGCCACAGCCGCTGGCTTGATAGCTTTCAAGTTCGTCGGTGGGAAATGAGCGACCGCGGGTGATGCCGATCAAGTCGGTGGTGACGATCGTGGTCATCGCAACAGGGCCGATCATGCCAGTGTCAGGTGTGGGCCGGCTCATGCTTGCATCTCCTGCAGCCGTTGGATCACGGTCTCGGTGTCAGTGATCCAGCAATAGCCTTTGATTGCTTGCAGGCAGGCCTGGTGCCGGGCCGATGTGTAGGTGGCACACGCATCTTCGACCAGCGTCACCAGGTAGCCGCGATCCGCCGCATCGCGCACCGCCATGTCCACGCACTGATCGGTGACGATACCCGCGATGATCAAATGGCGGGTCTCAAGGTTGCGCAGCACGTAATCGATGTTGGTGGAGTTGAACACCCCGGATGAGGTCTTGGGCAAGATCACTTCGTTTTCACGGGCGGCCAGTTCGTCGATGATGCCGGCGGGGTAACTGCCCTTGGGCAAGTGCATAGCCGACAGCTTGTGGTCCAGGGAGCGGTCACGCCCGTCGGCCGTGAGGCTTTCGATGATGGTATGAAGCACATTTTGCTGGGCGTCGCGCATCGTCTTGAGGAGCCGCTGCTGGTTGGGGATGACCTCGGCCTGAGTGCGTGTCAGGAAATACTGCGCCTCAGGGTCGTGTAAATGTGGATCGAACTGCGGGTCTAGCCAGGCACGTTGCATGTCCACCAGCAGCAGGGCGGTGTGGCCGTGCACGTAGGGAAGGTCGCGTGGCGATTGATGAGGGAGTGTGAACATTATTGTTTTTCCTCAAGGAGGTGGGCGGCGAAACGGGTGCGCAGTTTGTCGATGCCTTCCAGGCGATCTTCCAGGTCCGTGGTGCGCACTGTGAGAGCGGCAATCAGGGCTTCAACCTGCGCCAGGGCCGGCACCATCGTGTCGAAGGCAGAGATCGACTCAACGGGGGCGCTGATGACCAGGTCGGCGAGTTCGCGCAAGGGCGAGGCGTAAATGTCGGTGAACAGCACGACGCGTGCCCCACGTGCCTTGGCGGCGTTGGCAACGCGCAGCGCCTGGGTCTGATAACGGCGGTAGTCGAACAGCAGGACAATGTCCTGGCGCTGGACGTCGTACAGGCGGTCCGGCAGTTGGGCGTTGTCTTCCAGTGCATGGCAGCCTGGGCGCAGCAGGCGCAGGTGACCCACCAGGTAGCCGGCCAGGAAACTGCTCAGGCGTCCACCAAAGCAATAAATCTGGTGACGGGTATCGAGTATGAGCTCAACCAGCACGCGCACATCTTCAGGTTGGGTCAGCGCCTGGGTTTCTTGCAGGCTGCGACTGCTCTCATCCAGGTACCTCGTCCAGGAATCGTCCTGGGAGGAGTGCGAGCGGGGTTGCAAGAGGGTGACAGGGGAGCGCAGGCGATGGTCCATCTCACTGAGCAAGGCATCCTGGAAGTCACCATAACCAATGAACCCCAGCTTTTTGACCAGGCGCATGATGGTCGGATCGCTGACGCCGGCATGTCCAGCCAGTTTGGCCATGGGCCCCAAACCGCTGCGCGGGTAGTGGTCGAGCAATGCGCGGATCACCTTGCGTTCAGAAGGCGTTGGGTTCAGCGCAGGATCAGTGAGGCGTTCTCGCAAATTGGTCATGTGTGCGGTTCTTATGGGTTTGTTTGATTTGCTTCACATCATCGATATCGAGTGTATGTGTAGTGTTTACTACAGTCTAGTTTTTTTGTAGTGCTGCCCTGAAAACCGTAGAAGGTCGTCATTCAAGCTGTCTTTGTCCATTGAGTGCAGGAGACTTTTCCAGAGGGGCTGCCACGTTGCAGGTGTTCAACCCGCTCGCGTACAGGGCAGGTCATCAGTGATTGAACCTGTCTGCCCAAGGATCCCTAGCCGGCGCCCCGGGTGATCGGGCATGATCAGTCGATTCGAACCAGATTGCACTGACCTATGGCCGTAGACCTGCAAGCGCTCTATCCCAAACTGATCCATCTGATGCTGGACACGGTGTTTGTCGTTGATCGGGATAACCAGATTGCATTTGTCAGCGACGCCTGCGAGACGCTGCTCGGTTACCGCGCCGATGAGATGATCGGCACCCCGATCACCGACTACATGCACCCTGACGACCTGGCGATCACGCGGGCTTCGATTGTCCGGGTCATGAATGGCCAGCCCCATGTGGATTTTCGCAACCGCTATCTGCGCAAGGATGGCGCTGTCGTCCACATCCTGTGGGCGGCGTTCTGGTCCGAGGAGGTGGGGGCGCGGATCGGCGTCGCTCGGGACGTGACGGCCCTGTGGCAGGCCGAGCAGGAGCTACGGTTTCTCGCCCATCATGATCCGCTGACCCAACTGACCAACCGCTCGCTGTTCAATGATCGACTGGACTCAGCGCTGCACGCCGCCCACCGGCAGCAGCGCACGCTGGCGTTGCTGTTCCTGGATATCAATGACTTCAAGCAGATCAATGATATCCATGGCCACGCCGCTGGCGATCGGGTGCTCTGTACGATCGCCCGCCGGCTGCACGCGTGTGTGCGCGAGACGGACACGGTGGCCCGGATGGGGGGGGATGAGTTCACGGTGCTGTTGACCGACATCCAGTCGCCGGACGCGGTGGCGCACAAGGTGGCGCAGATCCTCGCGGCCATGGCCGAGCCGCTGGGTGCCGAATTTGGTGCGATCAGCATGCCCTCGTGCAGCATCGGCGTGGCCTGTTATCCCGCCGACGGCCAGGATGCCGATACGCTGCTCCGCCATGCGGATGGCGAGATGTACCGGGTCAAAAGGTACAGGTCTGCCACGGCGTCATCCTGAGCGCCTCACACCAGTAAATCCACGGTCTGCAACATGCGTCGATA
Source organism: Pseudomonas sp. RA_35y_Pfl2_P32 (assembly GCF_963970735.1). Taxonomy (NCBI): domain Bacteria; kingdom Pseudomonadati; phylum Pseudomonadota; class Gammaproteobacteria; order Pseudomonadales; family Pseudomonadaceae; genus Pseudomonas; species Pseudomonas sp. RA_35y_Pfl2_P32. The sequence goes on from NZ_CAXAQF010000027.1 coordinate 56,062, forward strand.
CGGCGAGTGGGCATGGCCCATCTCGAAGTGGATGGTTTCGATCAGGCATTCCAGGAACCGCTCCGCCGCTGGCCGCAGCGGTTGCCCGCTGCGGCTGATGGCACCGACCGAAGCGCTGCCCACCGGCTCGCGCAAGGGCAGGGCGCACAGGCCTTCGCGTTGTGCGCAGAGCTCCACCAGCGGCCAGGGAAAGACGCTGAGCATATCGGTTTCGCGCAGCAGGCTGAGGATGATCGACAGCGAATGGGCGAAGTGCACATGGCCCTGGGTGGAGATCGTGCCGTCCTGCTGCGACGCCATGATCCAGTCGGCCGCCGCCAGGTCCTCCATGCGCCGGCTGTCCGCCAGCGGGTGTTCCCGGCGGGCCACCACCGCACAGTCGGCGGTGAACAGCGGCAGGTAGGTCAGGTCGCTGCTGGAAAACCGCGTGTCCAGGCGCCCGATAAACAGGTCGACGCTGGCATCGCGCAGCAGCGGGCAGGCCACCGACGACAGCCCCTCATACAGTTCCAGTTGCACCTGCGGGAACAACTGGCGAAAGCGCACCACCGCCTTGGGCATCAGCGTCATCGCCAGCCAGGGGGTCACCGCCACCGACAAGCGTCCCACCAGTTCGCCATTGCTGTCGGCCAGCACCTGGCGGGCGTTGACCATCTGCGCCACCAGCAAGCGGGCCTGGATCAACAGCTTCTTGCCCAGTTCGGTGAACACGATCCCCGAGGTGTTGCGGATCAGTAACTGGGTCGCGGTGTCGGCTTCCAGTTTCTGGATCGCCTTGGTCACCGCGGCCGGCGAGGTGTCCAGGCGCTTGGCGGCGCCACGGATGCTGCCCGCGTCGGCCACGGCCACCAGTGCATTGAGTTGATAGAACTTCATGGTGTCCACCGCTGTTAACCCTGGGTTGCCCTGTTGACTTTCGATTGCCTGTCGGCGCCGGCTCCCTGGCTCTAAGCTCGGACCCATAGCGACCACGCGCTGCACCTGTGCCAGGGAGCTGCAGGACCTGGCAGAAAACGCCTTGGCACTGTGCGCAATCCCGGCCTGACGTTCAACAAGGAAATTGCTGACCATGACCCAGTCCCTGCCGCTGTTGCAAGAAATCGAACAGGAGATGCGCGCGCTGCGCCATCAGCTCCACGCCAACCCCGAACTCGGCTACCAGGAAGTCGAGACCAGCGCCCTGGTCGCCGAGCGTCTAAGCCTGTGGGGTTATCAGGTGACGCGCGGGCTGGCGGAGACCGGGGTGATCGGCACCCTGAAAAAAGGCACCAGCACCCGGGTGATCGGCATCCGCGCCGACATGGACGCGCTGCCGATCCTGGAGAAGACCGGCCTGCCGTATGCCAGCCGGATCCCGGGGAAGATGCACGCCTGCGGGCACGACGGGCACACCGTGATGCTGTTGGCGGCGGCCTATGCCCTGGCCCATGACCACCCCTTCGACGGCACCGTGCATTTGATTTTCCAGCCGGCCGAGGAGGGCCTGGCGGGTGCTCGGCGGATGATCCAGGAGGGGGTGTTGGAACAGTTTCCCTGTGACGCGGTGTTCGCGGCGCACAACATGCCCGGCTACCCGGTGGGCAAGCTGGGCTTTCGGGCCGGACCGTTCATGGCCTCCGCCGATCAGGTCACGGTGACCGTCCACGGGGTCGGTGGGCATGGTGCGATGCCCCATTTGACCGTGGACCCGGTGGTGGTTTGCGCCAGCATCATCATGGCCTTGCAGACCATCGTCTCGCGCAATGTCTCACCCCAGGACATGAGCGTGATTACCGTCGGCTCGATCAACGCCGGCAAGGCCTCCAACGTGATTCCCGACAGCGCGCAGATGCTGATCTCGGTGCGGGCGCTGAACAACACCGTCAGGGACCGTCTGGAGAGCCAGATCAAGCAGTTGATTCACGCCCAGGCCCAGGCATTCGGCGCGAGCGCCGATATCCACTACAGTGCCGACTACCCGCTGCTGGTCAACGATGCGCAGATGACCCGCTTTGCCAGCCAGGTGGCCACTGACTGGTTGGGTGAGGACGAGGTCCTGAACGACATTGTGCCCTTCAACGGCAGCGAGGATTTTGCCTACTTCCTGCAGCAAGTCCCTGGCTGTTACCTGATCATCGGCAACGGTGACGGGGAAAAAAGCTGCATGGCCCACGACCCGCGCTACGACTTCAACGACGACATCCTGCTGCGGGGGGCCGGTTTCTGGGTCAAGCTGACCGAGGCCTTTTTACCGCTCCACCCTTGAATGACGACCTGCCCAACCGTGAAAACCAATAAAAGACGAGGTCTACATGCAGCTCTTGAAACGTCGCTACCGCGCCCTGTTGCTCGGCGCCCTGTTCGCGCCCCTGGCCCAGGCCCAGCCGGTGATCAAATTTGGCGTCGACCCCAGCTACCCACCGTTCGAACAAAAGCAGCCGGACGGCTCGCTGAGCGGTTTTGATATCGACCTGGGCAACGCCCTGTGTGCCGAACTGCAGGTCAAGTGCATCTGGGTCGAGCAGAATTTCGACGGCATGGTCCCGGCCTTGAAGGCGCGCAAGTTCGACGCCATCCTGTCGGCCTTCAGCGCCACCGCCGCGCGCCGCCAGCAGGTGGATTTCAGCGACAAGATCTACACCGCGCCGTCGTCGCTGGTGGCCAGGAAAGGCAGCGGGCTGCTGCCCACCGCCGCCTCCCTCAAGGGCAAGTCCGTGGGCGTGGTGCAAGGCACCCTGCATGAAGCCTTCGCCCGCGCGCAATGGGGCAACCAGGGCGTCAACATCCATACCTACCAGACCCAGGACCAGGTGTTTTCCGACCTGATCAACGGGCGCCTGGAGGCCACCTTCCAGGCCTCGGTGCAGGCCGATGCCGGATTGCTGCAAAAAACCCAGGGCCAGGACTTTGCCTTCGCCGGCGAGCCGATCACCGACAAAAGCATCATTGGCGACGGCGTGGCCATCGGCATTCGCAAGAACGAACCCGAGCTCAAGCAGCAACTGAACACCGCCCTGGCCAGCATCCGGCAGTCCGGCGAGTACGAGCAGATCGCCAAGAAGTACTTCAATTTCGACATTTACGGTGAGTGAGGCCAACGTCATGAACGAAATGAGCCGATTGGCCGACGCCGGTTTTACCTGTCCCATCAGCGAAGAGGCGGTGCAGGCCTACCAGACCCAGGGTGCCGTGTGCATCCGCAACGCGTTTACCCCAGAGCAGATCAGCCAATTGACCGCGGGCATCGAGGCCAACCTGGCCGCTCCCAGCCCACGGGCCAAGGTCGCCAGCAGTGCCAGCGATCCGGGCTGGTTCTTCGAGGACTTCTGCAACTGGCAGGAAAACCGCGACTACCGCGACTTCATCTTCAACTCGGCCCTGGGGCCCATCGCGGCTGCCTTGCTCGGCAGCCAGCAGGTGCGCCTGTACCACGACCACTTGCTGGTCAAGGAACCCAACACCCGTCAGCGCACCCCCTGGCACCAGGACCAGCCGTACTACAACATCAGTGGTTCGGACACCGTGAGTTTCTGGATTCCCGTCGACCCGGTGCCCAGGGCCTCGACCCTGGAATTCATCGGTGGCTCCCACAAGGGGCCTTGGCTGATGCCGCGCTCGTTCATGGACAGCCAGGCCAAGTGGTTTACCGAGGGCACCCTGGGCGAGTTGCCCGACATCGAGAATCACCGCGAGGACTTCCCGATCCTGGGCTGGGAGCTGGCACCGGGGGACATGGTGTGCTTCAACATGCTGACCCTGCATGCATCCTCAGGGGTGGGCGGAAAAAATCGGCGCCGGGCGTTTTCGGTGCGGGTGATCGGTGATGACGTGCGCCATGCCCCGCGACCCTGGGCGACGTCCCCGGATTTTCCGGGGCTGCGCGAGGCGCTGGCCGCCGATGTGCCGATGGAGCACGAGCTGTTTCCGCCCCTGTGGGAGCGCCAGCTTCAGCGATAAGGCAATTTGCTGGCCCCTGAGCATTCGATGTGTCGTCAAAATTGCCGGAATTTCAGGTGGTTAGGCGGAATATCTAATGCGAAATCTACTGAGCGCGCTGATCCTGGTTGCCCTGGTCAGCGTCGCGGCAGCTGTACAGGCCAAGGAGTTGCCGGCCAACGACCGGTATGTCTGCAGTTGGGGCGCCGGTACTGCGGCCAGGGCCCAGGAGCTCAAGCTGTCGGGGGTTTCCCTGTATGCCGCGCGGCAGAAGATCAAGACCTACAGGTTCAACAAGTCGTGGATGCGCATGATGGCCCTGGGCATTACCGAGCAGACCTACGACAGCCCGTCGCGGTTCAAGCCGGCGGCGGTGCGCGAGAGCTTCTACAAGGACTGCGTGCGCTACAAGGTGGCCCACCAGTAACGCCAGGGAAGGGCATCGCCCTGGCGCTGCCCGCCGATCATCCTCAGTTGTCCGAAGCGGTCTCGCGACCGTGGGCGGCAGCGGCCAGTTGTCCGGTGTCGACCCGCACGAACACCGAATCGCCGACGGCGGTGAGCACCTCGCCGGCATACACCTCGCAGATCACCCGGCTCTTGCGCCCGACGTCACCTTCGACCCGCGCCCGCAAGGTCAGCGGTACGCCCATGGGGGTGGGCTTGATGAACTTGATGCCCAGGTTGCCGGTGACGCAGTTGATGCGCGGCAGGCTGCCGGGTTCGCGCTGTTCGGCGCGGTAGTGGTAAGCCATCACTGCCCAGTTGGAATGGCAGTCCACCAGCATGGCAATCAAGCCGCCGTAGACCAGGTCCGGCCAGCCGCAGTACTTGGCGTCCGGCAGGTGCTCGGCCACCACGTGCACGCCATCCTCATGCCAGCGGCTCTTGATGTGCAAGCCATGGGGGTTGCGGCTGCCGCAGCCATAACAAACGCCTTCGGGGGCGGCGGTGTCTTGCAGGGAGGTGTCGAGCACGGGCATACCTGGGTCCATCCTGGAGAGAAAAAACCAAGCCTAGCGGATTTCCGCCTGAAGCAGAACCGGTTGGGGCTGGTGGGATCAGGTGGGTCGGCTGGCGCGGACTTCACGGGCGGTGCAGGCGAAATGCTGGCGGAAGCTGCGGGTGAACTGCGCCTGGTCGCTGAAGCCCCAGCGCATGGCCAGGGCGCCGATCGACAGGTGGCAGTTGGGGTCGAGCAGGCCACGGTGTACGGCCTCGAGCCGGCGCCGGCGAATCCACTCGCCCAGGCTGTAGGGGGTGCTGCTGAAGAGTTTGTGCAGGTAGCGCACCGACACCCCGCAGGCCTCGGCGATCTGCTGCGGGTTGAGGTCGGGGTTGCTCAGTTGTTGTTCAACGTAGCGTTCGATGCGTTGCAGGTGCAGGGCGGCGAGGTTCGAGCTCTCGCTGCTGAGCACGCGCTCATCGTCGCGCAGGGCCATCAGCAGGGTCGAGAGGGCCTGTTCCAGCAACATGTGGCGCGCGCTGGCGTCGCACTCGTCAAAGCGCGCGGCGCACATCGCCAACTGATCGACGAAGATTCGGCCCAGGGCACGCCGGGCGTCGAAGCAAAAGCGCGTATAGCGTTCGGCACCGCGCAGTTGGCCGTGCAGTGCTTGCTCCGGCAGCTTGAACACCCACAGGTCATTGTCGCTGGCGTAGTGAAAGCGATAAGGCGCATCACCGCGCTCGAAAATGAACCCGCCGGGCTGGCAGTGCAGGGCGCGGCCGTCCTGCTCGAAATGCACCTCACTGCGCCGCGGTACGGTTACCAGGTAGCAGGCTTGCTGGTCTTCGCTGACCTGGGCCTTGCTGCGCGAATAGCCGAGCTGACTGGAACGCAGGCGCGATAGGGTCAGGGGCGTGCTGGCGGTTTCCCAGATTTGCAGGTTGCCGCTGAAACGGTCGCTGGCGGCAAACTCCAGGGACAACGGGAAATAGGCACTGCCGATCGCTTGCGCCCAGCGGGGCTGGCGTTCGCTGTCGGACCAGTGGCGGGTGGAAACGGTGTGTGCCATGGCTGCCCTCGTGTTGTTGTTCTTCTGAGGACGGCGCCGCCAGGACCGGCGGCGCCGCGTGGAAGCCATCATTTGCCAATGGCTACAAGGGGTCAACCGCCACGCGTCAGCCGGTAGGTGGCAGACGGCGCGAGGGTCGCGCGCCAGCCCGGCGGCACCACGATGTTGGTGGTCGCTTCCTCGATCACGCAGGGCCCCTCGACCGTCTGCCCGGCCTGCAGGTGCTCACCGTTGTACACCGGGGTCTGCTGCCAGGCCGCCTGGGCATCGAACAACATCGGACGGTGGCTGCTGGCCTGGGCCGGGGCGTTGCTGGTGGCGGGCGGCAACTCGGGCATGGGCGGGCGTTGCAGGCGCGCGATCACCGAGCATTCGAGGTTGACCAACTCGATCGGGCTTTGCGGTTCGCTGTAGGAGAACAGCGCCTTGTGCCGAGTGTGGAAGGCATCGCGCAAGGCCGCCAGGGCGCTTGGGTCGAGCTGGTCGCAGGACAGTTCGACGCTGCATTCGTGGATCTGGCCCAGGTAGCGGATCTCCAGGTTGTACCGACACTCGACGTTGTTGCCGGCGTCGAAGCCGTCTTCGCGCAGGTTGTCCATGCCCCGTTCGCGCAGCTCGCCCAGGGTCCGGTTGAGCAGGGGCAGGTCGACCCGGTCGTCGTCCAGGCGCATGGGCAGGGTGGTCAACTGGTCGTAGCGGATGTCCGAGAGAATCTGCCCGTAGGCACACAGGCCCGAGGCGACCTTGGGGATCAGCACCACGTTGCTGCCGATCTCCTCGGCCAGGCGCATGACGTGCATGCCCGCCGCGCCTCCGGCACCGATCAGGGCGAAGTCCCGGGGGTCGTAGCCGCGTTCCACCGAGACCCGGCGGATACCGCTGACCATGTTCAGGTTGACCAGGGTGATGATGCCGGTGGCCGCCCGCTCCACGCTGATGCCCAGGGGCTCGGCAATTTTGCTGCGAATCGCCTCGATCGCCGCCTGGCGGTTCAAGCGAATGCTGCCGCCAAGCAACGCGCCATCGGCCAGGTAACCGAGGGCCAGGTTGGCGTCGGTGACCGTCGGCTCGACGCCGCCCTTGCCGTAGCACACCGGCCCCGGATTGGCCCCGGCACTGCGCGGGCCGACCTGGAGCATGCCGAAGTCGTCGAGGAAGGCAATCGAGCCGCCGCCGGCGCCGAGGGTTTCGACCTGGATCATCGGCACGCCGATGCGGTAGCGCAGGAAGTCGGTGTCCTTGCTGAAGTTGGTGCGCCCGGCCTTGCTCAGGGTGATGTCGAACGAGGTGCCCCCCATGTCGACGGTGATCACGTTGTCGATGCCGAACGGTTGGGCCACGCACAGGCCGGCCTGGGGCGCGGAGGCGGGGCCGGAGTTGATGGCGTTGACCGCGCGTTCGCGCATTACCAGGCCGGGGGCCAGGCCGCCGTTGGACTGGAAGTAGCGCGTCGGCTGTCGTGCCCCGAGCTCTTCGAACAGCGCGTCGATGCGCTCGATGTAGCGACCCATCACCGGGCTCAGGTAGGCGTTGACCACGGTGGTGGAGGTGCGGGTGTACTCGCGGATCTGCGGGAACACTTCATTGCCGGTGCAGACGAACACGTCCGGCAGTGCTGCGCGTACCAGTTCGGCGGCGCGTTGTTCGTGGCTGGGGTTGCGCACCGACCAGACGAAGGAAATCGCCACCGCCTTGACGTGCTCTTGGCGAAAGTACTCGATGGCTGCATGGATCGCCTGCTCATCCAGCGGCGTATGCTCACGCCCATCGCTGATGATCCGGCCGCTGATGGGCCGGCGCAGGTGGCGCGGCACCAACATGTAGGCGGGCGGATAGCTGGCGTCGTAGCGGTGCCCGTCCTCCTTGTGGCCCAGGCGGATTTCCAGGCTGTCCTCATGCCCTTCGGTGCACAGCAGGCCGACCTTGACCCCGGTCTTTTCGATCAGGGCGTTGAGGGCCACGGTGGTGCCGTTGATGCACAGGTCGCAGTCGGCAATGATCTGGGCCGGGGTGCGGCCGATGGCGTCAGCGATTTGCGCCAGGCCGTTACGGATCGCCAGCGTGCCGTCCTGGGGGGTGGAGGGGGCTTTGAACAACTGCACGTTGCCCTGGCGATCGGCGAGGATGAAGTCGGTGAAGGTGCCGCCGGCGTCGATGCCCAGGCGATAGTGTGGTTGGCTCATGGTGTCGGATTCCAGATGGCTCAAGGGGCTGGGCATGATCAGTGGGGGGTGCGCAGGGCGTGGGTCGCGGCGTCGTCGACCTGGCCGTTGCCGTCGATGGCCACGCCGTATTCGCGGCGCGCGCCTTCGGGCGACACCAGGCCGTTGCGGACATCTTCCAGCACGCGGCTCACGGGCCGGCGCAACGGGTTGCCATAGCCACCGCCGCCGGGGTTGAGGTTGATCACCCGTTCGCCCGGCTGGGCCGTCAGTTGTGCGTTGTAGGTGAAGTGGTCTTCTGCGCCATCGACCTTGCGGTGGATCAGCCGCCCCAGTTTCGGTTCCAGCAGCACGTTATTGGCACCTGCGGCCCCCGCCGTGGGCAGTTGCCGGCCTTCGCCGAAGCCGACCACCGTCATCCCGTGGTCCAGCGGTTCGATTTCGATACGGGTCCCTGAGCCGCCGCGAAATTCACCGGCGCCACCGCTGTCGGTCATCAGGCTGTAGCGGTGGATCAGGATCGGGTAAGAGTACTCGAGCAACTCGATGTCACCGGACATCAGCGCGCCGAAGCAGCACAGCGGCCCGCACGCCGGCCAACCGTCCATGGCCTGGTTGGCGCCAGCGCCGGAGATGATCGAGGCGAGGACCATGGTCACGTATTCGGCGTTGCCATTGCGCGGGTCATGGCCGGCAATGTTGATCCCGCTGGCGTGGCCCCAGGACGCCGTGACTCGCTCCGGCGCGGCTTGTTCCAGGGCCTGGCGCACCGCGTCCGCGAGGGTTTCCATGGGCGTGGTGGTGCTGTTGACGTGGGGCGCCGGTTCTGCGGCATTGCACAGGGTGCCGGGCGGCCCGAGGTCCACCGTCACGCAGCGGTACAGGCCTTCGTTGTAGGGCGGCGGCACCTGGGCAAACATCATCAATCCCAGGTACACCCCCGACACCGAGTTGCCGGCATAGGAGTTGATGAAGTACGGCACCTGGGGCGGGCTTTCGATCAGCACGTGGGCCTCGTCGCCGCGAATCTCCACCCGCGCGGTGATTGCCAGCTCGCCCAGGCCGTGGCCGGAATCTTCCAGCACCGCGGTGCCACTGTAGAAACCGTCGGGGACTTCGCGCAGCAGGGCGCGCATGTGCCGATCGGCCATGTCCTTGAGTTCGGCGATGCAGGCCCGCACCTGCTCCACCCCATAACGCTCGAGCAAGTGCAGCAAGTGCCGTTCGCCGACGGTGCAGGCGCCGTATTGCGCGTTGAGATCACCTTCCTGGTAGGCCCGGGCGCGCATGTTGGTCAGCAGCAGGTTGATCACGTCCTCGCGGCGCTTGCCCTGGGACCAGAGCTTGACCGGGGGGATGCGCAGGCCTTCGGCGTAGATCTCCTTGGCGTCGGGGTTGTAGCCGGCGGGCACCGGGCCACCGATGTCGGTCAGGTGGCCTTTGCACACGGCCCAGAACACCAGTTCGCCCTGGTAGAACACCGGTTTGTACATGCAGCAGTCGAGGATATGACTGCCTTTGTAGGCCGGGTCGTTGTGGTAAATCACATCGCCTTCGTGGATGTCGTCGCCGAAGAAGCCGGCGACGCACTTCATCGCCGGGATAAGCGAGCCGAGGTGGATGGGGATGTCCTGGCCTTGCAGGATCATTTCCGGAAGGTGGTCGAACAGGGCATTGGAATAGTCGTGAGCGAGGTTGAACACGCTCGAGCGACCGGTTTTTTCCAGGGTCAGGGTCATTTCCCGCTGCGCAGTCTCGAGCGCGCCGCGCACCACCGCCAGGGTGATCGGATCTACTGTACTCATGGGTCACCAGAGGTCTTGTTGTTATTGAGGTTGGAGCGCGTATCGCGTCGTTCGCCCACGCCACCAAGCTACGCCGACGCGCGGGTGGCTGGCTTGTCAGCCGGTGCACTGGTAGTTGACGCAGAGGGTACTTGTAGGTGCGGGCCTGGCGGCCCGCATAAATGTGGTGGGTGTATGCGGGATCTGAGAGCAGCCAGAATCACTAATGAAATGGTTACCCCCACCGCCCCTTGCGATAGCTCACTAAGCTTTCGCAAGGGGCCCATCGGAGACCATTCTCATGAACAACGTAGCTATCGCCGCCATCGACCTGGGTAAAAA